>JBHGAX010000186.1:0-7968 GCA_041946635.1 Methylomirabilales bacterium (SeqCode)
CCCATGGGGTAGCGGACCTTCGCCAGCTCCTTCTCGCTCTTCTGCCACGCCAGGTGCACGAACTTCGTGTCCGTGCTCACCGTGATGACGTCGCAGCCCATCCGCACGAACCGCTCGTGCTGCTCTGCCAGAGCAGCGAACTCGGTCGCTCAGACGAAGGTGAAGTCGGCGGGATAGAAGAACAGGATCGTCCAGCGCCTCCCGTCCCGCTGCTCCTTCAGGCCGAAGCGCCCGAAGTCCTCCTTGGCCGGATCGTACGTCTCCAGCTCGAAATCGGGGACCTGCTGTCCCAGCTTCACAAGATCCGACATGCGCACCTCCTTCCAGGCCTCTCCGCTCGAAGAGGGGTTATCGCCTTGGCCGTCCCGCGTTGGGTTCGCCGGGTCTACTTCAGCCCAGTAAGGCGCAGGCGACAACGCCGTCGGGGCCGAACGTCAGCCAGACTGGACAAATCGGCGCCGGCCCTTCGCCTGCCGGCGCGCCTCCGGCAGGTTGACCGGCCGAGACGCTGTCGATAGAATCCGCCGCACCGTCACAGCGTGCTTGCGTGGGAACCGAACCGCCGGGAGAGATGTCCAAAGATCAGGCAGGGCGCGAGCTCGCGCGGGAAGACGAGGACGCCTCCCTGGTTTCCGCGTGTCGGCGCGGCGACGACGAGGCCTTCGGGCGACTGGTGGAGCGGCACCAGAAGAGGATGATCAACGTCGCGTACCGGATGACGGGGAACTACGAGGAGGCCTGCGACATCGTCCAGGACGCCTTCCTCGCGGCATACCGGGCCATCGGCAAGTTCCGCGCGGAGGCCAGGTTCTCCACCTGGCTGTGCGGGATCGTCCTGAACGCCGCCAAGACCCGGCTGAAGCGGACCAAGGACCAGCGGGAGCGGACCGTCTCCCTCGACGACCCGGCCGGCCCGCCCGAGCGGCTGGCCGCGCGCGCCGAGACCCGCGAGGCGTCGGCGTTGGAAGTCCTGGAGCGCAAGGAGATCCAGGCGGCGGTGCAGCACTGCATCGGGACGCTGGCCGGGGAGTACCGCGAGGTGATCGTGCTCCGCGACACCCTCGGGTACTCGTACGAGGACATCCGGGCGATGCTGGGCGTGCCCGAGGGGACGATCAAGTCGCGGCTGTACCGGGCCCGAGCAGCCGTGAAGAACTGCCTGAAGGCCGTGCTCGGGGATCTCTGATGGATTGCCAGCACATCCAGGAGCAGCTCCCGGCCTATCTCGACGGCGCCGTGCCGGCCGGCGAGGAGCCGCTCATCGCGGCCCACCTGGCCTCCTGCGCCCGGTGTGCGGCGGTGCGGGACGACCTGGTGAGAGCCGGGCGGCTCGTCGGCAGCCTGGACGAGGTGGAGGCGCCCCCCTGGCTCAAGACCCGCGTCATGGCCCGCGTGCGCGAAGAACGGGCGCGACGGACGGGTGCGTTCTGGCGCCGGCTCTCACGCTTTGGCCTGAAGCTCCCTGCGGCAGCCGTGGCCAGCCTGCTGGTCGCCGGCATCGCGGTGTATGTCTACCGGGCTGTCGAGCCCGATGTCCGCCAGGCTGCCAAGGAGCAGGCCGAGCCGCATGCGAAACTGGAAGCCCCAGCGCCGGAAGCCAAGGCCCCAACCCTCACCGAGGCGCCCACGGCCTCCCCGTCACCCGCGCCGGCCGCACCCGCGCCCGCCGTGCCGCCAGCCGAGCGCCCCGCAGACCGGGCCGAGGCACGGCGAGCGCCGGTCCCGAAGGCTGAAACTCCGGCGGCCGGCCCGCCCGTCGGTCCGGAGCAGGCGCCGGCTGCTGCGCGGCGGGCCGAGGGCGCGGCAGACCGGATCGAAAAGGGGCTGCTGCCGGCCCCCGCCCCTCCCGCTCTGCCCCCCGGCCCCCCTGCCGCGCCGGCCGAGGCCTACCGGAAGGACCCGGCGATCCGCGAGATGGAGGAGGCGGCCGGGCGGCTGATGGGCTCCGGCGCCGTGCAGCAGGATGAGCGAGCGGGGCTGGATGCCGCGCCGGGGAAGGCGCTCGCCCGGCGCCCCGCGCCCGGCACCGCCGAGGTGCTTCCCTACGGGCTTTCCCTTCAGGCGCGCGATCTCGCCAGGGCCGCGGCGGAAGTCCAATCCATCCTGGCGGCACACGGCGCGCGCTCCATCCTGCCCATCGTGGCGGAGCGGAGCGCGACGGTGGCCGCGGAGATCCACCCCGCCGAGATCCCGGACGTCGACCGGAAGCTCCGGGCGCTCGGCCCCCTTCGCGAGACGGGCGGCCCCCCGCCTGCCTCCGACGGTCCCCTCCGCATCACCATCCAGATCCACGCCGAGCCGTAAAGCCCATAGCTCACCACGAAGGACCGAAGGCCGCGAAGGGGGTTCCCTGGCTTGAACCCTGCGTGCTCGTCGTGACCTTCGTGGTGAAATGTCTTTGGGAACTTTCCGGCGGGCTCCCCTGTCTAACGGTGCAAACGCCGTAGAGGAGAGGAGGCCGCCATGCGTATCCTGCGATTCCGTTGGACCATCGTGTTCCTGGCAGCGCTCCTGGGCGGCGCCGCCGCGCCGTCCGCCCGGGAGACTTCCGACGACAAGACGCTTTCCCCTTACTTCTTCGTCCGGAGCGACGATCCCGCGGACCAGCTGCCCCTGAAGTCCACCTCGGCCGACGTGCGCATCGCCGGCGTGATCGCGGACGTCCGGGTCGCGCAGGTCTACCGGAACGAGGGGACGCGACCGATCGAGGCCGTCTACGTCTTCCCCGCCTCCACCCGGGCCGCGGTGCACGGGATGAAGATGACAATCGGCGAGCGGGTCATCGAGGCGAAGATCGACCGGCGGGAGGCGGCGCGGCGAGAGTATGAGACCGCCCGGGAGCAGGGGCGGAGCGCCTCCTTGCTGGAGCAGGCGCGGCCCAACGTCTTCCAGATGCAGGTGGCCAACATCATGCCCGGCGCGCGGGTCACCGTCGACCTCCGGTACACGGAGGTCCTCGTTCCCACGGACCGCGTGTACGAGTTCGTCTATCCGACGGTGGTGGGTCCCCGCTACTCCAATCAGGCGGCCGCGACGGCGCCGGCCTCCGAGCGCTGGGTGGCCAATCCCTACCTGCGCGCCGGGGAGCCCGCCGCCTCGGCGCTCGACATCACCGTGGCGCTGCACGCCGGCCTGCCGATCAAGGAGCTGGCCTCCACCTCGCACAAGGTCGTGGCCACCTACCAGGGCCCGTCGGCAGCCACGGTGAAGCTGGATCCGAGCGAGGGCAGCGGGGGGAACCGCGACTACATCCTGCGGTACCGGCTGGGCGGCGACCGCATTGAGTCCGGCCTCCTGCTCCACGAGGGCAATGGCGAGAACTTCTTCCTGCTCACGCTGGAGCCGCCCAAGCGGGTGACCCAGGCCGCGATCCCCGGCCGGGAGTACGTCTTCATCGTGGACGTCTCCGGCTCCATGCACGGCTTCCCGCTGGAGGTCTCCAAGAAGCTCTTGCGCGAGCTGCTCGGGCATCTCCGGCCCACGGACCGCTTCAACGTCCTGCTCTTCTCCGGCGGCTCGTCGCTGCTGTCTCCCGCGTCCGTGCCGGCGAGCCCGGAGAACCTCCAGCGGGCGCTGCGCGTGATCGAGCGGGAGACGGGCGGCGGCGGGACCGAGCTCCTTCCCGCGCTGCAGCGGGCCCTCGCCCTCCCGCGGCCGGAGGGGTACTCGCGGACCGTGGTGATCGCCACGGACGGCTACGTGCACGTGGAGGAGCAGGCCTTCGACCTCATCCGCCATAACCTGGGGAGGGCGAACTTCTTCGCCTTCGGGATCGGGACGGCGGTCAATCGGCACCTGATCGAGGGCATGGCGCGCGTCGGAATGGGCGAGCCGTTCGTGATCACGAGGCCCGACGAGGCGGCAGCGCGGGCCGACCGCTTCCGGGTCATGGTCCAGTCACCCCTGCTCACCGGCATCCGGGTGGACTTCCAGGGCTTCGACGCCTACGACGTGGAGCCGGTCAGCATCCCGGACGTGCTGGCCGAGCGGCCGGTGACGGTCTTCGGCAAGTGGCGGGGGCCGGCGCGCGGGAGCATCACGGTGCGCGGGACCGGGGGCGCCGGGCCGTACGCCGAGACCGCCCGGGTGAGCGCGGACGGCTCGCGCGAAAATCCGGCGCTCCGCTACCTCTGGGCGCGGCAGCGGATCGCCATCCTGTCGGACTACAACATGCTGCGGCAGGAGGACAAGCGCGTGGCGGAGGTCACGGACCTCGGGCTGAAGTACAGCCTGCTGACGGCCTACACCTCCTTCGTGGCCGCGGATACGCAAGTGGTCAATTCCGGCGGCCGGCAGACGACGGTCACGCAGCCGCTGCCCTTGCCGCAGGGCGTGTCGGAGTACGCCGTGGGCGGGCAGGTGCGCACCAAGGCGGCTGCGCCGCTCTTCATGTCGCCCATCTCGCCCTCCGCGATGCCGGGCGTGCACGGCTCACGCGATGCCTGGAGCCACGAGGAGCGTCCGGGACGCGCGGTCAGGGTTGCCCGTGTCAACGGGACGCAGGGCGTGTCGCGGACGGACGTCCTCGAAGCGGTCAAGACGCAAGTGGCGAGCCTGGAGCGGTGCGGGACGGGAAGCGGCCAGCTGGTCCTCGAGCTCCGCATCGGCGAGGACGGCACGCTGGAGGCGGTCACCATCCTGAGCAGCACGCTGCAGGACACCCGCGCCGCCAAGTGCGTCGTGGAGCAGGTCCGGCAGGCCCGCTTCCCGGCGTCCGCGGGCAAAGCACGGGCGACGATCACGCTGACGCTGTCGTAACCCACAGCGACTCGTGAAGGGCCATCTCACCACGAAGGTCACGAAGAGCACGAAGGGGTCCGGTCGGGGGCCAGGTTCTACACCACGAGACCCCCTTCGTGTCCTTCGTGCTCTTCGTGGTGAAAAGTTCCTACCCCCGGGCGAGGGAAGCGTAGTGCATGGGGCGGGAGAGATCGAGGCGCTTCAGGGCGGAGAGGCTGGCGCCCTGGCGGATGAGCATGGCGAGCAGGCCGGCTTCGCTGACGTCGCCCACGAGTGCGGCCCCCACGATCCGGTCCCGCGCCATCACCAGCTTGCGGTACGTGCCGTTCCGCTCCCGGATGAGGACCCCGGCCTCCGCGTCCGGCGGCTCCAGCATGCCGATGGAAGCCACGGGGGTGTGGACGGCCTCCATCACGTTCATCTTCAGGGCGCCGGGCGCGGGCCGGCCGGCGCCCAGCATGTTTGCCCCCGCGGCCTCGCCCTGCGCGACCGCCTCGAACCAGTTGCCCGGGATCGTCCGCGTGCCTGGCGTGAGCAGGTCGGGTGCCTCGGCGCAGTCGCCGGCGGCGAAGACGTCCGCGCGGCTGGTGCGGGAGTACTCGTCCACCAGGATCCCGCGGCCCGTGGCCAGCCCGCCCGTCTTTGCCAGCTCCACGTCGGAGCGGATCCCCTTCGCCAGGATCACCAGGTCGGCGGGCAGCTCTCGGCCGTCACCGGTCACGACCGCGCAGACCGTGCCGCTGCTCGCCAGGATGGCCCGGGCGTCGGTGCGGGTGAGGACCTGGACGCCGGCCTCCGCCAGGCGCCGGTGCACGATCGCCGCGCCTCCCGGGTCCAGGAGGCGAGAGAGCAGCCGATCGGAAGACACGACGAGCGACACCGAGCGGCCCTGCTTGAGGAGCGCCCGCACGACCAGGAGGCAGATGAGCCCGCCGCCCAGGATCACGACGTGGCGGACCGCGGGGAGGCGCGCGCGGACGGCGAGCGCGTCCGCCATGGTCTTCATGGCGAAGACGCCCGGCACGCCGACGCCCGGGATGTCCGGGACCGCGGCGCGCGACCCGGTGGCCAGGAGCAGGCGGTCGAACGGGAGCCGCGCCCCGTCGTCCAGGACCAGCCGGTCCCCGTCGATCGCGACCGCCCGGCGGCCGAGCAGCGCCTCGACCCGCATGCGGCGGTAATAGTCTGGAGCGCGCAGGGAGAGATCCTCGCGCTCCCCGGAGAGCAGGTAGGGCAGCATGACGCGCGAGTAGGCCGGCCGTGCTTCCTCGCCGACCAGCGTGACAGGGCATCCGTCGTCGCGTCGGCGGATGGCCTCCACCGCCGCCAGCCCCGCCGCGCTGTTGCCCACGATCACGATCCTGCGCTGAGACATCAAGTCCTCAAAAGAACCGTCTCACGCAGAGACGCAGAGCCGCGGATCAATTCACGTACCCTCGCTCCCCGAGGGAAGAGAGGGCGGCTGAGGGGGTCCGCCGAACTGCCGCCGAACCGCCTCACGCGAAGCGGCAAAGCCGCAAAGGTGCCTATGTCCCGAGCGGGAATTGTCCGAAACTTCCCGTCTCTGCGTTGGTACCTTTCAGTCTAACTCGATCTCACTCTACGCCTTCGCCGCGTCCGCCACCCGGCGTGCGAAGTCGCGTCCCTTGGGCGCCGCGGCCAGCGACCCCTCGCGGAAGGTCAGGGTGCCGTACGCGCAGAACTTCACGCACTCCGGATCGCCGTCGCAGGTGTCGCACTTCGCGATGGCCCGCGTCTCGTCGTCGAACGAGATCACCCCGAAGGGGCACGCCAGCATGCACATGCGGCAGCCGATGCACTTCTCCCGCACGAAGCGCACCAGGCCGTCGCCCTGCAGGAGCGCGGCGGCCGGGCAGGCCCGCGCGCACGGGGCGTCGCTGCACTGGAAGCAGGCGAGCGGGATGTGCTTGAAGTCCTCGGCGAAGACGTGGACGCGGATGCGGCTCAAGGCCGGGGCGAAGGCGCCGGTCTTGGCGAGCGAGCAGGCCAGCTCGCACATGCGGCAGCCGGTGCACCGGGCCGGATCGACGACGAGCATGGCGGTCATCGCTTGCCTCCTTTCGCGCCCAGCGTCCGGGCCACGTCCTCCAGCCCGAGCGCTTCGAGCCTGGCCGCCGTGGGCGTGCCGTCCTTGCTCCACCCGCGCTCGGCGTAGTATGCCGCCAGCGCCTGGGCCAGTTCCCGCTTGCCGAACACCTGCCCCTTCGACGCGCCGTCCCGCAGGCTCTTCCCCAGCTTGGCCGGAAGCCGGTCGTCGGCCTTGCCGCCGCTCTCCCGGACGGTGAAGGCGCGCGCCAGGTTGTAGGCGCGCTCGCCGATGGCCATCTCCTCCTCGAGGGTCATGTCCGTCCAGCCGGTGGCCGCGGCCAGCATCCCGGTGAGCTCCGCCGTGTTTCGCAGGCCGGCGACCGTCAGGCACATGAAGGAGCAGATGGGCAGCGAGTTGATGAAGGAGGTGTAGTCCTCGGCCAGCCGGACCGGCCGGGCCTTGCCCTCCAGCTGGAACCGGTCCATGGCCTCCGTCACGCCGATCTCCCGATAGGCGTTCGGCGCGGCGATCATCGGGTCGTGGAACCCCTCCATGTGGTCGGCGCCGCGGGGGGCCGTGGCGTACGAGATGCCGAGGCCCTTCTTCCCGCGCGCCTCGTGCATGCCCAGCTCCAGGCCCTTGACCTCCACCGCCAGGTCCTCAGCGCCCCGACCGATCTTCGCGGCCGCCCGCTGCACGCCCTCGGCCAGCAGATCGCCGATGCCCTGCCTGTGGGCGATCATGTCCAGGAGCTTCAGCATGGCCTTGGCGTCGCCCCAGGGCAGCGGGAACCCGATGTCCTTCTTCGACAGCAGGCCCTTCTCGAAGCACTCCATGGCGAAGGCGATCGCGGAGCCGGCGCTGATCGTGTCCAGGCCGTAGACGTTGCACTTCTGGTTGAGCAGCGCGATGGCCTCCAGGTTGCCGTTCTCGCAGAGCGAGCCCATGGCGGCCACCGTCTCGTACTCCGGCCCGCCGTACTCCGGCCGGACCCCGCCGAAGGGGCCCTCCGTGACGCGCACCACGCGCGTGCAGCCGACGGGGCAGGCCTCGCAGGCGCGGTGGCCGATGAGGATGGAGTTCTTCATCGCCGTGCCGCTGATGCGGTTGGCGTGCTCCCAGGCGCCCGTCTCCCAGTTCCGGGTGGGCAGGATGCCCATGTTGGAGAGGTCCTCGAC
>JBHGAX010000187.1:0-7959 GCA_041946635.1 Methylomirabilales bacterium (SeqCode)
CGAGCGACATCGTGATCGAGTGCCGCTTCCGGACGCCGGGCGGAGCCGCCGAGACGCGCATCTTCGAGCAGGGGTAGCGGCGCGGGTTCCTACCCGCCCTCGCCGCCGGGACCCGGACCCCGGCCGGCGCCGCGGCGGCGCGGCGCGCCGGCCGGCGATCGCGGGTCGGCCGGGCGCGAGGTCTCCGGGGCCTCGGGGAGGGCGATCCCCCGCTCCCTGGCCCGCTCCCGCATCCTGGACTGCAGCTCCCGCCGGTACTTCAGCCGCTCGTCGGGCGGCATCCCCCGCATCGTGGCGCGGTGCCCCCGCCATTCCTCCTCGGTCAGAAGCGGCCGGCCGACGCCCCGGCCAAAGACGCCGCACGCTCCCATCCAATTGCCCGCCGGGTGTCGGAGAGGGCGACGCTTTCCGGCCGCCGGCTACTCCCCAGTTTGAGACAAAGCCGACTCGGCGCTCGCCTTGGGCACGGATCGATGGTAAGGTCCCGCGCGCTGATGCCCCCCAGGCAGCGCCGGTGTCTCCTCCTCCACCGGCCATCCCGCGACCGACGCGAACCCTCTTGCAGCGAGGTGAGCCCGCATGGACGGCACGGCATCCACCCAGCATGGCGAGACGCTCCGCACCCTGCCGGGCGACGACGCGCGGCAGATCCTCTGGCGCTTCGCGGACCGCTACGACCTGCAGATGCTCGTGCAGTCCGCGCGGGGCGTGGCGCGCGGCCCGGTGGCCAGGCTGGTGGCGGGCGGCGCGCGGAACAGCCACGAGTGGACCGCCGAGAAGGCGGAGCTGCTCGCGGCCTTCGACGCGGCGGGGATCACCGGCGTGTTCATGGACCCGGAGCAGGGCGGCTTCATCGAGGGCCCGAAGAACACCGCCCTGGCGCTGGTGGCCTTCGAGCTGTCCTGGGTGGACGCGGGCGCGGCCACCTGCAGCCTGGCCGGCAACCTGGCCCTGGCGCCCATCCACGAGCGGGGCACGCCCGAGCAGCGCGACACCTACATGCGGCGGGCGGTCCCGCCCCAGCCCGGCGAGGACCGCGCCATCTGGCGCGGCGCCTTCAGCCTGACGGAGCCGCTGCCCTACGTGGGCGTGGAGACGGGGCTGCTGAGCGGCAAGGTGCGCGTGGCCGAGTGGCCCGCGGGGGGCGAGCCGATCCTGCAGGTGGACAAGCGCGGCCGCTTCATCACGAACATGGGCTTCGCGAACTTCGTGACCGCGGCGGTCGACTCCGCCGACCCGCGCATCAAGGGAAGCTGCATCGTCATCCTGGAGCAGACCGATCCCGGCACCTTCGACCGCGGCACGCCGGCCCGCAAGCTGGTGCACCAGCTCTCCTCGACCCGCGACCCGGCCTTCAGCCTCCGCGTCCCGGCCAGCCGGATCGTGGGCGGCTACAGCGTGAAGGACGGCGTGCTGATCCCGCGCTACAGCCACGCCGAGGTGATCGAGGCCGTCTTCCGCCGCACGCGGGTGACCGTGGGCCTCATGACAGCCGCCAAGCTGCTCTCCGCGGTGGAGCCGGTCATCCGCTACCAGCGCGGCCGCTTCCGCGGGGCGGAGGCCATCGCCCCCGGCTCCCCGCGCTACGAGCTGGGCCTGCAGCAGCGGGAGGACGCGCTCCACCGCCTGGTGGACGTGTGGGCCGCCGGCGAGGCGGCCGCCTCGCTGGGCTTCGCCACGGCGCGGCTCTTCGACGAGCTGGACCCGCTGGAGCGGCAGAAGGACGCCATCCTGGCGGCGCAGGGCGTGACGGGGAGCGGGCAGCTCCGGCTCTTCAGGCGGCTCACCAAGGACGCCCTGGACTACATCGCCCTGGCCGGCGAGCCGGCGCGGGACGCGGCGCGCTGGGCGCAGGTCTCGGCGGAGCCGCTGGTCCGCTTCCTGGTCCTGGACGCCGTGACCAGCGTGCTGTGCCCCGCGGTGAAGCTCTGGAACACCGGCCACGGCGCGGCCATGATGCGCGAGGCCGTGAGCCTGATGGGCGGCTACGGCATCACGGAGGACTGCCCGGGCTTCCTGGGGCAGAAGTGGATGGACGCGCAGCTCGAGGCGACCTACGAGGGGCCGGAGGCCGTGCAGCGCCGGCAGCTCTCCGTCACCATGGCGAGCGAGCTGTTCCTGGCGCAGTTCGGGAACTGGATCGCGGAGATGCGGCAGATCGGGCAGGAGCGGCCGGGCACGGGCGCCTGCGCCCTGGCCACCGCGATGGAATTGTGGCGCTGGACGCTCGCGCACCTGCAGGCCGCGGTGGACGCCGGGGGCGGGAAGCTCTTCCACGGCAACCGGCAGGGCGTGACCTTCCCGCTGGCCGACGCCCTGTGCTGGCTCCTGGCGTCCCGCCAGCACATCCTGGACGTGCGCGAGCTGGAGGTCCGCGGGCCCGAGTCGCCGGCGCTGGCGGAAGGGCTGGCGGGGCTGGTCGGCTTCCTCGCGGACCTCTGCCACGTCCAGGCGGCACGGGCGGCGGGCGAGGTGGGCCGCATCTGCGCGGAGCTGGTCCACGGGTACAACCGGCACCCGGCCTGGGAGGCCGCGGTCCGCGAGTCGGCCGGGGGCGGCGTGGACGCCCTGGCCTGGAAGCCGTCGGAGTGCGGGAAGGCCGGGCCGTGCGTGCTCGTCGCCGACCTCGAGCCGTTCGCGCGCCTGCGGCTGCGGCTGGACGCCTGCCTGACCGGCGCCCGCCTGGCCAAGGATCGCGCGGCCGCCGCGCTGACGCAGGTGATGATCCCGGAGGCGCTGGACTACCCGCAGTGAGCGCCGAGACGAACCGGTGAAGAGCCGAGACGAACCGAGAACGGCTGGCCACGAAGAAGCACAAGACGCACAGGGGGAAGGGCCGAGAACGGGAAGAGAGCCGAGAGCCTAGCGCCGAGAGCCGAGACGAACAAGAACGGGTGGCCACAAGAGAGCACGAGTGCCGAGTGCCTGGTGCCGAGAGCCGGCCGCGATGAGGCCCGAGCCGCGCTCCCGGCGTTACGCGTTACGAGCTACGGGTTGCTCTCATCCTGGCTGATCCTGACCGCTGAACGCTGGAGAGGCGTGTGAGGACGGACGCGACGACGACGGTCGAGCGCCAGACGATGGACGTGGACATTGCCTGCGTGGGGATGGGGCCGGCCATGGGGGGGTTCCTCACCGTGCTCTCGCGGCACCTGACCTCCGCCGAGGGGAGCGCGCTGCAGAGCCGCGCCGTGCCGGGGCTGCCGCCCCAGGTGATCTGCTACGAGCGTGCGGACGATACGGGCTTCGGCGTCTCGGGCGTGGTCACGCGCGGGCGCGCCATCCGGCAGAGCTTCCCCGACCTGGATCCGTCGCAGATCCCCCTGGCCGCGCCGGTCACGGAGGAGCGGCTGCTCTACCTGCTGGACCCGCGCGGGGTCAGCCGGCGCTCCGCCGTCATGCGCGCCGGAGACGCCGCCATCCGCGCCCTGGGGCGCGTGCTGCCGTACGAGCGCGAGGCGCTCCGGCTGCCCATCCCGCCGTTCCTCCGCAAGGAGCCCGGGCTGGTCCTCTCGCTCGGGCAGTTCATGCAGTGGGTCAGCGGACAGGTGATGGCGGCGGGCGCCGTGCAGGTGTGGCCCGGGGCGCCGGTGGCGTCCGCGCTGGTGGAGGACGGCCGGGTGGTGGGCGTGCGGCTGCTGGACCAGGGCACCGACCGCCAGGGGAATCCCGAGCCGGCGTTCCTGCCCGGCATGGACATCCGCGCGACCCTGACGGTGATCGGCGACGGGCCGGTCGGACCCGTGGGGCGCCAGCTGGACGAGCGCTTCGGCTTGCCCGCCGGGCACCACCGGCGGGAGTGGGCCCTCGGCATGAAGATGGTCGTGGACCTGCGCGAGGACGCCCCCGTCGCGCCGGGCCTCGTCCTCCACACCTTCGGCTATCCGGAGCCGGAGATCTTCGGCTTCCTGTACGTCTACCCCGAGCGCGCGGCCTCGCTGGGAATCTTCGTCCCCTCCTGGCTGGACAGCCCGGTGCGCACGGCCTACCGGTACCTGCAGCACTGGATGCTGCACCCGTACCTGTGGCACGTCCTGGAGGGCGGGCGGCTCCGGTCCTGGGGCGCCAAGACGCTCCAGGAGGCGGGCCGGCGGGGCGAGCCGCACCTGGCCGGCGACGGGTACGCGCGGATCGGCGAGGGGTCGGGGAGCACGAACGTCCTCACGGGATCCGGCGTGGACGAGGCCTGGGCCACCGGCGCCCTGCTGGCCGAGGCGGTGGCCGAGCTGCTGCGCTCCGGGCAGCCCTTCACCCGGGAGACCCTGGAGCAGACGTACGTGCGACGGCGACGGGCGAGCTGGCTGGACGCCGAGTCGCGCGCGGCCGAGCGGGCGCGGGACGGCTTCGGCGGCGGCGTGCTGCGCGGCCTCGTGGGCATGGGGCTGGCCGGGCTGACGGGCGGCCGGCTGTTCCTGCCCGGGAGGAGCGTCCCGCCGCACCGGCGCGTGCCGAGCCTGGAGGCCTTCTACGCGGGCCGGATCCCGGCCGGCGAGCTGGCGCAGATCCGGCGCGCGTGCGCCGCCAAGGGCCAGAGCCTGCACGACGCCCTCATGGACCGCTGCGGCTGGCCGCCCATCCCCTACGACGGCAGGCTGCTGGTGTCCCACCAGGACGCGCTCCTGCTCGGGGGAAAAGTGCAGGCGCCGGCCGGGTACGCGGACCACGTGGCCTTCCTCTACCCCGGCCTCTGCGAGCGCTGCGGGGCCAGGCTGTGCATGGAGGTGTGCTCCGGCCAGGCCATCACGCCGGGCGAGGGCGGGGTGCCCGCCTTCGACCGCGAGAAGTGCGTTCACTGCGGCGCCTGCGTCTGGAACTGCACGCAGCCGCACCCCGAGGACCCCGAGCGCGGCGTCATCGAGTTCCGCGCGGGCGCGGGCGGCCTGCATTCGGCAGAGAATTGAACCGCCAGGGCGCCAAGACCGCCAAGATTTGAAGGGGCCGCCGCCTTCGCGGCGGCGAAGAGTCATGGGAGCGTCCGCGCCGGAGGCGCGGCCATCCTGCCTTGGCGCTCCTGGCGTCTCGGCGGGACACCGTCTCTTGGGGGGTGACATGAGCGGATTTCACGTCGTGGTGTGCGCGGGGATCGTGCCGGACCCGCTGCAGACGCTGGAGCCGATGGCCACGCCGTCCGGGCCGGCCCTGAGGAACGAGATGATGCTGCCCGCGGTCCTCGACCCGTGGGCCGGGCACGCGCTCTACGAGGCGGCGCACCTCGCGCGGACCCAGCCCGGGACGCGCGTCTGGCTGGTGAGCCTGGCACCCAAGGCGAAGCTGCAGCAGGTCATGATGACCATCGCCCAGAAGGCGGCCTTCGAGCTGGTGGCCCTGGACGGTCCGGGCAACGGCTTCAGCGACTCGGGCGAGGTGGCCGCCCTCCTGGCGGGCGCCATCCAGGCCATCCCCGGCCTCGATCGATCGCGGCTCCTCCTGTTCGGCGGCTGGGAGTCGGCGGCCCGCGCGGCCGGGACCACGCTGCAGCAGGTGGGCGAGCGCCTCGGCATCCGGGACCAGTTCCTGGGTGTGGACCAGCTCTCGCTCGAGGCGGACGGCTCCTTCCGGGTGCTCGAGCGGATCGAGGGGGGACGGCATCTGGCCTCGCGCTGCGCCGGGCCCCCGGCGGTGCTCGGCTGGGCCACCGGCAGCCTGCCGGAGCCGCCCAACAACCCGCAGATCGGCATGGTCAACATGCGGAGCGTCATGCCCGCCCTGCAGCGCGCCAAGCCGGCCGCCATCAAGAACGAGGGCCTGCGCTTCGGCGCCGTCACCCTCCCGACGCAGCGGCGCGAGACGCGGGTGGTGAAGGATCTGACGGTCGAGGAGATTGCGGCGGAGATCGTCAAGTGGATCAAGGAATAGGACGTAATGCGTAACTCGTAACTCGTAACAAACGCATCCGCGGTTCTTGTTACGCGTTACGGGTTACGCGTTCGGCTTGCGCGCGCAGTGCAGACATGCAAACCGCGACACCAGGAGACGATATGGAGACCATCCTCTGCCTCCTCCACACGGACGCGGACGGGACGCCGGGCAAGCTGGGGCGGGAGGCGCTGTCGGCCGCGAGGACGCTGGCGGAGCAGCTGGCGGCCCCGCTGGCGGTGGGCCTGGTGGGGGGCGACGTCCAGGCGGCCGCCGAGGCGCTGGCCGGCTGCGGGGCCGCGCGGTTCCTGGGCGTTGCGGGTGCCGAGCTGGCCGAGCCCCGCTACGGGAGCGACGCCGCGGCGGCGGAGGCGGTGTGTCGCGCGTCCGGGTCCTCGCTCATCGTCGCGCCGGCCACCAGCCGGTGGCTCCGCGCCCTGCCGGGCGTCGCGCTCCGCCTGGACGGGAGGGTGGACACGCACGCCAGCGGCATCGCGGTGGCGGACGGCGCGCCGCGCGTCGGCCGGTGGCTCTACCGGCAGCGGATGGAGGCCACGCTCACGCGGAGCCAGCGGCCCTGGATGGTCCTGCTCGATCCGGGCGCGGCACCGCCCTACCAGGGCGAGCCCGCACGGATCTCGGTGGACGCCGTTCCGTTCTCGCTGCCCGCCGACTGCGCGCGGACGGCGGCGCTCGGCGTGCAGGCCCCGCCCGCCGACGCGCAGACCATCCGTCCCGACGCCGGGCTGCTCCTGGTGGCGGGCGCCGGGTGGACGAAGACCCAGGCCGACGGCGCCGTGCACGCGCAGGAGGCGCAGGAGCTGATCCTCGACTTCCTCGCCCGCACGCAGGCGTCTCTCGGCAGCAGCAAGTCGCTGGTGGACCTCAGCGGCGAGGGGCAGGCCGTCCTCACGTTCCTCACGCACATGCACCAGGTCGGCCAGACCGGCTCCACGCCCCGGCACCCGAAGGGCCTGGCCACCTGCTGCCACGGCGAAGAGCCGCACGTCGTCGGCTGGCGCTTCATCCAGGAGCGGCGGGCGGTGAACCTGGATCCCGGCTGCGGCTGGGCGCGCGGCAAGGCCGACGTCCTCTACGTCGCCGACGCGTTCAAGGTGATGGCGAGGGTGAACGAGATGCTGCGGAATGCGTAACACGTAAGACGTAACCAGACCAGTACCGTACAGCGTGAAGCGCAGAACGTAAGGAGCGGGGGAAGCCACTCGCCAGGAGGGCGTCGTCGTGCCGGGTGCTCCTCCGCGCCTCTCGTAGTACTGTCGTTGCCGCCGCGTGTCGCACCGGCTCCACCCGCCTCGCGACACGCCACTTGCCGATCGATTGATCGCCTCGCTCCGCCTGGCCTTCGCGTTCCGGATGCGATGGGGTGCTCGCGTCCGCCGTCGCGAGAGCGCCCCGCCCGATCGCCGCTGGAGGAAGGGCTCTTGGCAAGCTTTCCCCTGCATTCCGGCCGAGGACCGCACCTCGTCCGGCTACTCGCAGCCCTCGGCCTTGTCCTGGCGTCGGCCTCGCTGGCGCACGCCGGCTACATCAGCCTGACCGACCTGCGTCGTGCCACAGCCGCCCTGGAGGTCACCCTCGAGCCGGCCGGTCTGCGCGTCTACTACGGTGTCCGATCGTCGGGAGCCCAGTCGCCGCCGTGCAACACCCGAGTGCTGGACATTCCCGTGACGAGCCGGTTCAGGCTCGAGGGCCTGACGGCCGGCACGCGCTACTACGTGCAGGTCACGGCCCGCGACGCGATCGGAAACGAGAGCGCGTGCTCGAGCGAGACCAGCGCGGTCGCGCTCGCCGACCCGACCTGGCAGCTCGTGTGGAGCGACGAGTTCAGCGGTCCCGACGGGTCGCCCGTGGACTCGGGCAAATGGGTCAAGGACATCGGCGGCTGGGGCTGGGGGAATGGCGAGTGGCAGTACTACACGGACCGCGTGGAAAACGCGCGCATCGAGAACGGGATGCTGGCCGTAGTGGCCCGGGAGGAGGTCTTTCAGGACCGGAACTATACCTCCGCACGGCTCAAGACCCTGGGCACCTTCGCGCGGGCCTATGGCAAGTTCGAGGCGCGGATCCGGCTGCCGTATGGCC
>JBHGAX010000188.1:0-7867 GCA_041946635.1 Methylomirabilales bacterium (SeqCode)
AAGTCGAGATCGAGGGGCGGCGGCGCATCCTCGGATCTCCTTCGCGGGTTGTAATGGGATGGGTGGAACCCTACCCCCGACCCCGGAACGGGGTCAAGGGAAAGCGGTCGCGGACGGGGGCGGGGTCAGGGGTCGGGGACAATCGGTCGCTCGGCTCAACGGCTTGGGCGCGGAGCGCGGATGGCGGTCGGGGCTTCGGCCGGCCGTCGGTGCGCGGGGAAGCACTGCGGCTCGACGAGCGATTGTCACCTTCGTCGTCATATGGCATGTCACATGACGACAATGGCGACACGGGCCTGGGTGGGCCGAACCGTGGACCTGGCGCGGCGGTCGTCCTTCCTTCTGGGGCCGGTCACTCCCGCGCGATGTAGATGTGGAAGCAGCCGGCCTCCATCTGGCGGACCCAGGTGGGGTGCCTGGCCTGCGCCAGGGCGTCGAGCAGGGGCGCGGGGCGGAAGCTGCTCACCAGGCACACCAGGTCGCCGGGCGCGGCGGCGCGGAGGGCCTGCTTGATGCGGGCCAGGGGCATCTCGCCGGCGGCCAGCAGGCCGTCGGCGTTCAGTACCTGCCGGACGCGATCCTCGGCGAACCAGGCCGGGGGCGGCGTCTCCGGCGGCGGCGCCTCGGCGGCCGGCTCGGCCGGCACCTCGGGCGACTGCCCCGCCGCCTGGCGCAGCACGGCCACCAGGCTCCGGACGGGGAGGCCGCCCATCTGCGCCGCCTTCTCCAGCGTGGCGACCCGCGCCACCGTGCGCCGCAGGATCGGGTTCTTCAGCGCCTTGAAGCAGGCCGCCTGCTCCACGAGGACGTCCTCCAACGCAGGGTAGGCCTCCAGGAGATCGGCCACACGGGTCTCGGGCGTGATGGCGATCGGACTCATGCCGCAGCCTCCTTTCCGCCGTCGTACTGGAGCAGCCGGCGCTCGCCGGTCAGCCCCCGCAGGCGCGTGAGGTCCTGGGTGACCTCCAGCGTCCCGAGGTACTTGCCGGCCGGGTCGCGCACCGCGAAGTACCGGATGTGCACGAGCTTGCCGTGCAGCTCGATCCAGAACTCCGCCACGTCCTGGCGGCCGGCCTTGAAGTCGTCCAGGATCCGCTCCACGACGTGCACGCTCCTGGGCGGGTGGCAGTGCTGCACCGCGCGCCCGAGGATGGCCTTGCTGCGCGCGAAGATGCGGCCCGGGCCCTCCGAGAAGTAGCGCACCCGGTCCTCGGCGTCCACGAAGGTGAGATCCACGGGCAGCACGGCCAGCAGCCCGCGCAGCTGCGCGGGGGTGAGCGCCCCCGTGGGGAAGAGCAGGCTCTCGTCCGGCGCCACGGCCGCCGCCCTGGCGGGGTCCGCCGCCTGCGGGGGCCGGTAGCCCTCGCGCGGCTCCACCAGGCAGTAGCCGTACTCGGGCGACTGCTGCCAGATCTCCCCCCACTCGTCCTCGGTGAGGGCGCCGAGCGCCATGGGGAAGAGGATCTTCTCCTCCTTGTAGATCATCTCCTCCACGGCGCGGAGCGCCGGCTCGGCCACCGCCTCGGCCACCAGGCGCCACTCGCCGGCCGTGGCCCCCTCCGCGCGGAGCGCCTCGCCCAGCGGCTTGAGCAGCGCCCGCGCCTCGTCGTCCTTGCCCCACATCACCTTCGACGGCCCGGTGATGCCGTGCCGCTCCAGGCAGGCGAAGAGCAGGTGCTCCTTCCGCCGGTAGTGCGCCTCCACGTCCATCACCTCGCCGAAGGCCTGCCGCCAGAGCGGCAGCGCGCCCCCCGGGTCGGCGTCCTCCGGCAGGTCGCGGATGCGGCGGATGGCGCCGCGCATCCGGCCGATGGCGCGGCCCAGCGCCTCGTTCTCGCGGCGGAACGTGTCCACGGGGTGCCCCGGGGCCAGGGCGGGCGCCGCGGGCTCGATCTGGACGAGGACGTCCTTCAGCACCTGCGAGTGCAGGTCGCACATGGACTGCACCTCGGCGACCGGCATGCCGTCCGCGATGAGGGACTGCTCCATGGCCGCGATCTCCGAGGCGTCGGTCTCCCGCACGAGCTGCCGCAGCCGCCCGCGGACGTCGTCCGGCGACCCGCCGTGATGCAGGTGCCGGATGATCTCCTTCATGGTCTGGATCCGGTGCTCGCGATTGTTGATCAGCTCGCTCATGCCAGGCTCCTTGTCCGAGGTCACCGCATGATACGGAAAGGCCTGCGCTCGGGCCTTGATCTGGATCAACCGGGCCTTTTCCCCTTGACACTCGCGCCCCGGCTGGGGGATGCTCCGGGCCTCCATAGGCTCGCGATCCGGCTCGTAGGGCTCCTGGTCTTCGCGCAGGAAAGGCACCCTGCACGATGCGTCACCGCTGCCCCGCACGGCCTCCCCTTCTCGGCCGGGCCTCCCGCCTGGGCGCACCTGCGCCCGGCCGGGCCCATCCCCGCCCCGCCGATTTCCCCTGTGCAGAGCGTCGGCAGACCGGTTGCTGCAGTTCTCTCAATCCAACAGGAGGTGCCCGATGAAGAAATGGATCCCCGTCCTCGTCGCCGTCGCTGCCCTGGCGGTCGCCTTCGCCCCATCCGCCTGGGCCGCGAACTTCAACTGGAAGGGGCAGAGCACCTGGACCGCGTCCGACTTCCACCAGAACGACCCGAAGGGCGTGGTGGAGAAGATCGAGGCCATGTCGGGCGGCCGGCTCAAGATCAACATGCAGGCGGCGGGCGCCATCGTCCCCGCGTTCGAGGTCCTGGACGCCACCCACAAGGGCATCCTGGATGTGGGCCACGGCTGGCCCGGCTACTGGTACGGCAAGCACCCGGCGGCCACGCTCTTCGGCAGCGTCCCGGGCGGGCCGTTCGGCATGAACGCCGAGGACTTCCTGGGCTGGATGTACCTGGCCGGCGGGGTCGAGCTGTACAACGAGCTGATCCAGAAAGAGCTGAAGATGAACGTGATGGTCTTCCCGACCTACGGGGAGACGCCCGAGCCGCTGGGCTGGTTCAAGGCGCCGGTGAAGGACCTGAAGGCGTTCAAGGGCCTGAAGTTCCGCGCCGGCGGCATGTCGGCCGAGGTCTTCAAGGCCATGGGCATGAGCGTCGTGACCCTGCCGGGCGGCGAGATCGTGCCGGCGCTGGAGCGGGGCGTGATCGACGCCGCCGAGTACAGCGACCCCAGCTCCGACACCTCCGTCGGGTTCCCGGACGTCCGGAAGTTCTACCACCTGCCCAGCGTCCACCAGCCCACGGGGATCATGGAGCTGTTCATCAACAAGGCCAAGTGGGACAGCCTGCCGCCGGACCTGAAGGCCATCGTGGAGAACGCCTGCCAGGCCATGGCCCTGAAGTTCACGCTGATGATGCTGGACCAGAACAGCAAGGACCTCAAGGCGCTGGTGGACAAGCGCGGCGTGACCATCGTCGAGACCCCGCGCGAGATCCTGCAGGAGATCCTGGTCGCCTGGGACAAGGTGGCCGAGAAGTACGTGAAGGAGAACCCGTTCTTCGCCAAGGTGTACAACTCGCAGAAGGCCTGGGCCGAGCGGATCGTCCCCTACCGCAGCGTCGGCCACCCGCCGTACGACATCGCGGCCGAGCACTACTGGGGGAAGGCCAACCCCTACAAGGTCCAGAAGCCGAAGTAGGATCTCCCGAGGCGTTGCAGCGCCCCACGTGAAGTCCGCGGGGTCGGGGGAGCGTCCCCCGGCCCCGCGATGGCGTCGGCGCCGAGGACATTCCTGGGCAGGAGGGCAATCCGCCTTGGATCCCATGATCAAGATCGCCCGCGGGATCGACCGGTTCACGGAGTGGTGCGGACGGATCATCGCCTGGCTGTGCTTCCCGCTGGTCGCCGCCCTGGTGTACGAGGTGACCGCGCGTTACGTGTTCCGCGCGCCCACCGAGTGGGCCTACGACGTGACGTACATGCTCTACGGCACGATCTTCATGCTGGGCGCGGCGTTCACCCTGCTGAAGAAGGCCCACATCCGGACCGACATGTTCTACAACCACTGGTCCCCCCGCACGCAGGGACGCGTGGACGCCCTGGCGTACCTCCTCCTCTACTTCCCCGCCATCGTCTTCTTCCTGGTGGCGGGATGGGATTACGCGGCCCACTCCTGGGCCACCGGCGAGCACACGTCGCTGAGCCCGTGGCGCCCGATCATCTACCCGTTCAAGACGGTCATTCCGGTGACCGCGGTCCTCCTGCTGATCCAGGGGGTCTCGGAATTCCTGAAGAGCCTCCACGCGGCCAGGCGGGGGGAATGGGTATGAGCGGCGAACTGCTCGGCATCGTGATGCTCGCGGCGCTCCTGGCCGTGATCTTCGTCGGCTTCCCCATCTCCTTCACGCTCATCTTCACGGCGGTCGTCTTCGGCTACATCGGCCTCGGCAACATGGTCTTCGACCTCATGGTCATCCAGACCTTCGGGATGATGCAGGAGGAGGTCCTGGCCGCCGTGCCGCTCTTCATCTTCATGGGCTACGTCGTCGAACAGGCGGAGCTGATGGAGCGGCTGTTCAAGGCCTTCCGCTACCTCCTCGCCCCGCTGCGGGGCTCCCTGTACCTGGGCGTGGTCTTCACGGCGACCATCTTCGCCATGGCCACCGGGATCGTGGGCGCCGCGGTGACCGTCCTCGGGATCATGGCGGCCCCCATCATGATGAAGTGCCGCTACGATGCCCGCCTGGCCGCCGGCGCCATCGCGGCCGGGGGGACGCTGGGCATCCTCATCCCGCCCAGCGTCATGCTGGTCGTGATGGGTCCGGTCATGAACGCGTCCGTGGCCAAGCTGTACGGCGCGGCGTTCGGCCCGGGATTTCTCCTGGCCGGCCTCTACATCGCCTACCTGCTCATCCGCTGCTACCTCAACCCGAGGCTGGGGCCGGCGGTGCCCATGGAGGAGCGCCTCGGCTCCTGGCCGGCCATGATCAAGGAGTTCGTGGTGGGGATGGTGCCCCTCGGGGTGCTCATCGCCGGCACGCTGGGGAGCATCCTGGGCGGCCTGGCGACGCCCACCGAGGCGGCGGCCATGGGGGCGGGGGGCGGCGTGATCCTGGCCCTGCTCTACGGCAAGCTCACCGGCAAGATGCTCGTCAACGCGGCCATGGGGACGATGCAGACCACCAGCATGGTCCTCTTCCTCGGCGTGGCCTCCAACGTGTTCGGGGCGGTCTTCGCCCGTCTCGGCTCCGCCGACCTGATGACCAACACGCTGCTGGCGCTGCCCGTCCCGCCGTTCGTCATGCTGATGATCGTCATGGCGCTGATCTTCCTGCTCGGCTGGCCCTTCGAGTGGCCGGCCATCATCTACCTGTTCCTCCCCATCTTCATGCCGGTGGTGCTCGCGCTCAAGTACGACGTGATCTGGTTCGGCGCCCTGGTGGCCGTGAACCTGCAGACGGCCTTCCTCTCCCCGCCCGTGGCGATGTCCGCCTACTACTTGAAGGCGGTCGTGCCGGACTGGGAACTCAAGACCATCTACAAGGGCATGGCGGACTTCATGGTGCTCCAGGTCATCGCGCTGGCCCTGCTCATGCTCTTCCCCGAGATCGCCCTCTGGTTCCCGCGCTGGCTCTTCGGCTAGCCGTACGGCGCGCCGGGGCGCCTCTCGCGCCGGCGCGCCGTGCAATACCTGCCGCGCTTCCGTAATTCTTACCCGCCGCCCGGCCCCCGCCCTCCTCGGGCACCACGCCCGCTGGAAACGCGAACTACCCGTGGAGTCGGCCCGCGACGTGGGTGCGGCTCCTCCGGCTCCCGTGGCACAGCGCTTGCGAGGGGAGTGCCGCTTGAACCGAAAGGTGCTCGGAAAACCCTGGACACGGGCCACAGGCCCCAGCAAGAGGGAGGGCGCTAGAGACAAAGACGAGAGCGGAAAGGACAACCGGGAATCAGGCCGCGTGCCGCCGGAGCGGAAGGGATGGTCCAGCGCGGGAATGCATGCCCTCCGGCGTCACGCGGGCACACGCTCCCCCGGGGACCCAACCCGGGGGCTTTCTGCGCCGGCGCAGCCCGGCGCGCCGAGAGGCGCCGAGATGGCTCGCATGCGCCGCCCCCGACACCGCATCTGCCGGCGGCTGGGGACGCCGATCTGTGGTCTGCCGAAATGCCCGGCGCACAAGCGCGCCTACCCGCCGGGGCAGCACGGCCCGAAATCGGGCCGGCGGCGGGAGAGCGAGTACGGGATCCAGCTCAAGGAAAAGCAGAAGCTCCGGGGCATTTACGGCGTGCTGGAGACGCAGTTCCGCCACTACTTCGCCGAGGCCAGCCGCTCGAAGGGCCGCACCGGGGAGGAGCTGATGAAGCTGGTGGAGCGCCGCCTGGACAACCTGGTCTACCGGCTGGGCCTCGCCCGGAACCGCCTCCAGGCGCGCCAGCTGGTGCGCCACGGCCACGTGCACCTGGACGGACGGCGGGCCACCATCCCGTCCCGCATCGTGGAGCCCGGCCAGCGCATTTCGATTCCCGGCTGGCAGACGCTCTTGCCGGTCAAGCAGGCGCTGGAGGAGCGCCGGGTCCGTCCCGCCTACCTCGAGTTCGAGCCGAGCACCTGCACCGGCACGCTGGCGCGCTCCCCCATGCGCGACGAGATCCCGGAGCCGGTGAACGAGGGCCTGATCGTCGAGTTCTACTCCCGCTGACGCCGAGAATCCTGGCGAGGCGCCGCCGCGGCGCGGCGTGAACCTCGCCGCAGGCGTCCTCCCCTCCCCAGGACAAGGCCAAGCCCTCGTCCTGCCTGCCTCCACGGCGCCGCAATCCGGCGGCGCTGCCGTTCACGTCCGCGCGAGGATCGTCGCGAGAGCGGCAGGCGGCCCCCCGGCCCGGGTGGCCGCCTCTCGCCGGGGCTCAGACCCGATCGCGCCGGCGGTTCAGCTATGGGTCGGCCTTGCTCCGCGCCGCGGCGTCCTGGTTGAGCTGGTCGAGGAGCGAGACGGCGGTCCCGAGCTGCCGGGTGATCTCGGCCAGGTGACGGTTGATGCGCTCCAGGCCGATCCAGACCACGACGTTGAGGAAGACGAAGATAGCGAGGTAGAGCCAGGTCGTCACGATCCACACCTCCGCTGCCGGCCGCGGCATCCCGGGATGACGTGCTGCCCCGGCCTTATACCAGGGAATGGCGGGTTGGCTCAAGGCCCTCCCGGCGTGTCGTTCGCGACGCGTCTGGGGTGCAACCTCGCCGACTGGGACGGCGAGCCGCGGAGGGACATCCGGGCGGAGGAGGGCGCCTATTTCGACCCGGCTCAGCGCCCGACGAGGTAGCCGAGGCCGACGAGGAGCGGGATGTACGCGGCGCTGCACAGGATGGCGAGGAGGAAGGCCGCCGGCCGGATGCCGAACAGGACGGCGGCGGGACCGCTCAGCACGCGCATGCCGGGCACGAAGCGGGCGGCGATCACGCCCAGCGCGCCGTAGCGGTGCACCAGGCCGGACGCGCGCTGGAACCGCGGCGCGGCCAGGAGCGCCGGCGGCAGGCAGCCTTCCAGCCGCCTGCGGCCCCAGCGCCGGGCCGCGTAGTAGGTGATGCCCGCGGCCGCCACGGCGCTCAGGACGCCCACGCTCGCCACGCCGAGGGGGTGCAGATAGCCCGCGGCCGCCAGATAGCCGGCCAGGACCAGGAGGCTCTTTTCGGGGACGGGGACGCCCAGATTCCCCAGGGTGACGGTGGTGACGACGGCGAAGTAGCCCCACTGGTCGAGGAAGCCGGCCGGCGTGAACATCCTGAACTCCGAAGGTGCCGCGACGTGCGCAGGCGGGGTTGAGCGCTTGCCGAACGGGGAGTGGCTGCGCTGACTGCAGGACCAGCGACAACTGTGACGCCGAAGATACGGGATGCGAGGCGGTTTGCAAAGCGGAAAAGTGCGCCGCTGCCTTTCTCGTTGACGCCTCGCGCCTGCTGTTACAGACT
>JBHGAX010000189.1:0-7856 GCA_041946635.1 Methylomirabilales bacterium (SeqCode)
CCCGGCCGCCGGCGTGGCGCTGCCGCGGCCGCCGGCGAACTCCAGGTCCAGCCCGCACCCCTGGTAGGGGCAATGGCTCATCGTGCCGCTGGCGGTCCGCTGGCCCGGCGCGATCGGAATCTCGACCACCCACCCGGTATCCGCGCGCCGAAACCGAAGCACGCCGTTAACAAAGCTCTCCGCGGCCAACCGGAACTCCGCGGTCTTCATCTTGTTCGTCCCGGCATTGGTGTAGGAGGCGCGATACGTGCGGGTGGCCCCCTCGCGCGTCCACGTGCCGGTCCAGTCCCACTCGGGCTTGGAGTACTCGTGGACCCGCCACTCCGGGCCGAGAGCGTCCAGCAAGCTCTCCAGGCCGCCCGCTTTCTCGCCGTGAATCGGCGCATTGACGTTGTTGCGGCCGTCCAGCGACCGGCCGTCGGCCGACAGCGTGACCGTGTCCACCCAGCCGCCCTGCCGGTGCGTGATCCGGATGACCCGGCGAGCCGCGTCCAGGACCTCCCAGCGGCAGGTGTTGATCTCGCGGCCGTTCTGGAGCACGCGGCAGGTCCCCGTCTCGGCGATGACCAGCTGCTGGCCCGAGACCCAGCTCCACGTGCCGGCGAGCTGCGCCGCGAGGTCCGGGGCCGCAGCCGAAGCGGGCGGCCCGCTGATCCGTGTCCAGGTGCTCGCCCCGGTCCGCTTCGGCCCGGTCAGCTCCCGCACCGTCCCCGTGGCGGAGCGGCCGTCGGGTGCGAAGCGCATCTCGTAGTAGCCCGTCACCCCGCCGCCCCGCGTGGTGTAATCGATCCGGAAGGTGCCGGCCGGCGTCCAGTAGGCCGGGCCGCTGGCGTTGCCGAGCCCCGTTTCCTGCGCGTGGTAGCGTCCATCGGGGGCGGCGATGATCGTCCACGTCGCCTGCGGCGCGTGGCGCCAGGTGCCCAGCGGGTCGATCGGCGTCTGAGCGGCGCTCCCGGCATGCAGGGCAAGGATGAGGACCACCACGGAGACGAAATGCGCGACGGCCGGCATGATGCCTCCTCTGGGAAAGAAAGAATTACGTCGCACCCGTGTGTCGCGAGCCACGGCGCCCGCGACGGGGAACAGCCGGCGGACCCTATCGCTCGCCTGGCCAGCCGTCAAGGCGCGAGTGAGCCGCGCCGCATGCGTTGACCTCTCGCGGCTTGGTCGGCTAGCCTGATCTCACCTCCTGCGAGGCTACCCGCAACATTCAACGCGGAACGTTCGGCGAACGTTCCGTCCGGAGGAGAGATGGCAACACCACGGTCGGGGGCAGCGCGGCGGGCGAAGGCCGAGGGGAGCGGCGTAGCCCTCCTCGTCGCCACCCGAAAGGGCGCCTTCGTGCTGCGCGGCGACGCGGCACGCCGCAGGTGGGCAATCGAGGGGCCGCACTTTCTGGGGAACGAGACGAACCACCTGGTGCAGGACCCGCGGGACGCCCGGGTGTGGCTGCTCGCCGCCAAGACCGGACACCTCGGCCCGACGGTGTTTCGCTCGATGGATGGCGGGCGCACCTGGAAGGAGGCCACGCGGCCGCCGGCCTTCCCGAAGGCGCCGGCGGGCCAGGACGGCCCCGCGGTGGATCGGGTCTTCTACCTCGCGCCCGGACACGGCGGCCAGCCCGGGGTGTGGTGGGCGGGCAGCGTGCCCCACGCGATCTTCCGCTCCGAGGACGGCGGAGAGACCTGGGAGCATGTCGCCGCGTTCACCGACTACCTGGCGGGCCTGCGCGCAGCCCATGACCGGTTCTTCCCGACCCCCGGCGGCGCCATCACCCACTCCATCCTCGTCGATCCCCGCGAGGCCGGGCACATGTACGTCTCCCTCTCGACCGGCGGCTCCTTCGAGACCGGCGACGGCGGCGCCACCTGGCGCCCGCTGAACGAGGGGGTGGCGGCCGACTTCATCCCGGAGCCGGACCCCGAGTACGGCCACGACCCGCATCGCATGGTGCTCCACCCCGTGCGGCCCGACCGGCTGTACCAGCAGAACCACTGCGGCGTCTACCGCCTGGACCGGCCCGGCACGCGGTGGGAGCGCATCGGGAAGGCGCTGCCTGCCGAGGTGGGAGACATCGGCTTCCCCATCGCCGCCCACCCGAGGAACCCGGACACGCTGTGGGTCTTCCCCATGGACGCGACCTCCGTCTGGCCGCGCACCTCGCCGGGCGGACGGCCGGCGGCGTTCTGCAGCCGGGACGGCGGCCGCACGTGGACCCGCCAGGCCAAGGGGCTTCCGGAAAGCCACGCCTGGCTGACCGTGCTGCGCCAGGCGATGGTCTGCGATACCCGCGATCCGGTCGGCGTCTACGTGGGCACCACCGCGGGCGAGGTCTGGGCCAGCAGCGACGAGGGCGAGAGCTGGCGCTGCGTGGCGTCGCACCTGCCGCCCGTGCTGGCCGTCGAGGCCGCCGAGCGGTGACAGGCTGCTGAAAAAGGCCCCAGTTATTGAGCAGCCTGCAGAGCAAGTCGTTGCTCAGCGTCAGGAGGGCTGAGGCGTGGCCAAGGTGCACCTGTCGTCGCACGTGCGAAGCTACACGAAGGGGCAGGCGGTGGTCGAGGCGGCCGGCGGCACGCTGGCCGAGCTGATGGCGGATCTGGAGCGCCAGTATCCGGGCATTCGCTTCCGGCTCATCGACGAGCAGGACCGCATCCGCCCGCACATCAACTTCTTCGTCGGCGAGGCGCTGGTGCGAAGTCTGGATCACCGGCTGGAGCCCGGAGCCCAGGTCCACATCCTCGCGGCGCTCAGCGGCGGCTGAGCAGCGCCGCGTGGAGGAGGCAGCCATGATCGCTCGCATCTGGCACGGCTGGACCACGCCGCGCAACGCGGACGCCTACGAATCGCTGCTCGCGCGAGAGATCTTTCCGGGCATCCAGGAAAGGGCCATCTCCGGCTATCGCGGCATTCAGCTCCTGCGCCGCAACCTGGGCGAGGAGGTGGAGTTCGCGACCGTGATGTGGTTCGACTCGCTGGAGGCCGTGCGCGGCTTCGCGGGAGCCGACCATGAGGCCGCGGTCGTGCCGGCGGCCGCCCGGGCGCTCCTCTCGCGATTCGAGGCGCGATCCCAGCACTACGAGGTCAGGACGGATCTGAAGGCCTGACGCAGCCCGGATGCAAACCGGTCTTCGGGACATGGCACGACGGCAATCGAATCTCGATTACCGGGGGATGACCCTGTGGTTCAAGATCCGCGACCGCCTCCTGCCCCGGGAGCGGATCATCGGCGAGGTGGGAATGCGTTCCGGCTCGCAGGTGCTCGACTTCGGGTGCGGACCCGGCAGCTACATCCCCGCGGTCGAGGAGCGGGTAGGCCCTGCGGGCCACATCTACGCGCTGGACGTCCACCCGCTGGCCGCCGAAATGGTCGATCGCCTCGTGCGTGCCCGCGGCTGGAAGAACGTGACGTTCATCCGGTCGGATGGGCCGACAGGACTCCCGGACGGCGCTCTGGACGTCGCGCTCCTCTACGACACCTTCCATGCGCTCGAGCGCCCGCAGGATGTGCTTGCAGAGCTGCACCGCGTCCTGAAACCTACCGGGATCCTGTCGTTCAACGACCACCACATGCGCGAGCCGGACATCCGGGCGCGCCTCACGGCGGGCGGACTCTTCGAGCTGGCCGCGAAGGGCCGCTACACCTACACGTTCAGGAAACGTTCCGCCTCGAGCGTTCCGCGTTGAAACAGGTGTCGGCCGGAGCGACGCTTTCGGCGCGCGAACGGCGCCGCGCGTGGGAGAGCCGCCGCATCCGCGCGAGGCTTCGGGCTTCGGCACGCCGCGTGCTTAGGGAAGGCAGGCTTGCACGTGGTCTACGTCCGGGGGGGTGCGCGTGCGGCGAGCGGCGGGTGTCCTGCTCCTGCTGTCATGCATCGGCCTGGCGGGCTGCCTCAAGACCTATGCGTCCGCGCCGGGCGGGGGGCTGCCGGTCTATCGCTGCAGCCCCAAAGGCCGGCACCAGATGGCGGACGCCCTGATGCAGTGCATAGCCGCGAACCCCAAACCCGGGCAGGTCTTCGAGCTGGACCTGCGCTCCTGGGAGTACCGGTTCTGAGAGTCGACAAGACAGACTCGGCCACAAAAGGCACAAGGATCACAGGAAGGAAGCGAAGAAGACCGATTCGCCACCGCAGCACGTCCAAGAGAGTTGGAGCCAACCCTCTTGTGCATTTTGTGCTTCTTTGTGGCTAAGGCGTTGGCTACGGGGTCTTTCCGTCTGCGGGCTCTTCAGCGGCGTCCAGCGCTGCAACGCTACGCGCCAGCCGGTTTCGCAGGATGATCTGGTTCACCTTCTGACAGTCCTGGAACGCCTCGTTGGAGTGCCGTTGCAGGATTCGCTGCCGTAGCGATTTCAGCGCCGGCTCGTCGTCGGCATGGCTCGCCGCCGACAGCGCCTCGTAGTCGCCCTTGCGGCCCGCGGAGCGGTACAGCTGCGCCCAGACGTCGCGGAACGGGCGCGCCGGCGCCGGGCGCAGCCGGTCGAAGTCCGCCGCGCGATCGGCCAGCCCCTCGAGGTTGGCGAGCGTCTCGCGCGCCGTCTCTTGCAGATCGGCCTCCGCCTCCCTGGCGAGGACGGCCTCGAAAAAGCGCCGCAGCTCTCCCACCTCGCTCGTCGTTCCCTGCACCGCACTCAGCATCAGCTCACGGACGCCGCGGTCCCTCTCGGTCCAGTAGGCGGCGCGCAGGCGAGCGCCGGCCTCCGGCGCGATGAGCCACATGCCCAGGACGTGGATCGCGTTCGTCCGGACCCGGAGGTCCTTGTCCGCAATCCGGTCCAGCAGGAAGGGCACGCCCTTGTCGCCCAGCTTGCCGAACACGAGGACGGGCTGCCAGGCGTCCTGCTGGGGCTCGAGCGCGAGGAGCGCGTGACCGGCCTCCAGCACCGCCTCGTGCTGCATCTGGGCGAGCAGCGCCAGGATCTCGAAGCGGGCGGTCGGGTCCTCCGCCCGCCGCAGCGCGCCGGCCAGCACCTCCCCCGCCCGGGCTCCGCCCAGCGTGGCGAGCGCCTGGAGGCTGCTCCGCTGCACGACGGCCGAGCCGCTCTCGCGGTACAGGGCCGCGATCGGCTCCACCGCCGCGGCATCCCCGGTCAGGCCGAGCGCCCAGAGGTGCATGGCCAGGGATCGCTCCGGCAACCCGCCCCCTCGGATCCGCGTCAGGAGCGGCTTCACGAAGCGCGCCGGCTCGGCGGCGATCGCGTCGCTGATGGCGTCCAGCAGCGGAATGGGATCGTCCTCCGCGGCGAGGGCGGTCAGGCGATCCAGCTGGTCGAGGACCGCTCCCGGCGCGGCCGCGGACGCCGGGGCCGCAAGCGCCAGCACCAGGGCGAGTCCCGCGAGGGCCTTCACATGGCCCACGGCCCCTCCGCCGGCTTGCTACCCTGCCACCTTGCCGGCCACCAGGTCGCCCACCTGCGTGGTGGAGTAACCCATCTGGCCCGCCGCAAGGTTGCGCACCTTGTTGGCCGTCACCCACATGATGGCCTCTTCCACGCCCCGCGCGGCCTCCGCCTGGCCCAGGGTGTCGAGCATCATCCCGGCAGCGGCGATGGCGGCCAGCGGGTTGATCACGTTCTTCCCCGCGTACTTGGGCGCCGAGCCGCCCATCGGCTCGAACATGCTCACGCCCTCGGGGTTGATGTTGCCGCTGGCGGCGATGCCCAGCCCGCCCTGCGTGATGGCCGCCAGATCGGTGATGATGTCCCCGAACATGTTGCCGGTGACGATCACGTCGAACGACTCCGGGTTCTTGATCATCCACATGCAGATGGCGTCCACGTGGTAGTACTCGCGCTTGATGTCCGGGTAGTCGCGCGCGCCCATTTCGTGGAAGGCCCGCTCCCACAGGTCGTAGACGTAGGTCAGGACGTTCGTCTTGCCGCAGAGCGCCAGCGTCCTGCGCTTGTTGCGCCGGCGGGTCGCCTCGAACGCGTACCGCAGGCAGCGGTCCACCTGGTGGCGCGTGTAGCTCTGGATCTGCATGGCGACCTCGTGCGGCGTGCCCTTCATCATCACGCCGCCCGCGCCGGTGTAGACGTCGCCCGTGTTCTCCCGGACGACCAGGTAGTCGATGTGCTCGGGCCCCTTGTCCTTGAGGGGGCAGTCCACGCCGGGGAAGAGCTTCACGGGTCGCAGGTTGATGTACATGTCCAGGTCGAAGCGCATCTGCAGCAGGATGCCCTTCTCCAGGATGCCGGGCTTCACCTCGGGGTGGCCGATGGCGCCGAGCAGGATCGCGTCGAACTGGCGGAACTCCTGCAGCACGGACGGCGGCAGGATCTCGCCGGTCTTGAGGTAGCGCTCCCCGCCGAGATCGAACTCCGTCATCTCGGTGGAGAAGCCGAACTTGCCTTCCGCCGCCTTCACGACCTTGACGGCTTCTCGGGTGACCTCCGGGCCGGTGCCGTCGCCCGGCACCACCGCGATCTTGTAGCTCTTTCGACTCATGGTGAACCCCTCGCGTGAGGACGTCGCACGGCGTGCGGGGCCAGCCGGGTCGGCGCGGCCCCAGGAATGCGAGGCAAACTACCAGCGGGGCTGTTGGGTGTCAAGGACGGGGAAGGAGCGCCTACTCTCCGGCTGGTGATTTCGGTGGGGCGACCATTGACGTCGCAGCGGGAGCGGCCGGCTGAGGAAGTGCCTTGCGGTTCGGCGATTGCCCCTTGATTCGTCGCCGCGCCTGCGGCTAGGATGGCGCCGCCGCGGTTCCGCCGCCGCGAGCCCAGCCAGCCACCCCCTGCCCGGGAGGACGCCCATGCAGATAGCGCCATGCCGGACCTACCACGGGAAGACCGTCGCCCGCGCGCGCCTCCGCATGCCCGATGGGCAGTCGGTCTTCAAGGTCTATTACATCTCGGTGATCGACCGCGACACGCCGGAGCGGTTCGAGTGGGCGCGCGGCCCCCGCACGCCGGCGGACTTCGAGGCGGCCTTCAGCCGGACCGGCATCCGGGGCATCGGCTTCGTGATCGCCTTCCCGCACGTCACGAAGGTGTTCCGCTTCTCGCCGTCCGGCGAGACGGTCCTCGACGTGCGCGAGCTGCACACGGACGGCCTGAGGCCGATGGACTGTGCGCGCCCCGACAGCTTCCACGAGTTCGCGTGCTACGCCGAAGCCGTGCTGGCCGCCGCGGAGTTCCACGCCTGGGCCCGCGCCGCGACGGTCGAGGAATACCTGGCGTTCGACGCCCGCGATGACGATTTCCCGGTGATCAGCAACAGCAAGCTGGCGGCGTACTGGAAGGAGTGAGGGCCGGCTGGCGGCAGCGCCTGACCTGCGTGCCGCTGGTCGTGCTGCCGCCGGGCGCCGGCCCGCACGCCGCGGAGGCCGCCGCAAGACATCTCCCTGCGCTTGGCGGTGCAAGTTCCTGCTCCCTGGTTCGTTCCCCACCCTGCAATTCCTGGCGCTCTTGGCGCCTTGGCGGTTCAAGTTTTCTCGCCCTTCAACACGAAGGGGGAAGCCCGATGGGACTTCCCCCTGTGCATCGTCGGTAAGAACAGGAACTACTGGATCGGCTCGACTCGCACCACCTCGCCCCACCACTTCTCCTGCTGGGCCGAGGCGATGTCCTGCCGGGTCGTCTCCTTCGGCGTCCCGCGCCACAGCGAGTAGCCCATGTGCTGCCAGGTCGCGAAATGCGCCCCCTGCTTCCGGGTTTCCTCGAGCGCCGCACACGCAGATAAGGACAGGAGCATGCCCGCTACCACGAGCGCCCACATGGTTCGGGTCCGCATAGGAACGCCTCCTTTCTGGAACCCACGCCTCCCGACGACGGGACGCATCCTATCGCGACCCTTCCGCCCGTGTCAACCTCGTGCGTGGTACGCTCTCCTCCTGCGCCTCACGTCCGCCTGCCG
>JBHGAX010000019.1:0-21985 GCA_041946635.1 Methylomirabilales bacterium (SeqCode)
TCACCACGCCCTCTCCAACCCGTACCCCGTCACGCGTAACTCGGACCCGCGGCACACCCGAGCGGCTCACGAAGGCCCAGGTGCAAGGCGACGCGCCGGAGGTCGAGTGAGGCGTAGCAGCGCTACGCCGCAACGAGCACCGAGGCGCGGCAACGCCGCAGATGGGCCCCCTCGACTGCGCTCGGGGCAGGCTTTTTCAGCCGCGCGGCCTACTCCAGCTCCTCGCACTGCCACACGCCCCCGGGCGGCTTGGGGTAGGTGCAGCTGGCCGCGTGGGCGCAGGTGCGGCAGAGGCCGCGCAGCTCGGCGAGCGGGGCGACCTCGGCCGGCACGACGCCGGGAACCAGCGGGGGCGGCTGGTGCGAGGGGTTGAGCGGATCGAAGGAGACGTACTCGTCGCAGCCCCAGACCGGGCGCGCGGGATCGCGGGGATACGTGCAGGTGTCGGCCTTCACGCAATCCCGGCAGAGGCCCTTCCACCCGGCGCGTTGCGCGCGAACGGCCCTCAGGATCGCGGCCTCGTCCAGCGCCGGCCGATCCGTCTCCCGGTCCGCCATGTCGTCCCCCTTCCTCCCGTCGCGGGTACGCCGGGGGATGCAGCAAGGCGGGTGCCGGGGCGGCGAGCCGGGCCGGCGCCCTGTCGTCGCGGGCTTGGGAGGATGGCGGGGCGGCGTGCGGCCGGGCGCGGGCGGGGGGAAACGCGCCGCCGGGGAGATTCACCCCGGTCAGGAGAGGGGCGGGTCGAGGTGCTTCAGCTTCTCGCGGAGCGTCTTCCGGTCGATGCCCAGGATCCGGGCGGCCAGCGTCTTGTTCTCGCCAACGCTCTGCAGGACGGCCCGGATGTGATCCGCCTCCACCTCCGCCAGCGGCCGGTGCAGCGCCCCGCCCCGCGGCACGGAGAAGCGCATGCCCGGGGGGAGGTCGGCCACCTGGATCACCGCGCCCTCGTGCATGACCAGCAGCCGCTGCACCAGGTTCTCCAGCTCCCGCACGTTCCCGGGCCAGGGATAGGCCAGGAGCCCCGCCAGCGCGGCGTCGGCGAAGCGGGGCGCGGGACGGCCCAGCGCGGCGGCGTGCTTCTCGGCGAAGTGGCGCGCCAGCAGCAGGACGTCCTCGCCCCGCTCGCGCAGGGGCGGGACGCGGATGGCCAGCACGTTCAGGCGGAAGTAGAGGTCCTGGCGGAAGGCCTCGCGGGCCACCAGCCGCTCCAGGTCCTTGTTGGTGGCCGCCAGGATCCGGACGTCCACCCGGCGCGGGCGCGTGTCGCCGACCAGGAAGACGGTCTTGTCCTCCAGCACCCGGAGGAGCTTCACCTGCAGGCCGAGGGGCAGCTCGCTGATCTCGTCCAGGAAGATGGTGCCGCCATCCGCGGTGAGGAAGAAGCCGGCCCGGGAGGTCACGGCCCCGGTGAAGGCGCCCCGCACGTGGCCGAACAGCTCGCTCTCCATCAGGCCTTCCGGGATGCCGCCGCAGTTCACCGGCACGAAGGGGGCGGCCGAGCGCCGGCTGCCGTAGTGGATCGCGCGGGCCACCAGCTCCTTGCCCGTGCCGCTCTCGCCGGCGATGAGCACCGTGGCCGCGGTCTCCGCGGCCTTGTGGATGGCGCCGAACAGCTCCCGCATGGCGGGGGAGCCGCCGATGAGGCCGTGCAGGGGCCGGGGCTCCGCCGCGGCCGCCCCCGCGGCGCGCCGCCGCCGCCGCTTCTCCAGCGCGCCCCGCACCGCCTCCAGCAGCTCCTGGTCGGTGAAGGGCTTGACCAGGTAGGCCTCGGCGCCGGTCTTCACCGCCTCGATGGCGCCCTCGATGGAGGCGTAGCCCGTGATCATGATGACCTCGGTCTCCGCCAGGTTCTCGCGGACATGGCGGACGAGGTCCAGGCCGCTCACCTCCGGCATCTTGGCGTCGGTGATCACCAGGTCGACGGCCGCCGCGTCCAGGAGGGCCAGGGCCTCGCGCACGCCCGGGGCCGTGAAGACGCGGTAGCCGGCGGCCTCCAGGTTCCGCCGCAGCACCTCCAGCGTGTCGGGCGCGTCGTCCACCACCAGGATGGAGGCCGCGGGGCGCTCGCTCATGCCGACTCCGGATCCCCGCCGTGCCCGGCCGGCGCGGCGGGGAGGCGCACCTCGAAGCGGCTGCCCCGCCCGGGCTGGCTCTGCACGGCGATGTGGCCGCCGTGCGAGGTGACGATGCCGTGGACCACGGACAGGCCGAGGCCGGTTCCCTCCCCCGGCCCCTTGGTCGTGAAGAAGGGCTCGAAGAGCCGCTGCCGCACCTCGGGCGTCATGCCCACGCCCGCGTCCTCGACGCTGAGGACCACCCAGCCGCCCTCGGCCGTGGCCTCGACGGCCAGGGGGCCGCCGCGCGGCATGGCCTGCAGCGCGTTCACCACGAGGTTCACCACCACCTGGTAGAGCTGGTTCGGATCGGCCAGGACGGCCGGCAGATCGGGCGCCGTGCGGCGCCGGATGTGGACGCCGGCCTGCCGGGCGCGGCTCTCCACGAAGCCCAGGGCCTCCTCCAGGATCCGGTCGACCGCCACGCGCTGCCGGGCCGGGGGCCGGGCCCGGGCGAACAGCATGAGCTTCTTCACCGTCTCGCGGGCGTGCAGCGCGGCGGCCACGATCCGGTCCAGGTCCCGCCGCACCCCGGGCGCCAGCGCCTCGTGCTTGCCGCAGAGCTGCGCGAAGCCCAGGATGGAGACCAGCGGCTCGTTCAGCTCGTGGGCCACGCCGGCCGAGAGCTGCCCGATGGTGGCCAGCCGCTCGGCGTGGCGGAGCTGCTCCTCCAGCCGGGCGCGCTCCGCCTCGGCGGCCCGCCGCTCCAGGAGCGCCGTCAGCTCGTGCGCCACCGAGGTGAGGAGTGCCCGCTCCTCTCGCAGGAACGGGCCCTCGTCGGCGGCCGGGCGATCGTCCACGTAGGCCACCTCCACCGCGCCCCGCACGGCCCCGCGCACCACGATCTCGACCGACTGCCGGGGGCGCACGGGGTCGAAGCCGGGGGTGGCGTAGGCGGTGCCGTCCAGGAGGATGCGGGCCCGGGCGGCCTCCGGGTACTGCCAGGCCGGCGGCAGCAGCGCGGCCACCTCGGTGAGGACCGCGGCCAGGTCGGCGCCGGGATGGGCCAGGGCCCGGGTCACGCCGTGCAGGCAGGTCAGCTCCTTCACCCGCTCCACGAGGGCGGCCTGGACGCGCGTCGAGGCGAGCGTCAAACCGAGCAGGATGGCGGTCCGTTCCAGCACGCGAGGCTCCAGGTCGGGCAGCCGACGGCCGAGACCGTACTCCCGGCGGCGCGGGCGTGTCAAGGCGCGGCCGTTGCCCTGCGTGACGTTTCGGGGTAAGGTGGGCGCCACACGCCGTCCCAGCGGAGGAGCCATGAGCGCCCAGGACCTCGCCCTCGCGTCCGCCACCGAGCTTGCCGCCCTGGTCCGCCGGAAGGCCGCCTCGCCGGTCGAGGTCATCGAGGCGGTGCTGGCCCGGGTCGATCGCCTGAATCCGGCCGTGAACGCCTACTGCCTGGTCGCGGCGGAGGCCGCCCGCCGCGAGGCGGCCGCCGCGGAGGCGGCGGTCATGCGCGGCGCCGCCCTCGGCCCGCTGCACGGCGTGCCGTTCTCGGTGAAGGACCTGGTGATCACGGCGGGCGTGCGCACGACCTGGGGCAGCCGGATCTACGCCGACCACGTGCCGCAGGAGGACGCGCCGGCCGTGGCCCGGCTGAAGGCGGCGGGCGGCATCCTGCTGGGGAAGACCACCACGCCCGAGTTCGGCTGGAAGGGCGCCACCGACTCGCCGATCTTCGGCATCAGCCGGAACCCCTGGGACCCGAGCAAGACCCCGGGCGGCAGCAGCGGGGGCGCGGCCGCCGCCGCCGCGGCCAGCCTGGGCCCGCTGCACATCGGGACCGACGGCGGGGGCTCCATCCGGATCCCGGGGAGCTTCTGCGGGATCCCCGGGCTGAAGCCGACCTTCGGCGTGGTGGCCGCCTACCCGGCCGGGGCCACGGGGACGCTGTCGCACGTGGGCCCCATGGCCCGCACGGTGGCGGACTGCGCCCTCATGCTGGAGGCCATGGCCGGCCCCGACGATCGCGACCCCTTGTCGCTCCCGTCCGGGCCCGCCGTCGCTGCCGGCCTGGCCGCCGGCATCCGGGGCCTCCGCGTGGCCTGGAGCCCGACGCTGGGCTACGCCCGGGTGGACCCGGAAGTCGCGGCCGTGACGGGCGCGGCGGCCGCCCGCTTCCCGGACCTCGGCTGCCAAGTCGAGGAGGTGGAGAAGGTCTTCGAGGATCCCGACGGCACCTGGGCCACGCTGTTCTACGGCGGCATCGCGGCCCGGCTCGCCGACCTGCTGCCCGCCTGGCGGGCCCACATGGACCCCGGCCTGGTGGAGATCGTGGAGGAGGGGCGGGCCATCACGGGCATCCAGCTCGGGCAGGCGCTCCTGGCCAAGAGCGCGTTCTACGAGACGGTCCGGCGCTTCTTCCTCCACTACGACCTGCTGCTCACGCCCACGCTGGCGGTCCCGCCCTTCGCGGCGGGGGCGAGCGCCCCGGCCGGCGGGCGGACGGGCTCGCGGCTCGCCTGGGTGGCCTTCACCTACCCCTTCAACCTGACGGGACAGCCGGCCGCCACGCTGCCCTGCGGCTTCACCGCCGCCGGGCTCCCCGTCGGCCTCCAGATCGTCGGCCCACGACTCCGGGACGACCTGGTCCTCCGGGCCGCCGCCGCCTTCGAGACCCTCTCGCCCTGGGCGCACCGCCTGCCACCGCTCTAACCGGAAGGGTCCTTTCACCACGAAGGACACGTTGAGATTTTCGGCACCGGTCGTGCAAGCCTATGGTAAATCCTTACACCGGGGGTCCCGTCTGGGACGAAGTGTCTCAATGGCTGTGAGGTTTGCCGCGACGCCCGAAGGGTGCCATGACCTGGATCAAGAGTCTGGAAGCCCGATTGCTCCTGACGGTGAGCGGCGTGGCGCTGCTCTCCATCGCGGTGCTGGCCGGTGTGAACATCCGTTCGGAGCAGCGGGACCGGATCGACCTCATGATCCAGGGGGCCGGGCAGTTCAGCGACACCGTGAAGCGGAGCATCCACTACGCGATGCTCAGGAACCAGTGGCAGGATGCCTTCCACATCATGGATACGATCGGCACCCAGGAGGGCGTGGACCGGGTGCGGGTCTTCACCAAGGAAGGCACGGTCCTCTACTCCACGGACCGGGCAGAGGTGGGCAAGGCCGTGGACAAGCGGGCCGAGTCCTGCTACGCCTGCCACGCGGCCGAGGAGCCTCTCACCCGGCTCCTGCTGCCCGACCGGACGCGCATCTTCCGGGGCCCGGACGGCACGCGGCTCCTGGGCATGATCACCCCCGTGTACAACGAGACGCCCTGCACCGGCTGCCACGTGCACCCCGCCTCCAAGCGGGTCCTGGGCGTCCTGGACGTCACGCTCTCCCTGGCCCGCGTGGATCAGGAGATCCAGGGCATCACCCGGCGGACGGCGGCCTTCGCCGGCGGCACCGTGCTGCTCCTGGCCGTGACGCTGGCCGTGCTGATCCGCACCGGCATCACCCGCCGGGTCCAGGAGCTGGTGGAGGGCACCCGGCGGCTGGCGGGCGGGGACCTGACCCACCGCATCCCGATCCGCGCGCAGGACGAGCTGGGCGCGCTGGCCGGCTCCTTCAACCGCATGACCGAGAGCCTGGCCAAGGCCCAGACCGAGCTGGCCGAGCTGGTGGGCACGCTGGAGCAGCGGGTGGCGGAGCGCACCCGCGAGCTGCAGGAGGCCCAGGCGCAGCTCATCCAGACGGAAAAGCTGGCCTCGCTGGGCCGCCTCTCGGCCTCCATCGCCCACGAGATCAACAACCCGCTGGCCGGGATCCTGACGTACGTCAAGCTGCTCAGCCGCCGGCTGCGGGCCGGCCAGCCCAGCCCGGACGACGTGCTCACCGCCGTGCAGCAGCTGGCCCTGGTGGAGCGCGAGACCCAGCGCTGCTCGACCATCGTGCGGAACCTGCTGGACTTCGCCCGGCAGCGCCCGCCCGCCTTCCAGCCGGTGGACCTGGTGGCGGTCCTGGACGAGGCCGTCTCGCTGCTGGCGCACCACCTGGCCATCCAGCGCGTGGCGGTGGTGCGCAACGTGCGGCCGGTGCCCGCGGTGTCGGCGGACTTCGGCCAGATGCGGCAGGCGATGGTGAACGTGCTGATGAACGCCTGCGAGGCCATGCCCAAGGGGGGCACGCTGACCCTGCGCACCCGCCTCGCCGCGGGGGACGGGCCGGCGGTGGAGGTGGCCATCACGGACACGGGGACGGGGATCTCGCCCGAGCACCTGAACAAGATCTTCGACCCCTTCTTCACCACCAAGGAGAAGGGCACGGGCCTCGGGCTGTCGGTGGTCTACGGGATCATGGACAAGCACGGCGGGACGATCCGGGTGGACAGCCGGGCGGGCCAGGGCACGACGGTGACCCTGCGCCTCCCCGTGGCGCCGGCGGCATGAGCCGGGCATGCACCACGCGGGGGGGATCCTGCTGGCCTGGATCGGGGAGGGGCCCATGGATGCGGGGCTGCTCGCGCCGGTCTGCCGCGAGGTGGGCCGGCAGTTCGGCGTCCCGGCCCGGGTGGCGGCGGCGGGCCCGCCGCCGGCCGAGACGTGGGAGCCGCGCCGCCGGCAGCGCTCCTCCACCAAGATCCTGCGCTGGCTGCTGACGGAGCCGCCGGGGGAGGGGGTCCGGCTGGTGGGCATCACGGACGCGGACCTGTTCATCCCGGTCCTGACGTTCGTCTTCGGGGAGGCACAGCTCGGGGGGCGCGCCGCCGTGGTGAGCCTGGCGCGCCTCCGCGAGACCTTCGACCGGCGCCCGGCCCCGCCCGAGCTGGTGGAGGCCCGCCTCCTGAAGGAGTGCCTGCACGAGCTGGGACACACGTACGGTCTGGTGCACTGCGCGGGCGCGAGCTGCGTCATGTCACGCTCGAACACCGTGATGGACGTGGACGGCAAGACGGCGGCCTTCTGCCGCGCGTGCCGGCTTCGGCTACGGGAGACGACGTCATGAAGGGCAAGGACTGGATCCTGGTCGTGGACGACGAGGAGATTGTCCGCGAGTCGCTGGCCAGCTGGCTGCAGGAGGACGGGTACCAGGTCGACGTCGCGGCCGACGGCCCGGCCGCGGTGGCCAAGCTCAGCCAGCGGGCCTACGTGGCGCTCATCGTCGACCTGAAGATGCCCGGGATGGACGGGCTGGAGGTCCTGGCCCGGGCCCGCGCGGCCCTGCCGGACGCGGCGGTCATCATCATGACGGCCTACGCCACGGTGGACACCGCGGTGCGCGCCATGAAGCAGGGCGCGCACGACTACCTGGTGAAGCCCTTCGAGCCCGAAGAGCTCTCCGCCATGGTGAAGAAGATCACGCAGCAGCAGACGCTCCGGCGGGAGAACGTCCTGCTCCGGAAGGCACTGAAGCGGCAGGCCACGCTGAAGGACATGGTCAGCCGGAGCCCGAAGATGGAGGCCGTGTTCCAGCTGGCCCAGAGCGCGGCGCGCAGCCACTCCACGGTGCTCATCCTGGGCGAGAGCGGCACCGGCAAGGAGCTGCTGGCCCGGGCCATCCATGCCGAGAGTCCGCGGCGCACCGGCCCCTTCATCGCCATGTCCTGCGCCGCCCTCACCGAGAGCCTGCTGGAGTCCGAGCTGTTCGGCTACGAGAAGGGGGCCTTCACGGGCGCGGGCAACGGCGCGCGGGGCAAGTTCGAGCTGGCGGCCGGCGGCACCCTCTTCCTGGACGAGATCGGCGACATCTCGCCCAAGCTGCAGATGGACCTGCTCCGGGTCCTGGACACGCGGGAGTTCCGGCGGGTGGGCGGCGAGCAGCTCCTGAAGGCGAACGTCCGGGTGATCGCCGCCACCAACAAGGACCTGAAGAAGCAGGCCGAGGCCGGCAAGTTCCGGGAGGACCTGTACTACCGGCTGAACGTCATCAGCATCGTCCTGCCCCCCCTGCGCGAGCGCAAGGAGGACATCCCCATCCTGGTCGAGCACTTCCTGGCCCACTTCCAGCAGGAGATGGGCAAGACGCTGGAGGGGGTCTCGGCCGAGGCGCTCGAGATGCTGATGGAGTGCGACTGGCCGGGGAACGTGCGCGAGCTGCGGAACGTGGTGGAGCGCGGGGCGGTCATGGCCAAGGGCCCCATCCTGACGCCGCTGGACCTGGACATCCCGCGGAACATGGCCGGGACGGTCCCCGAGCCGGGCGACTCGCTGCGGGAAGTGGAGCGGAAGCACATCGCCTCCACGCTGAAGCAGCACGGCTGGAACATCAGCCGGTCCGCCAAGGCGCTGGGGATCGACCGCGTCACGCTCTACAACAAGATCAAGCGATACGGCATCCGGGAGGATGATGCGGACGGCCGTTGAAGACATCAACAGGCGCGTTGTGGAACGCAACAGCGACTAAAGTACTTGAAATCAAAGGCGGGGAGTCGCAGGTAGCTGCCGCTGTTGGGAACCTCATCACCCAGTCCTGTAAGCCTTTTCCGTCCCCCTCCTAACTCTTCGATTCTGCTGCATTCTCCTGGAAAGCAACTGGCACGCTCCCCTTGCAAAGGGTCCATAGAGGTCCCTCACGAGGAGTGCGCCATGCGTTGTCCCTTCTTCGAGGAAGTCCTGGTGGCCTTTTGCCGGGCGTACCCGGTGAAGAAGATGGTCCCCAGCGATCGGCTCCAGGCCGATTGCATCTGCACCTGCGACGGGTTCGAGAGCTGCAGCCTCTTCCGCGAGGTCATGGCGCGGATGCAGGCGGCGGAATCCGATGCCGCGCCTCGGGCGGGCGAGGCGGACGGAACCACCGATGTCCCGAAGGGAGGTCACTAATGGTCCCCATCCTGGTCGTGCTCACCATCGTCGCCTTCGTCCTGGCGGACCTCGCCCTGCAGTGGCTGCGGGCGCGGAAGCCGGCTCCCGCGCGGGCCGCGGCCGGCCCGGCCGACCTGCTCTTGCCGCAGCTCCAGCCCGAGCGGTTCACGCTGCCGGCGGGCCTGTTCTTCCACCGGGGCCATACCTGGGCCAACCTGCTGTTCTCCGGCCAGGTGAAGGTGGGCGTGGACGACTTCCTCCAGAAGCTGCTGGGGCACATCGACGCGGTCACCCTGCCGCCGCAGGGCGTGGAGGTGCAGGCCGGGCAGCCCTTCGCCATGCTCCGGCAAGGCGCGCGAAGCGTGGCGCTCCTGTCCCCGGTGGACGGCACGGTCTGCGCCGTGAACACCGAGGTGGCCAAGGCGCCCGGCCTGATCAAGCGCGACCCGTACACCCGGGGGTGGCTCGTGGCGCTCCAGCCCCGCGACCTGACGGCCAACCTCGCCGGACTCACCGTGGGCGAGCGCGGGGTGGCGTGGCTCCGCGGGGAGCTGGCCCGCATGCGCGAGTTCCTGCAGGGCTTGCTGGAAGGGCAGCGGGACCACCTGGTCGGCGCCACGGCGGCGGACGGTGGGCTGAGCGCCGACGGGCTGCTCGAGCACCTGGACGACGCGGCGTGGTCGGAATTCGAAACGCGCTTCCTGCGGGGGTGAGCCGCCCATGAAGAGACTCGGTCTGCTCTTCGACAGCACCATGTGCATCGGCTGCGGGGCGTGCGTGGCCGCCTGCAAGGAGACGAATAACCTGCCGGGCGACCCGGACCCCCGGCTGACGGCCTACACCTGGACGGTCCTGGAGAACCGCGGGGACACGTTCATGCGGCGCCTGTGCATGCACTGCGAGTCGCCCACCTGCGTGTCCGTCTGCCCGGTGGGCGCCTTCACCAAGACTCCCGCGGGGCCGGTGACCTACGACGGCAGCAAGTGCATCGGCTGCCGGTACTGCATCATGGCGTGCCCCTTCGACGTGCCGAAGTACCAGTGGGACCGCACGGCGCCCCTGGTGCAGAAGTGCACCATGTGCGCCGCGCGCGTGGCGGCCGGGAAGCCGACCGCCTGCGCGGAGGCGTGTCCCACGGGCGCCACCGCGTTCGGGGCGCGCGAAGACTTCCTGAAAGAGGCCCGCGGCCGCCTCGCGGCCGAGCCGGCGAAGTACGTGCCGCGCATCTTCGGCGAGTCCGAGGTGGGCGGGACGGACGTCCTGATGCTGTCCGGCAAGCCGTTCGAGCAGTTCGGCATCAAGGCGGTGGACCGGCGGGAGGCGCTCCCGCTCCTCACCTGGCGGGTGCTCTCCCGCATCCCCGACTTCACGGTGGTGTGGGGGACGCTCCTGTTCGGCATCTTCTGGATCACGAACCGGCGGGCGTACGTGCAGGAGCAGATCGCCCGCGAGGCCGAGGCGGCCAAGCAGCCGGAGGAGTAAGGCATGGCGATGGGATCCGCGTTTCCGCGTCTGCAGTGGAGCTTCTGGCGCCTGGTCTTCCTCGTCCTCACGGCCACCGGCGCCGTGGCCCTCGTCCTGCGCTTCACCCGCGGGCTGGGGGCCACCACGAACCTGAGCGACGCCTTCCCGTGGGGCCTGTGGATCGGCTTCGACATGCTCTGCGGCATCGGGCTCGCCGCCGGCGCGTTCACGATCTGCGCCGTGGTGACGATCTTCAACCTGCGGCAGTACGCGGCCATCATCCGGCCGACCGTGCTCACCGGGCTGCTGGGCTACGTCTTCGCCATCGTGGCGCTGCTCGTGGACCTGGGACAGCCGCAGCGCATCTGGCACGCGATGATCATGTGGAACCCGCGCTCGGTCATGTTCGAGGTGGCCTGGTGCGTCATGCTGTACACGACGGTCCTGGCGCTGGAGTTCTCGCCGGTGGTCTTCGAGGGCCTGCGGCTCAAGTGGCCGCAGCGCATCATCCACGCGGTGAGCGTCCCCCTGGTCATCGCCGGCGTCATCCTCTCGACGCTCCACCAGTCCTCGCTGGGGTCGCTCTACCTGATCGTGCCGGACAAGCTGCACGCCTTCTGGTACAGCCCGCTCCTGCCCGTCTTCTTCTTCGTGTCCGCCGTGGCGGCCGGCCTGGGCATGGTCATCGTGGAGTCGTGGCTGAGCCAGCGGGCCCTGCGCCACCACCTGAACATGGCGCTCCTGGAGCCGCTGGCCCGCGCCATGGTGGTCCTGCTGGTGGTCTACGGCATCCTGCGCCTGCAGGACCTGCTGCGCCGGGGGCACCTGCTCCTGCTGCGCGAGCCGTCGCACGAGGGGCTCATGCTCCTCCTGGAGCTGGGCCTGGGCGTGGTCCTGCCCGTGGCGCTCCTGGCCATCCCCGCCATCCGCATGCGCCAGGCCGGCATGGTCACCGGCGCCTTCCTGGCCGTGCTGGGCTTCGTCCTCAACCGGCTGAACGTGAGCATCACCGGCATGGAGCGCGCCGCCGGGGTGCAGTACTTCCCCTCCTGGGCGGAGGTCGCCATCACGGCCGCCCTGGTGGCGGTGGGGTTCGCGGCCTTCGGCCTGGCCACCAGGTACCTCCCGGTCTTCTCGGACGGGCACGCCGGCCGTCCGGCGGATCTGCCGGCCTGGCTGGCCGCGAAGTAGCGCCTCCGGAGACGAGACTCACGGGCCGGCGCCTCGCTCTGCTCGGGCGAGGCGCCGGCGTCTGACCTCCTGCCCGTGCCCCGCCGTTGCCCGATGCTCCGTTGCCTCGGAAGTCAGCCGGAGACGCGGGCCCCGACCCGCGCCTTGACACCCTGCAAGGCTCGCAGTAGTTTGTGACCATTTTTCGGCGGCCGCTGTGCCGGCCGGCGCAGTCGATCGGCTCGCGAAAGGAGTCATCATGCGACGACATCGTCCCCCGCTCTGGCGACCGGTGGTCACCCTGGCGCTGCTCGCCGCCGTGCTGCCGTGGGGCGTGGCGGGGGCGGGCGAGAGCGCGCCGCCGCTCCAGCTCCGGCTGCGGCTGGCCCAGGTGCCGCCCGGCGCCGCGCCGGCCGGCCCAGGGGTGCGGGCGCTCTCCCTCCGGGAGGGGATCGCCCTGGCCATCCAGAACAACCTGGACGTGGCGGTGGAGGGCTACACGCCGCGCGTGCGCGACCAGGAGCTCACGCAGGAGCGCGCGGTCTTCGACCCCAGCGCGTTCCTCGAGGCCACGCGGACCGACGTTCGCCGCCCGCCCCTCTTCAGCCTGACCACCACCGGCACGGACGCCTGGGACTTCAACACCGGCGTGCGGCAGCGGCTGCCCACCGGCGGGATCTACGAGCTGCGGCTGGACAACGAGTACAGCAACACCGTCTCGAACGCCACGGACGGGTTCAGCAGCCGGCTGGCGCTCACCCTGACGCAGCCGCTCCTCCGGAACTTCGGCTACGACGCGAACCTCACCAACATCCGGATCGCCACCAACAACCAGTCCATCTCGCGCGAGCAGCTCCGCCTGCGGGTGGCCGACGTGGTCACGCAGGTCCAGAACGCCTACTTCGACCTGATCTTCGCGCTGGAGAACCTGGAGGTGCAGCGACGCTCGCTGCGCCTCGCGCAGGAGCTGGTCGCGTTGAACCGCGCGCGCGTGCGGGCGGGCGTGGCCGCGCCGGTGGAGGTGACGCAGGCCGAGGCGCAGGAGGCGGCACGCCAGCAGGACGTGATCCTGGCCGAGAAGGCGGTCCGGGACGCCGAGGACACGCTGAAGGTGGTGCTGAACCTGCCGTCCACCGCGGGCTGGGACCAGGAGCTGCGCCCCACCGACCCGGCCACCTTCGAGGCGGTGCAGGTGAACCTGGACGAGGCGATCCGCCAGGCGCTCGCGAACCGCAACGAGTACCGGAGCGCCAAGCTGGACGTGGACAACCGGGATCTCACCGTGCGCCTGACGCGCAACCAGCTCCTGCCCGACCTCTCCCTGCAGGGGAGCGTCTCGCTGGGCGGGGCGGGGGAGACCTACGGGCGGAACCTCGGCGAGCTGTCCTCCACCGAGTTCACGTCGTACTCGGTGGGGGTCGTGCTCACCGTGCCCATCGGGAACCGGGCGGCGCAGGCCGGCCATCTCCGGGCGCGCCTCCTGTCCGAGCAGGCCCGGACGTCGCTCAAGCAGCTCGAGCTGCTCATCGTGCAGCAGGTGCGGGAGGCGGTGCGCCGCGTGGAGGCGGACGCCCGGCGCGTGGAGGCGAACCGGGCGGCGCGGGTGCTGGCGGAGGAGCAGCTCCGGGTGGAGCAGCGGCGCCTGGAGGCCGGCGTGACGACGACCTTCAACGTGCTCTCGTTCCAGCGGGACCTGGCCGCGGCGCAGGCCAACGAGATCCGCGCCATCACGGACTACAACAAGTCGCTGGCGGTCCTGGACCGCGTGCGGGGGATCGTGCTGGAGAGGCACCGCATCGAGCTGTAGGATTCCGGCCGCGGCCGGAATCCTGATTCCTCAAGAAAGGCAACGGGGGAGGCGAAAGCCTCCCCCGTGGTTCATGAACCGGCGAATGCCGGTTCATTCGGGGACGTTGCGGACGAAGGACGTCTCCAGCGTCTTGCGCAGCTCGTTGATGAGGGCGGCGTCGGGGATCTCGCGCAGGATCAGGCGCACGGCGAATCCGCACTTGGTGCAGCGCTTGTACTGGTACACCCAGCGGCCCTCTGTCCGCGGCTTGCCGATCTCCTCCATCTCCGAGAAACAGCAGGGCCCGGACTTCGGGGGCGAGATGATGCGCTGCGGATAGTGGTTCCTGGGCGCCTTGCGGTCCGTGTATTCGATGATGGTTGCCATGGCCGGACTCCCGTGTGGGACTAACTGGTTAGCGGGACCTCAGGTGTGGTGACGGGTCGCGACCCCCGCGACCCGATAGCGCGCCAACGACTCCTTCAGCTCCTGGATGACCCCGGCCATCACGCCGGGATCCTTGTGCAGCTTGCCCAGCATGAAGGCCCCCTCGAACGCGGCGAGGATGAAGTGGGCGAGCCGCGGGACGTCGGTCTCCGGCTGCAGGCTGCCCTCGGCCCGCGCCTGGCGGAGCGCCGCCTCGATGTGACCGCGCACCTCCTCGAAGGCCCGGTGCAGCCGGCAGCGGAACTCCTCGTGGATGTCGCTCATCTCGATGGCGAGGTTGCCCAGGGGGCAGCCGCCCTGGCAGCGCGTCTGGTGGGCGAGCGACACCACGAGCTCCAGGAAGGCCTCGAGCTGCTCCCACGGGTCGCGGCCGGGGGCGAAGCTCCGGGCGATGAGCTGCTCCCGGATCTGCGCGGCGGCCCGCTCCACGGTGGCGAAGCCCAGCTCGTCCTTGCTCTTGAAGTAGTAGTAGAAGTTGCCCTTGCCCACGCCGCTCTCGCGCAGGATGTCGTCGATGGAGGTGTTGTGAAATCCGCGCAGGTGGATCAGGCGGGTGGCGGCGTCGAGGATGTGTTCTTTGGTGGTGTTTGCCATGGCCGGCGCCTGTACTAACTGGTTGGTAACCGACTCATACAGGAGAGGAATGGTCGTGTCAATGAAAAAATAAGGGTGAAAATTGTATTCTTTCGGCTATCATGCCCAACTGGCTGTTTTTAAAGGCGGGAGACCGGTTACGGGTTCGAGGTCCGAGGTGCTGCGGTTCGGTGCCCGGTGAACCGGTTCGAGGTTGACGGTGCTGCGGCTCACGCCTCGAACCCAAGACCTTGAACCGGCCAACCCGTCTTGACGGCCCGCCTTGCTGCGCTGCGGACAAGTATGCTACCGTGCGCCCCGATGACCACGCTCCTCATCGGGCTCTACGTCGCCTGCGAGCTGATTGCGAACGTGACCGCCGCCAAGCCGGTCGCGCTGGGCGGCATCGTGGTGCCCGCCGCGGTCTTCATCTACACCCTGACGTTCACGCTCATCGACCTGATCAACGAGCGGCTGGGCAAGGCCGGCGCGCGCCAGGTGGTCGCCACGGCCTTTGCCGCGAACCTGCTCCTGGCCGGCTACACGCAGCTGGCCATCCGGCTGCCCGCCGCCCCCTTCTTCGAGGGGAGCCAGGCCTTCACCGCGGTCCTGGGCGGCACGCCGCGCATCGTGGCGGCGTCGCTGATCGCCTACCTGGCCAGCGCGCTGGTGGACACGGAGATCTTCGCCTGGTGGCGGGCGCACGTGGCCGGCCCCCGCTGGCTGCGCGTGCTCGCCAGCAACGCCGTGTCCACGCTCGTGGACAGCGCGCTCTTCATCGGGATCGCCTTCGCCGGCGTCCTGCCCGTCCTGCCGCTGATCCAGGGGCAGTACCTCGTGAAGCTGGCCATCACGCTCCTCAGCCTTCCCCTGATCTACGCCGTGCGCCGCCCGGCGTCCGTGGCGGCCTGACATGGCCGAGTCCCTGGGGAGCCTCCCCGCGCTGGAGCGCATCCTGGCGGGGCTGACGCCCGACCAGGCGGAGGCGGTGGCGCACGGCGAGGGGCCGCTCCTCGTCCTCGCGGGAGCGGGCACGGGCAAGACGTCGGTCCTCACGCGCCGCATTGCCGCGCTCATCGCCGCGAAGCGGGCCCGGCCCTCCGAGATCCTGGCCCTGACCTTCACGGACAAGGCCGCCGAGGAGATGGAGGCCCGCGTGGACCTCCTCGTCCCCTACGGCTACGCGGACATGTGCATCAGCACCTTCCACGCCTTCGGCGACCGGCTGCTCCGGGAGGAGGGCCTGCTGCTGGGCCTCACGCCCGACTTCCGCGTGCTCAGCCGGCCCGAGCAGGTCGTGTTCCTCCACGAGCACCTCTTCGCCCTGCCCCTCCTGCGCCTGCGGCCGCTGGGCGACCCGACCCGCCACCTGCAGGCGCTGGTGACCCTCATCAGCCGGGCCAAGGACGAGGGCGTGTCGCCCGAGGCCTACCTGGCCTTCGCCGCGCGCGAGGCGGCGGCGGCCGGGGACGACCCCGTGCGGCGGGAGGCCGCGGGGCTGCAGGAGGAGCTGGCCGCCTGCTACGCGGCCTACCAGCGGCTCATGCTGGAGCGCGGGCTCCTGGACTTCGGCGACCAGGTGCTCCTGGCGCTCCGCCTCCTGCAGGAGCACCCGGTCGTGCTGGAGCGCTGTCGCGCGCGGTTCCGCTACGTCCTGGTGGACGAGTTCCAGGACACGAACTCCGCGCAGTGGGCCCTGGTCCGGCTGCTGGCCGGCCCGGCCGCCAACCTCACGGTCGTGGGGGACGACGACCAGAGCATCTACCGCTTCCGGGGCGCGGCCATCAGCAACATCCTGGGCTTCAGCGCGGCCTACCCGGGGGCGCGGCGCATCGTCCTCCGGGAGAACTTCCGCTCCAGCCAGGCGCTCCTGGATGCCGCCTACCGGCTGATCCGCCACAACGACCCGGAGCGGCTCGAGGTCAAGGAGGGGGTGGACAAGCGCCTGGTGGCCGCGGCGGCCGAGGGGCCGCCGCCGCGCCACCTGCACTACGACACGGCCTCCGGCGAGGCGGACGGGATCGTCCGCCTGATCCGCGACCGGGCGGAGGCCGGGACGCCGTACCGCGACATGGCGATCCTGGTGCGGGCCAACCGGGAGGCGGATCCCGTCCTGCGGGCCATGAACCTGGCCGGCGTCCCGTGGCGGTGGAGCGGGAACCAGGGGCTCTACGCGCGGCCCGAGATCCGCCTGCTCCTCGCCTTCCTGCGCGTGGTGGCCGACCCGGACGACACCGTCAGCCTGTACGCGCTGGCCGGCTCGGAGCTGTACGGGGTGGATGACTGGCAGCTGGCCCGCTGCGCGGCCGCCGCGCGGCGAAGCCACCGCCCGCTCCGCTTCGTGTTCGAGCACCTGGACGAGGCCGAGGTGGACGGCCTCACCCCGGAAACCCGCGCGACCATCGGGCGCCTGCTGGCCGATCTCCAGGTCTACGTCGCCATGGCGCGCGAGCGGCCGGCCGGCGAGGTGCTGTACCAGCTGCTCACGCGGAGCGGGCTGCTGAAGCGCCTCACCGCGGCCGCCTCGGCTGCGGCGGACGTGCGGGTCGGCAACATCGCCCGCTTCTTCGAGATCGTGCACCGCTTTTCCGCGGTGGCCGACCTGGACCGGGTGCCGGCGCTCATCCGGCACCTGGACCTGCTCATGGAGGGGGGCGACGACCCGGCCGCGGTGGAGGCGGACGCGGAGACGGACGCGGTCCAGGTCCTGACGGTGCACAAGGCCAAGGGGCTGGAGTTCCCGATCGTCTTCCTCGTCGGCCTGGCGGCCGACCGCTTCCCCTCGCGCACCCGGCGGGAGCCGCTGCCCCTGCCCGACGCCCTGCTGGCCGACCTCGTCCCGGCGGGGGATTCCCACCTGCAGGAGGAGCGGCGGCTGTTCTACGTGGGCATGACGCGCGCCAAGCGCGAGCTGTTCCTCACCAGCGCCCGCGACTACGGGGGCGGCCGGGCCAGGAAGGTGAGCCGCTTCGTGCTGGAGGCGCTCGACCTCCCGCTTTCGGAGCCGGCCGTCCTGCGGGCCTCGCCGCTGGAATCCCTGGCCCGCCATGCGCCGCGGGTGGAGGAGGCCGCGGCGCCGCTTCTCGCGATCCCGGATGACCAGATCCTGTCGCTCAGCCACTACCAGGTGGACGACTACCTGACCTGCCCGCTGAAGTACAAGTACATCCACGTGCTCCGCGTCCCCATCCGCGAGCACCACTCGGTGGTGTACGGCAAGGCGCTGCACGAGGCCATCTCGTTCTACTTGCGGCGGGTGGCGGCCGGGCAGCCGGTGACGGCGGCCGAGGTGCTGGAGGTCTTCCGGCGCGTCTGGGAGCCGGTCGGCTTCCTGTCCCGCGAGCACGAGGAGCTGCGCCTCGCCGAGGGCCAGCAGGTCCTGGAGCGCTTCGTGGCCGCGGAAGCCCGCCGGGGCATCCTTCCTATGGCCGTGGAGCGGCCCTTTGCGTTCCTGCTGGGGCGCACCAAGGTCGTGGGGCGCTGGGACCGGCTGGACAGCCGGGACGGCGGGGCGGTCATCGTGGACTACAAGTCCTCCGCCGTCCGGGACCAGAAGGAGGCGGACCGGCGCGCCCGCGAGAGCCTGCAGCTCGACATCTACGCCCTGGCCTACCAGCAGATGCACGAGGCGCTGCCCGCGGCGGTGGAGCTGCAGTTCCTGGAGTCGGGCCTGGTCGGCGCCGCGCGGAAGACCCTTGCCGACCTCGCGGCCACGCGCGAGCAGATCGCGGCGGTGGCCAGGGGGATCCGTGCGCGGGAGTTCGCGCCGACCCCCGGGTACCTCCAGTGCAGCTACTGCGCCTTCCGCGAGATCTGCCCGAGCACGGGGTACCGGGAGGCGGAGTAGGGCCGCAGGGGCGCAAAGGGCGTGGAGGCGCAAGGGCACGCCGGAGCGTCGGGGCATCGGGGCCAAACCTCGAACCTCGAACCGGAAAACCGACTCTTTGCCATGAGCCATCAGCCATGAGCCATGAGCCCCGCGCCGCGGGTGGCGGCCGCGCGCTCCGCATCGGCGTGGACATCGACGACGTGCTGGTGGAGTCGCTGCCCGAATACACGCGGCGGTTCGGCGCGCGGTTCGGCTACCACGTGCCGGTCGAGGAGTGCGCCTGGGAGATCTTCCGCCGCTTCCCGGAGATCTCGCCGACCCAGATGTCGGGGTTCTACAGTGAGCTGGAAGCGAGCGACTTCCTGGCCACGCGCCCGGCCTATCCCGAGGCCGTCGAGGGCCTCCGGGCACTGGGCGCGGCCGGCCACCGGCTCGTCGTGGTGACCGGCCGCCTGCCGGAGCACCTGGGGCACACCGAGCGCCTGCTGCGGCGGGAGGGACTCCGCGACCTGTTCGAGGAGCTCGTGCACCGGGCCGGCGACGAGAGCGCGGCGGAGTACAAGCCGCGGATCGTGCTGGAGCGCCGGCTCGACCTGTTGATAGATGATGAGCTGCACGTGGCAGCCGCGGTCGGCGCCCGCGTGCCGGTCCTCCTGCTGAATCGGCCCTGGAACCGCGGGGCGCTCCCGCCCGGCGTCTCCCGCGTGTCAACCTGGGCTGAAATCCTGGAAACGGTGGCGAAGATCAGCGATGGAGTGATGGAACCCGGCGTAACCAAAGGAGGAAATCGCTGGTCGGCTGCTTGATGGCGGGGTATCTTTGACGTGCGCCCCACCACGCGCCGCGGAAGGAGAGCAATGAAGAAAGTCACCCTGGGAACCCAAGCCCTCCTGGTTCCGGTGCCCGTGGCCCTGGTCTCGCTCGTGGGCGAGTCGGGCGCCAGCAACATCCTCACCACGTCGTGGCTGAGCGTGGCGTGCGGCACGCCGCCCATGCTGAGCATGGCGGTGCGGCCCGAGCGGCACTCCTGCACACTGCTCCAGGAGGCCGGCGAGTTCGTGGTCAACCTGCCCCGCGCCAACCTCCTGCGTGCCGTGGATTTCTGCGGCACCACCTCGGGCCGCGACGTGGACAAGTTCGCGGAAGCGCGGCTCACGAAGCTGCCGAGCCTGAAGGTCCGTCCGCCGGCCATCGCCGAGTGCCCGGTGAACCTGGAGTGCGTGGTTCGTCAGTCCCTTGTCCTGGGCTCTCACGTCCTCTTCCTCGCCGAAGTGGTCGCCCTCCGCGCCGACGACGACGTCGTGGAGGACGGCGACATCATCACCGGCCGCGTGTCGCCACTGGTCTACGACCCCTTCGGGGGCGACTACTGGACGCTGAAGGAGGTCGTGGCGCACCACGGCTTCAGCGAGGGGCAGATGCCGGCGGAGAAGCCGAATCATCGCGGGCACAAGCGCCAGAGGAAATGACCAATGGCCAATGACCAAATCCCAACGGCGACGGTTGGTCATTGGGATTTGAGGCCTCCATGCCGGACACGCCGCCTGACACGTTGAACGCGGTCGGCGTGCTGGTGCGCCGCGAGATCGAGGCGCGGATCCTGGCGCCCGTCATCGAGGCCCTGGCGGCCGAGTTCGGCCGCGAGAAGGTGCTGGAGATCGTCCGCCGGGTCATCGTGGACATTGCGCACCGGCAGGGGCAGGAGCTGGCCCGGCAGCTGGGCGGGAACAGCCTGGAGCACTTCGCCGCCGGCAAGGAGCCCTGGACCCGGGGCGGATCGCTGGAGATCCAGCCCATCCAGGCGACGGCCACGGCCTACGACTTCAACGTGACCCGGTGCCGCTACGCGGAGATGTACCGGGCCCTGGGCATCCCGGAGCTGGGCGCCATCCTGTCCTGCGGCCGCGACGGCGCCCTGGGTGACGGCTTCAATCCGGCCATGAAGCTCACCCGGACCCAGACGATCATGGAGGGCGCGCCGTGCTGCGACTTCCGCTACCGACTCGAACCGGATCAGCCACAAAAAGGCACAAAGGGCACGAAGGGGTCGGGACCGGACGCCGGGTCCGAGCCGGAAAGGCATTGGCCACAAGAAGCACAAGAGGCACAAGAAGAAGGGTAACCGCCTCACGCCCTGCGCGACCAGGTGTTTCATGCTGAGCATGTCGCCTTGCCCTTGTGATTCTTGTGCTTCTTGTGGCTGAGGATCCTGGGATGCGAGCGCACACCGCGTACCTCACCTTCACGACCAAGAGGCACCGCGACTACATCAACATCACCGGGGAGGTGGAGGCCGCGCTGCAGAAGAGCGGCATCCGCGAGGGCATGGTCCTGGTGTCGGCCATGCACATCACGGCGGCCGTCTACGTGAACGACGCCGAGGAGGGCCTCATCCGGGACATCGACGACTGGCTGGAGCGGCTGGCCCCCACGGGGCCGGACTACCGGCACCACCGCACCGGCGAGACGAACGCCGACTCGCACCTCAAGGCCCTCCTGATGCACCACCAGGTGATCCTGCCGGTCACCAACGGGGCGCTGGATCTCGGCCGATGGCAGCAGGTCTACTATGCCGAGTTCGACGGGCAGCGGCCCAAGCGGGTGGTGATCAAGGTCATGGGAGAGTAGGGTGGACCCTGCCCTCAGCGCCCTGGTGGAGCAGGCAAAGCGCGTGTGCGCCCGCCACCCGGAACTGACCGAGTTCTACGTGCGCGCCATCCGGGACAAGGGCAAGGGCATGCCGGAGGATGCGCTGGAGGCGCTGCTCAAGGACGTGACCGCCGCGGCGGGCGGCACCGGATAGACGGCTCGCGACACGAGGAGGGGCGGAAGATGACACGCGGACGGAGGGGGGTGCTGGTCGCGGCGATGTGGATCGCGGCCGCGGCCGTGACGGGCGCGGCCGAGGCGGCGTGGCAGCCGGAGAAGACGATCGAGTTCATCGCCCCGTCGGGGCCCGGCGGCGGCTGGGACCGCACGGCGCGGGGCGCGCAAAAGGTGCTGACCGACGAGAAGCTGGTGTCCCAGCCGATCGTGGTGAACAACGTCGCGGGAGGGAGCGGGGCGGTCGCGCTGGGCCAGGTGATGAGCAAGCGGAAGGGGGACGCCCACCTGCTGCTGGCCATGTCGCCCGCGCTGACGTTCACGCTGGCGCTCGGGCGCGCCAAGGACCCGGCCACGGGAAAGAACCTCACCTACCGGGATGTCACGCCGATCGCCGCGGTGGCCACCGACTACGGCGCCATCGTGGTGAAGAAGGACTCGCCCTTCAAGTCGCTGAAGGATCTGCTGGACGCCTACAAGAGCAACCCCGCCTCGGTGTCCGTGGCCGGCGGCTCGGCCGTCGGCAGCCAGGACCACATCAAGTTCGCCAAGCTGGTCAAGGCCGCCGGGATGGACGCGACCAAGGTGAAGTACGTGCCCTTCCAGGGCGGCGGGGAGGCGATGGCCGCGCTGCTGGGCGGGCACACCGCCGCCGCGGCCCCCGACATCTCGGAGATCGCCGGCCAGATCGAGGCCGGCCAGATCCGGGTGCTCGCGGTCCTGTCCGACGGGCGGCTCACCGGCCCCTTCAAGGACATCCCGACCGCCAAAGAGCAGGGCGTCAACATGAACTACATCCTCTGGCGGGGCTTCTACGCGCCGCCGGGGCTGGCCAAGGAGCAGGCCGACTACTGGCGCGACACGCTGGGCAAGATGGTCAAGACGGCGTCCTGGAAGAAGCTGGCCGCCGACAGCGGCTGGTTCGAATTCTTCCGCACCGGCGACGAGTTCGCCAAGTTCCTGGACGACGACCTGGAGAGCGCCGCCGCGCTGCTCAAGGAGCTCGGGCTCGTGAAGTAGGAGAGCGAACCAGCGATCAGCG
>JBHGAX010000190.1:0-14590 GCA_041946635.1 Methylomirabilales bacterium (SeqCode)
GGCGTCGACCCCACCGCCGCGCTGACCGTGACCTTCAGCGAGGCCATGGATGCCGCGACGATCTCCACCTCGACGCTGCTCCTCCAGCAGACCGGCGGGCCCACGGTGGCTGCCAGCGTGACGTACGCCGGAGGCAGCTTCACGGCCACCCTCACACCGAGCAGCCCGCTGGCGGCCGGCACCGGGTACACGATCACCGTGCAGGGCGGCACCTCGGGCGTCCGCGACCTGGCCGGCAACCCCCTGGCCGCCACGGCGAGCTGGAGCTTCACCACCGCCGGGTCGGGCACGCTCACGGGTTCCGGACCGCTCCTCCTCGTCACCTCCACGGCGAACCCGTTCTCCAGCTACTACGCCGAGATCCTGCGTGCCGAGGGGCTGAACCTGTTCTCCACCGCCGACGTGTCGGCGGTGACGGCGAGCCTGCTGGCCGGCTACGACGTGGTCCTGCTGGGCGAGATGGCGCTCACCGCCGCGCAGGTCTCCCTGCTCACCGACTGGGTGAACGCCGGCGGCCGGCTGATCGCCATGCGGCCGGACAAGCAGCTCGCGCCGCTGCTCGGCCTCACCGACGCCGGCACCACGCTCACCGACGGCTACCTGCTGATGGAGGCAACGCAGACGCCGGCGGCCGGGCTCGTGAACCAGACCATCCAGTTCAAGGGGACGGCGGACCGCTACACGCTGAGCGGCGCCACGCGCCTCGCGCGCCTCTACACCACCGCCACCACGGCGACCGCCAACCCCGCCGCCACCTGGCGGCCCGTGGGCACGAACGGCGGCAGCGCCTCGGCCTTCACCTATGACCTGGCCAGATCCGTGGTCTACCTGCGGCAGGGCAACCCGGCCTGGGCCGGCCTGGAGCGGGACGGCCTGGCGCCGATCCGGAGCGACGACCTGTTCTTCGGCGGTGCCGAGGCCGACTGGGTCGACCTCGCCAGGGTCGCCATCCCGCAGGCGGACGAGCAGCAGCGCCTCCTGGCCAACCTCATCCTCTGGGTCAACGCGGGCCGGAAGCCCATTCCGCGCTTCTGGTACTTGCCACGCGACCTGAAGGCGGCCATCCTCATGTCCGGGGACGACCACGCCAACGGCGGCACCGCCGGCCGCTTCGACGCCCACCTGGCCGCCAGCCCGCCTGGCTGCTCGGTGGCCGACTGGGAATGCGTGCGGAGCACCTCGTACATCTACGCCTTCAGCCCGCTGACCGCCGCCCAGGCCGAGGCGTACGAGGCTGCCGGCTTCGAAGTGAGCATGCACGTCGACGTCGGCTGCACCAACTGGACCCCGGCCTCGCTGGCCGCCACCATGGCGAGCGACCTGGCTGTCTGGCGCCAGCAATACTCCGGAGTCGCCGCGCCGACCACGCATCGCCTGCACTGCATGGTGTGGAGCGACTACACCAGCTTGCCCGAGGCACAGCTGGACCTCGGCATCCGGCTGGACGTGAACTACTACTACTGGCCCGGCAGCTGGATCCTGAACCGGCCGGGCCTCTTCACGGGCTCCGGGTTCCCCATGCGCTTTGCCCGCGCGGATGGCAGCCTGATCGACGTGTACCAGGCCCCCACCCAGATGACGGACGAGTCCGGCCAGGCGTATCCGTTCACCGTGGACAGCCTTTTGGACCGGGCCCTGGGCCCGGAGGGCTACTACGGCATCTTCACCGCGAACATGCATACCGACGTGGCCGCCTCCAGCGGGAGCGACGCCATCCTGGCGTCGGCGCAGGCGCGCGGCGTGCCGGTGGTGAGCGCGCGGCAGGTCCTCACCTGGCTGGACGCACGGAACGCCTCCAGGTTCGACAGCGTCAGCCGGACGGGGAGCGTCCTGCGCTTCAGGGTGAGCGTCGGCACGGGCGCCAACGGGCTGCGCGCCATGCTGCCGCTGATCGGGGAGACCGCCACCAGCATCACGCGCGACGGCATCCCGGTCGCCTTCGCCACGCGCACCGTGAAGGGCATCCCCTACGCGGTGTTCGCCGCCGACCCGGGAACGTACGAGATCACGCTGCAGTGACATCCCGCGCGAAGCGGTGAACAGGAAGGGACGGACATGAAGCGCAAGGTTGTCATCGCCTCGGCGGCGGCCGGCGGCCTCATGCTGCTCGGCTCGGTTGCCCTCGCGCTCGAGATCTACTCGAGCACCCGCATGCTGGATCTCGAGACCACCCGCGAGATCGAGGCCCGGCTTCAGGCGGCCGGGTTCAACCCGGGACCCGTGGACGGGATGATCAGCGCCGAGACGCGGGAGGCCATCCGGCGCTTCCAGCGCCAGCGCGGCCTCCCGGCCAACGGCATGCTGGACGCCGAGACCCTGTCGGCGCTGCTGCCCACGGCCCCCCCGCCGCAGCCCGCCCCCTGATCGCCGGACCTCCCGCCCGCGGAGCCGGTGTCCCCTCCGCCGTCGGGAGCGGCCGCCCGCGCTCCGCGGCCCCGGGCGCGCGCCGCGGCTTCCGGGCGGCCAAATCCCCCCTTGGCAAAGGGGGGAGTCCCGCACCCCTGCTCGGGCAATGCGCCAGGAAGAGGCCCTCGTTGAAACGGAGGGTCGGGGGGTTGGCCAGGCACCCGCGGGCTGAGCGGTCGGTACAGCACGTGCATCGATGGGGCGGCGACGCGGAGCATGCCCGGCAAGGGTTGCCCAGCGCGGGCGGCGGGCAGGCGACGCCGCTCGCGCGCAACGCCCGGTACCCCAACAGGAGCAGACGATGACGACCAGCGCGGTCACCGTGCAAATTCCGGTCACGAAGCCGGTCCTCGACCAGGCCGAAGAGCAGGCCGTCGTGCAAGTCTTGCGCTCCGGCTGGCTCGTGCAGGGCCCGAAGGTCGCCGAGTTCGAGCGGATGGTGGCGGACTACGTGGGCGCGCGCCACGCCGTGGCCACCTCCAGCTGCACCACGGCCCTCCACCTGGCCATGCTGCTGCACGGGCTGGGCCCCGGCCACGAGGTCATCCTGCCCAGCTTCACCTTCATCGCCACGGCCAACGCCGTCCGGTACGTGGGGGCGACCCCGGTCTTCGCCGACATCGATCCCGTGTCCTGCACCCTGGACCCCGCCGCGGTCGCCTCGGCCGTCACGCCCCGCACGCGCGCGATCCTGGCCGTGCACCAGATCGGCCTGGCGGCGGACATGGAGGGGATCCAGGCCGTGGCCCGCCGGCACGGGCTCCTGGTCGTGGAGGACGCCGCCCCCAGCCTGGGCGCGAGCTACCGCGGGCGCCGCGTCGGCGGCCTCGGCAACGTCACCTGCTTCAGCTTCCACCCGCGCAAGGTCATCAGCACGGGGGAGGGAGGCATGATCACGCTGCAGGACGACGCGCTGGCCGAGCGGGCCCGGCGGCTCCGGGCGCACGGCATGTCGGTCTCCGACCTGGCCCGGCACGGGGCCCGGCGCGTGATCATCGAGGAGTACCCCGAGGTCGGCTACAACTACCGGATGAGCGACCTGCACGCCGCCGTGGGCATCCAGCAGATGAAGAAGCTGGACGGCCTGCTGGAGCGGCGCCGCGAGCGCGCCGAGCGCTACGCCGCCGCCCTCCGCGACGTCGAGGAGCTGCAGCTTCCCGCGGGCCGGCCCGAGTCGCCCCATACCTATCAATCCTACCTGGTCCAGCTGCGGGGCGCGCGGAAGTCCCGCAACCAGATCATGGAAGAGCTCCTGGCCGTCGGGATCGCCAGCCGGCCGGCCGTCATGGCGATCCACCTCACGCCGGCGTACGCGGACTGTCGGCGCCGCCTGCCCGTCACCGAGCGCGCCACCCGGGAGGGCCTGCTCCTCCCGCTCTACCCCACCATGACGGACGCCGAGCAGGACTACGTGGTGGAGCACCTCCGCCGCATCCTCCGGGGCTAGCATGGGTTCCGATCCGCTCGCGCGGCTCCAGCCGGCCTTGCGGGAGTCCTACCAGACGGTCCAGCGCCTGGCCGGCCTGGCCGAGGACTTCGCGGGCCGCGGCCGGATGCTGGAGGCGGTGGCCTGCACCCAGATCGCCGCCCACCAGGCCTACGTGCGGCACGCGGGCATGTTCGCCAGCCCGCGGCTGGAGCGGCTCCTGCTCCGCGTCGGCCGGGCCGCCGTGGCCCCGGCCGTCGGCCCGCCGCCCGCGCCGCGCGCCGCCGGGGGCGCCCGGCCGGGTCGGGTGCTCCACGTGATCAGCCACGCCCGGCCCATCGGCGGCGACACCCGCTTCGCCTGGCGCTGGATCCAGGCCGACGGCGGGCGGCGCCACTCCGTCGCCATCACGCGACAGCGCGACCTGCCCATGCCCGCGAGCCTGGCGGACGCGGTCGCGGGCAGCGGCGGGACGCTCAGCGTGCTGGACCGGCTGACCGCGGACCCGATCGCCCGCGCGCGAGCCCTGCGCCGCCTGTCCCGGCGCGCCGACCTGGTGGTCTGCCACCTCTTCCCGGACGACGTGGTGCCGCTCCTGGCCTTCGCCCACCGGGACGGGACGCCGCCCGTGGTCCTGGTGAATCACGCCGACCATGCGTTCTGGCTGGGCGCCGGGGTGGGCGACGTGGTCGCCCACCCGCGGGAGGCCGGGGCGGTCCTGGCCGAGCGCCGGCGGGGGATCGCGCGCGCCCGGGGCGCGCTGCTGCCCATCCCGCTCCCGGACGCGGAGCGGGCCTGCCCGGCGGAGGAGGCCAAGCGCCGCCTGGGCTACGCCCGCGACGAGGTGGTGCTCCTCTCCATCGCCACCGCCTTCAAGTACCGGGCGATCGCCGGGCCGAGCTTCCTGGAGGCCGTCCTGCCCGTCCTGCTGGCCGAGCCGCGCGCGGTGCTCCTGGTCGTCGGCCCGCAGCCGGAGGGCGCGTGGGCCGAGGCCGCCCGGGCCACCGGCGGCCGGCTGCGCGCGCTGGGCCGGCGCGCGGACACGGGCCAGTTCTACGACGCGGCGGACGTCTACCTGGACTCCTTCCCCTTCACGTCCATCACCTCCTGCCTGGAGGCGGGCAGCCGCGGCATCCCCGTGGCCGCCTTCTCCCCCCACCCGGAGGCCGCGCCCATCCTGGGGCCCGGGGCGCCGGGCCTGCGCCACGTGCTGCAGGCGGAGACCCTGGACGCGTACCGGAGGCTCCTGGGCGGGCTGATCGGGAATGCGGCGCGGCGCCGCGCCGTCGGCGAGGCCACCCGCGACGCCATCCGCGAGGCGCACGGCGCCGCCGGCTGGGCCGGCGGCCTGGAGTCGGTGTACCGGGCGGCCGCGGCCGCCGGCCGCGCGCCCGAGCCGGCGGGCAGCGACGGCATGGACGCCTCGCCGCTGGATCTGCTGGTGCACGGGCTCTACGCGCGGCAGGCGGTCGGCCTGGCCGAGACCATCGAGGGCTTCATCCGGCCCCTGCCCTACTCGGCACGCCTGCGCGCCCTGCCCCGGATGCTGGCGCTGGATCGGGCCTTCTCGTTCGGCATGTTCCTGCCCCGGGGGCTGGAGCGGCTCGTGGAACGCCGCCTGAAGGGCTGGCGCGCGCTGCCCGGCGTGGCCGCCCTCTTGCGGAGCGGCCGGTCGGCGCCGGCGGCCGCCCGCTGATCGGAGACCCCATGCGCGAACTCGCCGAGATCCCGGGGAGCCTGCGGGGGGCGGGACGCCTGCCCGCCTGGCGGGCCAAGGACGTGGGCATCCTCACGCTGCCGCCCCACCCCTGGCGGCACGACAGCTGGCAGACGCCCCACCACGTGGTGTCCCGGCTGGCGCGGTACTTTCCCGTGGTGTGGGTGGACCCCGTGCACGAGCGCGGCGCCGCGGGCCGGCGCCGGCGGGAGGGACCGCCCGCCGTGTGGACCGCCCCCGACGCGCCGGGCGTGCGGGTGTACACGGCGGAGTGGTGGCTGCCCAAGCTGTACCGGCCGCAGCCGCTCGCGCGCTGGACGGCCCGCGAGCGGCTGCGCCGCGCGCAGGCCGTCCTCCGGGCCCAGGGCTGCCGGCGCACGCTGGTCTACCTCTGGCGGCCGGAGTTCGCGCCGGCCCTGGACCTCGTGCCCCACGCGCTCTCCTGCTACCACCTCGACGACGACTACGCGTTCTCCGACACCCCCCAGCCGCCCGATCCGGCGGAGGTGGCGCTCATCCGGCGGGCGGACCAGGTGTTCATCCACTCCCCGGCCCTCATGGAGAAGAAGGGCGGCCTGAACCCGCGCACCGCCCTGGCGCCCAACGGCGTGGACTACGCGGCCTACGCCCGGCCCGCGCCCGAGCCGGCGGATCTGGCGTGCATCCCGCGGCCCCGCATCGGCTACACCGGCAAGCTCAAGAAGCAGCTGGACTGGGCCCTGCTCCTGGACCTGGCCACGCGGCACCCGGCCTGGTCCTTCGTGTTCGTGGGCCCGCGCAGCCCGCACCCCGAGATCGCCGACCTGCTGGCGCGCCTGGGCCGGATGCGGAACGTCCACTTCCTGGGGGGCAAGCCGGTGGTGGAGCTGTCCGCCTACCCGCAGCACTTCGACGTCTGCATCATGCCCTACCGGGACACCGAGTACACCAAGTACATCTTCCCGCTCAAGCTCCACGAGTACCTGGCCGGCGGCCGCCCCACCCTGGGCACGCGCATCCGCTCCCTGGAGGCCTTCGCCCACGTGGTCGGGCTCTGCGGCTCGCCCGCCGAGTGGGAGGCCGCGCTCCAGGCCGCCCTGGCGCCGGGCGCCGACCTGCCGGACCGGCGCGCCGCCCGCCGGGCCGCCGCGCGGGCCTACGACTGGGACGACCTCGTGGCCCGCCTGGCCGGCACCCTGGCCGAGCGCCTGGGCATCTCGGTCCCCGCCTAGCCCTCTCACCACGCAGGGCACGAAGGACACGGAGGGCCGGACCCGCCCGAAACCTTCACGCCCTTCGTGTCCGTCGCGGTGCATCCGGTCCGGTCCTCCCAAGTCCCTGCAGCACCGGTCTCCGCGGCCCGCTGGGGTGTGCAAAGCTTTCGCAGGCCCGCAGGCCGCGCCGTTCCCTTGCCGCAGGCCCGCAGCGGCCGTCAATCCCTCCGACAGGGGGTGTCGGCCGCCCGGCCGGTCTCCGCCGCGCGCAAAGCTTGCACGGGCCGAACCGCGCCGGTCGCGGCGCCCGGCGCGCGCGTCCGGCCGCCGCAGCCCGAAACCCGCCGTCCACCGTCGCTTGCGCCGACAGGGGCGCCGCGCCCCTCGCGCTGGCACAGCCCTGGCAATCGCCGGACAGCACCGGAGGAGTGCGCGCGCGGAGTCCCCATGGCCTTTTCGGTCCGACAGTTCCTGAAGAACGGCCTGACCAGCTACCTGAGCTTCGCCGTCTCCTCGGCGACCGGGTTCGTCATGGTCCCCCTCGCGCTCGCCTACCTGGGCAGCGAGCAGTACGGGCTCCTCCACCTGGTGGGCAGCCTGGTCAACTACCTCGCCCTGGCCAACCTGGGCACGGGCACGGCCGTGATGCGGGCCGTGGCCGAGGCCCGCGGCGCCGACCGGCGGCACGACCTCGGCGCCACGGTGAGCACCGCCTTCGCCTTCTACCTCGCCGTCGGCCTCCTGGGCCTCGGGGCGGCGGCCCTCCTGCTCCCCCACCTCCCGCAGGTCTTCCGCCTCACCGAGGCGCACGCGCGCCTGGGCAGCCGGCTCCTGCTGCTGGGCTTCGCGGGCGCGGCCATCACGCTCCCGCTCTCCGTCTACCGGGGCGTGCTGGTGGGCCGCGAGCGCTTCGACCTCACGAACCTGGTGCAGATCGGCCAGACGGGCGGCTGGCTGCTCCTCGGCGCCGCCACCCTCTGGACCGGCGGGGGCCTGCTGGCCTTCCTGGCGGCCCAGACGCTCCTGCAGGTGGCCGCGGGGCTGGCCACGGCCTGGCTGGCCCACCGCGAGGTGCCCGACCTCCGCCTCTCGCCCTGACCGCGACGCTCCCGCTGTTCGCCTTCGCCGGCCCCTTCATCCGGGCCTGGGTCGGCCCGGGCTTCGAGGTGGCGGTGTCCGTGACCCTCATCCTCGCCGGGGCCTGCGCGGTCTCCGTGGCGCAGACCCCGGCGGGCTACGTGCTCATGCTGAAGGGCCGCCACCGGCAGCTGGCCGGCATCGCGCTGGCCGGCTCCCTGACCAACATCGCGCTGAGCCTGGTCCTGGTCCGCCCGCTCGGCATCGTGGGCGTGGCGCTCGGCACCGCGCTGCCCGCGCTGCTCACGGACGCCGGGCTCTTCGTGCCGCTGGCCTGCCGCCTGGTGGGGCTGCCCGTGCGGCGGCTGCTCCGCGAATCCGTCCTGCCGGCCGCCGTCCCCGCGCTCTTCGCCTACGTGCCGGCCGCCTGGGCCGCCGGCCTGCCGGCGCTGCAGAGCCTGCCGGGCAGCCTCCTGGGCATGGGGGCCACCGCCCTGCTCTACCTGGCGCTCTTCGCCGGCCTGGGTCTCGGCGCGGCGGACCGCCGCCGCTACCTCCAGCACCTGCGCGCCGCCATGCCGGCCCACGCCGCCGCGGTGGCCAAGCCCGCGCCGGCCGCGGCGCGCCCGGGAGGTCGCCGTGCAGGCTAGCGCGCCCAGCCTCCTGGTCACGGTGGACGTCGAGGCCGACATGCCCCGGTGGCAGATCGAGGACCCGCTCACCTTCCGGAACATGCAGGCGCTGCCGGCCTTCCACCGGGCGTGCACGGACGCCGGCCTCCGGCCCACCTACCTGGTGGAGCACGCCCTGCTGGAGGACGCCCGGTCCACCGCGGTCCTCAAGGAGCTCCAGGCCGGCGGCCAGTGCGAGATCGGGGCGCACCTGCACCCCTGGTCCTGCCCGCCCTTCGCGCCGGGCGAGCGGGCCCGCATCGAGTACCCGAGCAACCTGCCGGCGCCGCACCTCCGCGCCAAGCTGGAGCGGCTCACCGCGCGCCTCGGCGACACGCTCGGCCGGCCGCCCGTCTCCTACCGGGCCGGGAAGTTCGGCCTGAGCGCCGCCACCCCCCCCATGCTGGCCGCGCTCGGCTACGCGGCCGACACGAGCGTCACGCCCCTGGTGGACTGGCGCCCGCAGGGCGGCCCCGACTTCACCGAGGAGGCGCCGCACCCGCGCGTCCTGCTGGACGGCCCCCGGCCCCTCCTGGAGGTGCCCGTGGGCATCACGCTCACGCGCCGGCTGCCCGCGCCGCTCCGCCGCGCCTACCTGCGCGCGCCCCGCGCCCTGCACCTGCGCGGCCTGCTGGGGCCGCGCGGCGTCAATCTCGTGGAGCTCTGCTGGCTCTACCCGGCGCTGTTCTCCGCCGAGCAGATGATCGCGGCCTGCGACCGGCTGGTGGCGGAGGGCGTGCCGGTGCTCAACGTCTTCCTCCACTCGAGCGAGCTGTGTCCGGGCCAGAGCCCCTACACGCGGAGCGCGGACGACGTCCGCGCCTACCTGGAGCGCTTCCTCCGCCTGGTCGCCCACGCACGCCGCCGCCACGCGGCGCGGGGCGAGACCCTGGCGGAATTCACCCACCGTTACCCGAAGGAGACCGGCCGTGAACGTCCTGGGCATCTCGTCGCTGGATACCGATAGCACGGTCGCGCTGGTCGTGGACGGCGTGCCGGTCTGCGGCTTGGCGGAGGAGCGGCTGTCGCGGGTCAAGATGCACGCGGGCTTCCCCTGGAAGGCGCTGGAGCGGGTGCTGTCCGAGTCGGGCCTGCGCCCCGAGCAGATCGACGCGGTGACCTACCCCTTCCACCCGTGGTACCGGGAAGCCGCCTGCATGGCGGCGGGGGCCCTGCGCAACCTGCCGCACGCCCTCCTCGCCCGGGAGCCCCTGCCCGACCGGGCCTGGCACTGGGCCTACTACGCGCGCTGGTTCCGCGACGCGGTGCGCGACCACTTCCGCTTCAACCGCGAGCTGACCAGCGCCCTGCGGGCCCTGGGCTTCGACCCGTCGCGCCTGCGGTGGATCGAGCACCACGCGGCCCACGCCGCCTCGGCCTTCTACACCGGCGAGTTCCCCCGCGCGCTGATCGTGACCCTGGACGCCTACGGCAGCGGCCTGGCCGGGAGCGTGAGCGTGGGCGACGGCCGCGGAATCCGGCGCCTGCAGAACCTCTGGTTCCCGAACTCCTTCGGCATCTTCTACGCCCAGGTGACCGAGGCGCTGGGCTTCAAGCCCACCCGCCACGAGGGCAAGATCGTCGGCCTGGCGGCCTTCGGCGACCCCGCGGAGCTGGCGGGCGTCGTGGACGCGCGCTTCGCCGGCCGCGAGGAGGACCCCCGGTACGCCACGGGCATGAACATGCGGGCCGCCCGCGCCCTGGCCAAGCGCTACCCGCGCGAGGCCGTGGCGGCCGCCTACCAGCGGGTGCTGGAGGACCGCGCGGTCCGCCTCGTGCGCCACTACCTGCGCGCCACCGGCCTGCGCCACCTGGTCCTGGCCGGCGGCGTGACCGCCAACGTGAAGCTGAACCAGCGGCTGCACGAGATCCCGGAGGTGGAGGGCATCTTCATCCACCCGAACATGGCGGACGGCGGCACCGCCCTGGGGAGCGCGCTGGCCTTCTCGGCCCGCCAACTCCCGGGCCTGCGGCCGCGCCTGATCCCCCACGTCTTCTTCGGGCCCGAGTACACGGACGGCCAGATCCTGGCCGCCCTGCGCGACGCCGGGCTGCCCTGGACCCGCCCGCAGGACCTGGACCTGGAGGTCGCCCGCCTGCTGGCCCGCGGGCGCATCGTGGCCCGCTTCCACGGCCGCATGGAGTACGGCCCGCGCGCGCTGGGCAACCGCTCCATCCTCTACGAGGCCCTGGACCCCAAGGTGAACGACTGGCTGAACAAGCGCCTGGGGCGCACCGAGTTCATGCCCTTCGCGCCCATCACCCTCCGCGAGCTGGCGGGCACCTGCTTCCAGGGCCTGGCCGGCGCGGAGCAGGCGGCCGCCTTCATGACCATCACCTTCGACTGCACCCCCTACATGAAGGAGACCTCGCCGGCCGCCGTGCACGTGGACGGGACGGCCCGCCCGCAGCTCGTGGGCCCCGAGGCGACCCCCGGGCTGCACCGCATCCTCACCGAGTACCGCCGCCTCACGGGCATCCCCAGCTGCATCAACACGAGCTTCAACATGCACGAGGAGCCGATCGTCTGCTCGCCCCAGGACGCCATCCGGGCCTTCACCCTGGGCCACCTGGACTGCCTGGCCATCGGCAACTTCCTGGTCACGAACCCCGCCGCCGAGGCCCGCGAGCGCCCGGCCCGCGCCGAGGCCCTGCTGGAGTCCCGACGATGAGGCGCCTGCGCGACCTGGCCAAGCGCTGCCTGCCGCCCGCCGTCCGGACGGCCGCCCGGGCCGCCGAGGACGCCGCGGAGCACCGGCTGTACCGGCCGGCCAACCTCGGGCTCTGCCTGCGCGACGCCCTGGACCTGCCGCCCGCCCGCCTGCCGGAGCGCCAGGAGGCCTGCGCCGGGCTCCTGGACTGGCTGGCCCGCGCGCAGGACGTCTGGCAGGACGGCGGGGTGGCGGGCTGGTACGCGCTGGGCGCGGGCTGGAGCCCGGGCTACCCCGAGACCACGGGCTACATCATCCTGACGCTCCTGGAGAGCGCCGAGTCCCTGCGCCGCCCGTCGGACCTGCTCCGCGCCCGGCGCGCCGCCGAGTGGGAGGTCCGGGTGCAGCTGCCCGACGGCTCCTGGCAGGCCGGCTTCGTGAGCGGCCCCCCGCGCCCCGCGGTGTTCAACACCGGGCAGGTGATCCAGGGCCTGCTGGCCGCCCACCGGACCTTCGGGGACGCCGCGTTCGCCGCGGCAGCGGAGCGGGGCGCGGCCTGGCTCCTGGCGGTGCAGGACGCGGACGGCGCCTGGCGGCGGAACGAGTACCACGAGGTGCCCCACGTCTACGCCACCCGGGTGGCCTGGCCCCTGGCCCAGCTGGCCGAGCAGTCGGGCGACCGGCGGGTGCGCGAGGCGGCCCGCCGGAACCTGGACTGGGCGCTCACCCACCAGGGGGCGGACGGCTGGTTCGCGCACTGCGGCTTCGCGCCGGGCGAGCCGCCCCTCACCCACACCCTGGCCTACACCCTGGAGGGGCTGGTGGAGGCCGCGGTCGTGCTCCGGGAGGAGCGCTACCTGGAGGCCGGCCGGCGGGGGGCGGACGCCCTGCTGCTCCACTTCGAGCGGCGCCGGCGCCTGGCCGGCACCTACGGGCCGGGCTGGAGCGGCGACCACCGCTTCACCTGCCTCACGGGCTGCGCCCAGATGGGCCGCGTGTGGGGCCGGCTGTTCGAGCTGACGGGCGACGCCCGCTACCTGAACGCCACGGCCAAGATCAACGACCAGGTGCTGCGGGCCGTGCCCTGGTCCAGCCGGAACCCCGGGCTGCGGGGCGGCGTGCCGGGATCGCAGCCGGTGTGGGGCGACTACATGCGCTTCCGCATCCCCAACTGGGCGGCCAAGTTCGCGCTGGACTCGCTGCTCCAGGAGGCGCGCGCCCTGCGGCTGCTGGCCCGGCCGGCCGCCGCCCCGGCGGCGCCGGCCGCGGCCCTCGCGGAGCGGGCATGAAGCTGGCCATCCTCTGCAGCCACCCCGACAGCGCCTACGCGCGCCACATCCTGGCGGCGCTCACCGCCCGGGGCTTCCGCGGCGTGGACGTGATCGCGGCCGCGCCGGCCGAGCCGCGCTCGCCCGCGGCGCTGCTGCGGGCGCACGGCCGGCGGCTGCCCCGGGCGGTCGCGGCCGCGCTCCTGCGCCGCCTGCGCGCGGCCGGGCGGCCGGCGGCGGGCGCCGGCGCGCCCTCGCTGGCCGCCCTGGTGGCGGCCCAGGAGGGGGAGCACTGCCTGGTGCCCGCGCTGAACGGCGCGGCGGCCGGCGAGCGGCTGCGGGCGCGCGGCGTGGACCTGGCCCTGCTGGGCGGCTGCCCCATCCTGCGACCGCCGGTGCTCCGCGCCCCGCGGCTCGGGACGCTGAACGCCCACATGGGGGTCCTGCCCCGCTACCGCGGCATGAACGTCCTGGAGTGGGCGCTGCTGGAGGGCGGGGAGGCGGGCATCAGCGTGCACTTCGTCGACCCGGGCGTGGACACCGGGGACATCGTCTACGTGGAGGCCCTCCCCGTGCTCCCGGGCGACACGATCCCGCTGCTGAAGCGGCGGGCCATGGCCCAGCAGGCGGACCTCCTGTCGCGCGCGGCGCTGGCGGCGCTGGACGGACCCCTGCCCCGCCGGCCCCAGGCCGCCGGGGAGGGCCGGCAGTACTTCGCCATGCACCCGGCGCTGCTGGCCGTGGCCGCGCGGCGCCTGCAGGAGCGCCAGCGGGAGCGGTCCGCGCCCGCGGAGGCGCTGGCGTGAGCCCCGCGCGCAGCCGGCTCCGGGAGTGCCTGCGCGCGGACGTGGCGCGCCTGCGCGAGGAGGACGCCTCGCTGCGCGCGCTGGTCCGGGGCCTCCTCGCGCCGGGCTTCCAGGCGCTGGTCGTCTACCGGCTGTTTCGCTGGTGCCACGAGCGCGGCATCCCGACCCAGCCGCTGCGCTTCCTGGCGGAGCGCGCGGTGGAGGTGCTGACCGGCATCTCGCTGCCGGCGGCCGCGCGCATCGGCAAGGGCCTGCGCATCCACCACTTCGGCGGCATCATCCTGCACCCGGAGGCCGAGGTGGGGGAGCGCTGCACCCTCTACCAGGGCGTGACGCTCGGCGACCGCGGCGGCGGGGGCGGGGCGCCCCGCGTGGGGGACGACGTGCTGATCGGCGCGGGGGCCAAGGTCCTGGGCGACGTGCGGCTGGGCGACGGCTGCCGGGTGGGCGCGAACGCGGTGGTGCTCACGTCGGTGCCCGCCGGCTACCTGGCCGTGGGGGTCCCGGCCCGGCTGCGGCCGCCGCGGGGCTCCGGGCAGGAGCGCCGCGGCGCGCCGGCGGAGCCCGCGCGCATGGGAGGACAGCGGTGGAGCGACCGCGGCTGAGCCTGGACGCCCGGCACGACATCGAGCGCCGGTTCCACGACGCCAAGGCGGTGCGCCGGTCGGGGGCGGGGCACGGCGACTTCTACGCGGCCGGCGGGCTGGATCCCGTCTGGCAGGCGTTCCTGGCCCGCTGCGGCGATCTGGCGGGCAAGACCGTCCTGGACTTCGGCTGCGGCGAGGGCTGGACCACGCTGGCCTACGCCGGGCGGGGCGCCAGGGTGCACGCCTTCGACATCTCCCCCGAGGCCGTGCGCCGCCTCGCCGAGGCGGCCGCGGCGCGCGGGCTGGGCGACCGCATCCAGGCCCGCGTCATGCCGGCCGAGCGCCTGGACTACCCCGACGGGATGTTCGACCTGGTGTGCGGCGTGTCCATCCTGCACCACACGGACCTCGCCCTCACCGGCCCGGAGATCCGGCGCGTGCTCCGGCCCGGCGGCCGCGCGCTCTTCATCGAGCCGCTGGACCACAACTGGCTGCTGCGGGCCTTCCGGGCGCTCACGCCCGGGCGCCGCACGCCCACGGAGAAGCCGCTCACCGTCCAGCAGATCTTCGGGCTGGGCCGCTACTTCGGCCGGGTGCGCTACGAGGGGCACTGCCTGCTGTCCATCTTCCCGCAGGGGCTGCTCTACCTCACGGGGAGCGCCGGGCTGTTCCGGCGCAGCCTGGCCGTGACGCGGCGCCTGGACGCATGGCTCCTGGCCCGGGTGCCCGCCCTCCAGCGCTACTGCTGGTCGTCCATCATCGAGGTGGCGCCATGACGCGGGCCAGCC
>JBHGAX010000191.1:0-7832 GCA_041946635.1 Methylomirabilales bacterium (SeqCode)
GCGATGGCGTTCACGTAGATGCCGGACGGCCCCAGCTCCCGCGCCAGGGTCTGGCTGATCGCGATCACGGCCGCCTTGGAGGCCGCGTAGTTGATCCCGACCCCCGGGCGGCCCGTGCGCGCCCCCAGCGACGAGATGTTCACGATCTTGCCCCGGCCTTGCTTCTTCATGATGGGCGTCACGGCCTTGCAGCAGAGGAAGAGGCCGGTCACGTTCGTCCGCATCACCTCTTCGAACAGCTCCAGCGTCATCTCCTCGATCGGCTTGTGGCGCGAGATACCCGCGTTGTTGACCAGCACGTCCACCCGGCCGAACTTCTGCAGCACCCGGTCGAAGGCCCGGATCGGCTCCTCCTCCTTGGTCGCGTCGGCCTGGACGTACAGCGTCCTGGCCCCGGAGGGATCCAGGGCATCGGCCACGGCCTTGGCCGCGCCCGAGCGGTCCCACGTGACGACCCTGGCCCCCTCGCGGTAGCAGCTCTCGGCGATGCCCTTGCCCAGGCCCTTGCCCGACCCCGTGACCACGACGACCAGATCCTTCAGCTCGTCCATGGCATCCTCCTGGATGGCGCCGTGCCTTGCCTATGCAGGACGCGACCCGCCGGCGCCGGCGTCTGCCCCTCGCGGGCACCGCTACAGGCGCAACGGGCTCCGCAGCTTTTCCAGGTACTGGTTCAGCATCTCGACCGACGCGTCGGCCAGCTCGATCCCCCGCTCCCGGCTCGCCTGCTCTTTCTCGGACTCGATCTCTCCGGGCGTGTAGATGCGGACGGTGCCCCGGGCTCTCCGGCTCCCCCGGATGGCCGTCACATACCCCGCCATGAGCGTCCTGAACGTCTCCAGCGGCATGAAGCGCTCGACCTCGAATGCGAGCAGCAGCGCCCCGACGCCGGTGGGCCCGGCCAGTTCGTGGAAGCTCTTGACCTGCCGTCCAAACGCACTGCCGGAAAGCATCCCCGCGAGCACGTCCACCATGAGGGCCAGGCCATAGCCCTTCGGCCCGCCGATGGGCAGGAGCGTGCCCTTCAGGGCCGCGGCCGGATCCTCCGTCGGCGCACCGAATTCATCCAGTGCCCAGCCGGGCGGGATCTTCTCGCCCAGGCGGTGCGCCTTGCGAATCTTCCCGCGGGCCACCACGCTGGAGGACATATCCAGCACGAGCGGCTCCGCGGTTCCAGGCACCGAGATGGACATCGGGTTGGTGCCGAGGTACGCCTCCGCGCCGCCCCACGGCGATACGGAGGCGTTCGCGTTGCTCATCGCCACACCGACGAGGCCCTGCTCCGCAGCGTGCATGGTGTAGAAGGCGAGGAAGCCCAGGTTGTTGGTATTCCGCACGAGCGTCAGCCCGACCCCGAGCTCCCGAGCCTTCCGGACGCTCGTGGCCATGGCGGTCCACCCCGCGAACTGGCCGATGCCGTTGCCGCCGTCCAGCAGCGCCGTGGCGCCCTCGTCCCGGAGCGTCGTCAGCCGGGTGGGCAGCGAGACCATCCGCGCTTCCGCCCGCTCGACCAGCAGCTTGAGGTACGGCAAGCCGTGCGTGTCGGTGCCGCGCATCTCGGCCCGCACGAGGCTCTCGGCCACGATGCACGCCTCGTCCTCGGCCGCCCCCAGCCCGCGCAGCACTTCGGTGATCGCGGCCTTCAGCCGGTCCGGCGTGACAGCAGGCATGCGGTTGCTCCTCGACGAGCCCCGGCGCCGAGGCCCTGGCCTCAATAGGTGATCCGCTTCAAGTAGTCCGTGGCGTTCTGAAGGTGGGTCCGCATGGCGCGCTCCGCGCGCTCGGGATCGCGCGAGAGCAGCGCATCCAGGATCTCCAGGTGCTCCCTGAAGGACTGCTCGGACCGCTCTTCGTGGAAGTTGCTGAAGAAATACAGCCGGTTTCGCTCGATGTGCTCCTGCAGCCGCCGGTAGTACTCCAGCAGTCGGTTGTTCCCGAGGCATTCGAAGACGAAGAGGTGAATCTGATCGCCCGGCGTGAAATAGCTGCGCGAGGTCGGACGCCCCTTGCCTTTTGAGGACTCGAACTCCTTGCGAATGGCGAGCGCCCGGGCCTCGCGCACGAGGCCGTGCGCGACGACGCGCCTGATCACCTCGCATTCCAGGATCTCGCGGATCTCGAACATCTCCCGGATATCCTGGCTCGAGATCCGTGAGACGAAGGAGCCCCGGCCGGGGATGTTCTCGACGAAGCCCTCTTTCTGGAGCTGTTGCAGCGCTTCCCGCAGCGGCGTGGTGCTCGTCTTCAGCTCCTTCGCGAGCGAGACTTCGCTAATCGGCTCGCCGGCTTTCAGGGAATGGTTGATGATTCGCTTCTTGAGTGTCTCGTAGATGACGGTCTTCTTGGTCTTCGTACCGTTCGGCATGGGCCGCCCTTTGCTATAGATGCTCTATTTTTACTCTATAGAGGCAAAATACTCCTGCGCAGCCGCCTGTCAAGGAGAAAATCCTCGCCCCCGCGAGATTGTCCGCGGGTGGGGCGGCGGGGACGGCAGCGCGCGGGGCTCCGCGGACAGGGCCTGCCGGGAGGGCCCGGGCCGTCAGCCCTTCATGCCCGTGGAGGCCACGCTCTGCACGAAGTACTTCTGGAGCAGGAAGAACAGGAGCACGATCGGCAGGGTGGCCAGCATGGAGCCGGCCAGGAGGCGCCCCCAGTAGGTCACGAACTCGGTCATGTACTTGGTGAGGGCGACCTGGATGACCGTGAGATCGAGGGACGACGTGGCCACCAGCGGCCAGAAGAAGGCGTCCCACTGCCGCAGGAACAGCAGCAGGCTGGCCGTGATCAGGGCCGGCTTGACGTTCGGCAGGGCGATGCGCCAGTAGATGGCCAGCCACCCCGCGCCGTCGACGCGGGCCGCCTCGAACATGTCGCGCGGCAGCTTGAGCATGAACTGGCGGATCAGGAAGATCGAGAAGGCGTCGGGCACCGCCGGCACGATGAGCGCCCGGTAGCTGTCCAGCCAGCCCATGGACCGCACCACCAGGTAGAGCGGCAGCACGATCACCTCGAAGGGCACCATGAAGGTGACGAGCACGAGCCCGAAGAGGACCCGCTGCCCCGGGAAGCGGAAGCGCGCGAAGCCGAACGCCGCCAGGGAATTGACCAGGAGCCCGAGCAGCACGGTGGCCAGGGCGACGAACAGGCTGTTCCCCAGAAACCGCGCGAAGCGATCCTCGAAGAGGATCGCGCGGAAATTCTCCAGCGTGCCGCCGATGGGCAGAAGGGTCTTCCAGGAGAGGCGCAGGGTGTAGAGGAAGATCTCGTCGTCTGCGCGCAGCGAGGAGGTGAAGGCCCAGAGCAGCGGGACCACGGAGGCCAGGGCCACGGCGCCCAGGGCGGCGTAGAGCAGCGTCCGCCGAAGGACCGCAGAGGCGCCGGGGCGCAGAGGCGCCGGGGCGCCGGGGCGGACCGAGCCACGCTCCCGCGCACCGCGCGCAGGAGGCGAATCCGGACTGCCGCCCACGAAATCTCCCCCACCCCCCTTGATCAAAGGGGAGCCAGGGAGGATTTCATGCCACCCGTCGACCTCGCGAGGCACCTGTGCCATATCCTCAGTACTCGAACTCCACGCGCAGGAAGCGCATCTGGATGGAGACGGCCACGGCGATGACCGCCAGCAGCGCCGTCGAGATCGCGGCGGCGTAGCCGAAGCGGGTGTAGACGAACGCGTTCCGGTAGACCTCGAACATGAGGAGCGTGGTGGCCTCGGCGGGGCCGCCCTGCGTCATGACGTAGACCGGCACGAAGAGCAGGAAGTTGATGATGGTGTCCGCCACCACCACGAATACGAGGACGGGCGACAGGAGCGGCAGCGTGATGGCGAAGAACCGCCGCAGGGGCGACGCGCCGTCCACCGTGGCCGCCTCGACCACCGACTCGGGGATCTCCTTCAGGCCGGCGAAGAGGATCACCATCCAGTACCCCACGCCCTTCCAGACGACCATGCCCATGAGGGCGGGCATCGCCTGCCCCACGCTGGTGAGAAACGGCTGCCGCGAGATGCCGGCCAGGCCCAGGAGCCCGTTCAGCAGCCCGCTGTCCGGAGCGTACATGAGCTTCCAGACGATGGAGGCCACCACCAGCGAGATGACGGCGGGCATGAAGAAGACCGACCGGAAGGCCTGGATGCCGGGCACCTTGCGGCTCACCAGCACCGCGAGCCCGAGGGCCAGCGCCACCTGGGCCGGCGTCACCACGAGGTTGAACAGCAGCGTGTTCCAGGTGGCCTGCAGGATCACGGGGTCCTGGACCAGCTCCACGAAGTTGGCCAGGCCGATGAAGACCTGCGTGCGGGCGATCGGCCGGACCTCGTAGAAGGACAGGCGCAGCCCCTCCATGATGGGGTAGAGCTTGAACAGCCCCAGCCCCACCATGGCGGGCGCGATGAAGAGGTACGGAACGAGCGGCCAGCGCGCGGGCCGCCCGGCGGGGTGCGGTTTAGCGGTAGCGCTTGATCTGCGCATCGATCTTCTGCACGGCGGCGTTCATCTCCTTTGCGGCGTCGGCCCCCTGCCGGATGTTGGCGAAGGCCTGCCGCAGCAGGTCCTCGTACTCCCGGTAGGCCGGGGTCCGCGGCCGCACCACCGCCGTGTTCACGATCTCCCAGTGGAACAGCTTGTTGGGCATCACCTTGAAGGTCTCGGGGAAGGCCTGGAAAGTGGACTCCCGCACCGGCATGTAGTTCATGATCTTGTAGTTCCGCTTGGCCGGCTCGGGGTCGGTGTAGGCCTTCAGCAGCTTCACGGCCAGCTCCGGCTGCCTGGTGCCGGAGAAGACCCCCACGTGCCAGGCGCCCGTCGGCGTGACCGGCTTCTTGAAGTAGGGGTGCGGGACCACGATCCAGTTCACGTTCGGGTACTGCGCCTTCAGCGTGTTGGCCTCGTACGAGGGGGCCAGGTACATGGCGAGCTTCCCGGTGTAGAAGAGGTTCGGGATCTGCTCGCGCGGCGAGATCTTGTGGGTGTTGAAGGTCTCGCCCCACCAGCGGGCCGCCTCGATGGCCGCGGGGCTGTTCAGGAATCCCTGGACCGTCGAGCCGTCCGGGCTCAGCGCCTCGGCCCCGTTCGACTGGATGAGGGGCAGCATCATGTAGGGCCGGTCGTACTGGGAGAACGCCAGCCCCCAGACGTCCGTCTTCCCCGCCATGACCTTCTTGCCCAGCTCCACCACGCGGCTCCAGGTCATGCGGTCCTCGGGATTCTGCCCGGGCAGGGGCAGGCCCGCGGCCTTGAACAGGTCCGTGTTGACGAACAGCCCGACGCTGGTGGAGCCCATGGGGGCCGAGAGCGGCTTGCCCCTGTAGGTGGCCAGCTCGCGCTCCACCTTGGTGAAGTCCTCCCAGTTCTCCTTGCTGTAGGACCTGTCCAGCGGCAGGAGCGCGCCCTGGTGGCCGTAGGAGGCGACCAGCGGGCTGTCCACGTCGAAGACGTCGATGCCGCTCCCCGAGGAGAGCGCGATGGCCACCTTCTGGAAGTACTGGTCGAACGGGATCTCGGACAGGACCGCCTTGGTGCCGGGGTTCGCCTTCTCGAAGTCGGCCACGGCCGCCAGGATCGCCTGGCGCCGCGGCTCGCCCCGCGCCACCGAGATGTAATGCAGCTCGGCCGCCCAGGCGGGCGCGGGCGCCCAGGACGGCACGGGGGCCAGGGCGGGGACCAGCCAGAGAGCGGGCAGCAGCAGGAGGAGCGTGGCTCGTCGGGTCATGTCGCGTCTCCTTCTACGCGCTCGTGCGTTGGCAGTGCTAGGCAATGGCGGAGAGGAAGAGGTCCATGAAGCGCGGCTCGTCGAGGTCGAGCGCCACCCGGGCGTTCACGGGCCCGGGCGCGGGGAACAGGTATCGCGACGATTCAGCATAGCCGAGGAGCTGTCCCGCGGTCAATTTGCCCGCCAGCTCCACGGCCACGTGCATCGGGGTGAGCCGCAGGATCTCCGGATCCAGCGCGGCGGCCATGGCCAGGGGGTCGTGCAGCCAGAAGCCGGGCTGCCGGCGCACCTCCATGGCGAAGCGGAGCCACGGGCGGCTGGTGCTGGCCAGGAACCGGTGGAGCGGCGTCCCGCCGGCCTCCAGCCGGTCCAGGTGTTCGGCCCGCATGAACGTCTTCGTGGTGGCATCCAGCGGGACCAGCGTGACTCGGGCGCCCGAGGCCAGCACCACGGCCAGGGACTCGGGATCGCAGGCGACGTTGAACTCCACCGCCGGCGTGACCAGGCCGCCCGCGCGGATGGCGCCGCCCATGACCACGATCTCCCGAAGCGAGGCGGCCAGGCCCGGATCCATGAGCAGGGCCGCCGCCACGTTCGTGCACGGTCCGATGGCCACCAGGACGATCTCCCCCGGCCGGCGCCGCGCCGCGTCGGCGATGAACTCCGGCGCGCGCGTCTTCGCCGGCGCCAGCCGGGGCGCCGCAAAGGGCGGGAGATCCCAGAACCGCGCCACCGCCTCCCGCCGGCGTGCCTCCATGGCGCCACGGATCGGCGCCGGGTCCCGGAACAGGGGTCGGGTGGCGCCGGGCACCACCGGGACCTCGGGCCGGCCCGCGATCTCCAGGAGCCGCAGCGCGTTGGGCAACCCCTCCTCGTGCGCCACGTTCCCCGCGACGATGGTCAAGCCCAGCAGCTCGCAGGCGGGGTGCCGGAGGGCGAGCACGATGGCCAGCCCATCGTCCACGTCCGAGCCGGGACTCCCGATGCCGGGGTCCGTGTCCAGGATGACCGGCACGCGCGTGAGCATGGAGACCTCCGCAGGATCGGCGCTGGCCCGCACTGCAGTGACGGCGCGACGGTCCAGCCCGCTGTTGCTGCACTGATATACCGGTCCCGGCACGCCGTCAAGCGCTACGAGTTAGAAGAACAGCACGCGGTGGCGGACGGCGCCGGCCAGGCGCCAGGCGATGGCGAGGGGCGGGATGAGGACCGACGTGAGGGCCATCTCGAGGACGTGGCCCGGGCGGCGGGAGGTGCCACGCAGCCGGCGGAGGCAGAAGCGGACGGTGAGCGTGAGCCACAGCAGGCCGCCGGCCAGCGCGGGCGCCGGACGGCCGGAGAGCAGGCCGGCGACCGCGACGAGTCCGCCGGCCACGATCGCGTAGTAGCGCCACGGCCGCTGCGTGCGGGCCATCCGCCAGTAGAGGGCGGGGTGCTTCTTGTAGAGGAGCGACTCGAACAGGGCGTTGCGCTGCTGCTTGAGACTCACCCCCCAGGGGGCCGGGCGGACGGGATGCACCACCACCGCCCGCGGCGCCGCCACCACCCGCTCACCCCGCGTGAGGAGCGTGAAGAAGAAATCGCTGTCCTCGCGCCAGGCGCGGCGAAACCGTACGTCGAATCCCCCCACGGCCTCCAGCACGGAGCGCCGGCAGAAGCAGTTTGCGGTCACGAACTCGGCTTCGGCGAGGCCGGTCGCGTTGGCCTCGTAATCCGTGGGGCACTTGGGCAGGGGCATGAGGATCCGGCCGGCCACGCCGGCCGCATCCGCCTCCAGCGCGGCCAGCCCCCGCTCGAGCCAGTCCAGGGCGGGCATGCAGTCGTCGTCGGTGAAGGCAATGATCTCGCCCTGCGCCACGCGCCAGCCAAGGTTCCGGGCCGCGGCGGGCCCGCGGCCTGCGGTGACCGGCAGGTAGCGCAGGGCCGGCGCCGCCCACCGAGCCTGCAGCTCGCGGACGAGTCGCTCCGTCGCGGCATCCCGGCCATCGTCGGCCACCAGGATCTCGTAGCGCCGCCGGTCGAACTCCTGCGCCAGGAGCAGCGTGAGGCAGCGCCGCAAGAGCGCCGGCCGCCGGCAGGTGGGGACCACCACAGACACGTCGCATGCGCAATGCGGGATGCGGGAT
>JBHGAX010000192.1:0-7827 GCA_041946635.1 Methylomirabilales bacterium (SeqCode)
CGAGGCTCAGCAGGCGGGCTTCCGTGCCCACCGGCGCCGCGGCCCACCTTGACACCCTCAGGCTGCGCTGCCAGTATCGAGCCACTCATCGCCACCCCGCGTCCTCTTCCGCGCGCTCGGACCACCCACGCAGCACCGGCGCACACCGGGCGCGGCCTGCGACCGGTGTGATGTGAGCCGCTTCCATGCGTGCTTCGCGTCTCCGGCCTCTTCGCAGCGGCCCTCGGGCCCCGGCGCCGCGTCCGCCTCCCGCCCGCCCCTCTCCGCTTCGCCGATGGGTAGGGTCAGGCCATTTCGACCTTGCAGCCAGGGAGGGGGATCCCATGGAACGCAACCAGGAGCGCTCGTCCACCCGCGTCTCCGCCGGAAGACCGGCCGAGGCCCGGGATGTCGGCCTGGACCGGCGCGGCTTTCTGACGGCGGCCGCCGCACTCGCGGCCGTGACCGGGATGACGACCGACGCCTTCGCGCGAAACTTCGGCCCGGGGAGCGAGCCCGTGCGCTATCCGGACCCGGACATCGTCGCCCTCGACCCCAAGTTCAAGTACAAGCTGGGCAACACGCCGATCCTCAGGCTCTACACCGGCACGCTGTGGGCGGAAGGGCCGGCCTGGAACGGCGTGGGGCGGTACCTGCTCTGGAGCGACATCCCGAACAACGAGCAGCTCCGCTGGATCGAGGAGGACGGGCACGTGGCCCGGCGCTTCCGCTTCCCCGCGCACAACAGCAACGGGAACACCTTCGACTGGCAGGGCCGGCAGATCGCCTTCGAGCACGGCACGCGGCGCGTGACCCGCTACGAGTACGACGGCAGCGTCACCGTCCTGGCCGACAAGCACGAGGGCAAGGAGCTCAACGCCCCCAACGACGGGGCGGTGCACCCGGAGGGCTGGCTGGTCTTCACGGATCCCGGGTACGGCAGCCTGATGAACTACGAGGGGCATCGCTTCCCGACGACCTCGGTGCAGCCGTTCCAGAAGGAGGCGATCTACCGGGTGGATGCGCCCGGCCAGGTGGAGAAGCTCGCGGACGATCCGTTCAAGCCGAACGGCCTCTGCTTCTCGCCCGACTACAAGCGGCTCTACGTGGCGGACACGGGCCTCAGCCACTACCCCCAGGCCAAGAGCGTGATCTGGGTGTACGACGTGGACGGCAAGCGGCTCCGGAACCCGCGGACCTTCGCCAGCATGGAGTACAACGGGAAGACCGGCTTCGCCGACGGCATCCGCTGCGACGAGGACGGCAACGTCTGGGCCAGCGCCGGCTGGGTCGGCGACGGCTACGACGGCGTGCACGTGTTCACGCCCGAGGGGCAGCGCGTCGGCCTGATCCGCCTGCCCGAGATCTGCTCCAACGTCTGCTTCGGCGGCAGCAAGCGCAACCGGCTGTTCATGACCGCCAGCCAGTCGCTCTACGCCGTGTACGTGGAGACGAAAGGAGCGCACATCACGTAGGCGGGGCAAATCCCGCTCGCCCCCTTTTCAAAGGCGGGGAGCCACTGGGGGGTGTCGTCGCCAATCCCAGGGCCGCTCCCGGAGACCTCTCCAGCGAATCCCCTCGCCCCCATCGAGAGGGGGGCGGGGGGATTGCTGTTTCCAGGGAAGCTGCGGGCGGTCGTCTGCCCCAAAGACCCTGGCGGGAAATGGAATTGACGCTGTCCCATTACTCCGATACTTTCGATTAGAATCACTCGCCGAGGAGGCTGTGTGCGCAACCCGCGTTCTTTCCTGGCCTTGCAGCTCGCCACCCTGTTCGCTCTCCTGGCCGTTCTGCCTGCCGCCGCCAATCAGCAATCCTTCGATCCGGTCACCGGCGTCACCGAGACCGTGTTCCCCAGCGGGCTCAAGCTCCTCGTCAAGGAAGTGCACTCGGCCCCGGTGGTGACGGTCTGGACCTGGTATCGCGCCGGGTCCCGGAACGAGCGACCGGGCATCACCGGGATCTCCCACCTCCTCGAGCACATGCTCTTCCGGGCCACCACCTCCATGAAGACGGGGGAGATCGATCGCCTGGTGCAGCTGGCCGGCGGCCGGCACAACGCCTTCACGAGCTTCGATCACACCGCCTACCACATCACCCTCCCCGCGGAGCACCTGGACACGGCGCTCAAGATCGAGGCCGAGCGCATGCTGAACTGCGCGCTGATCCCCGATGAAGTGCAGCGCGAGATCGGCGTGGTGATCTCGGAGCTGCAAGGGCGGATGAACGCGCCGGAGGAGCGACTCGAAGACGTGACGCGGGCCACCGCCTTCCTGCGCCATCCCTATCGCACCCCCATCATCGGCTGGAAAGAAGACGTGGAGGCCCTGACGGCGGAGGCCGTGCGCGAGTACTACGCCGCGCACTACCAGCCGGGCAACGCCGTCCTGGTGATCGTCGGCGATGTCCGGACGGCCGCCGCGGTCGAGCGTGTGGCGCAGTACTTCGGCTCGCTGCCCGCGGGGCCGCGCGCGCCGCGGGTCACCGCGGTGGAGCCGCCGCAGAGAGGGGAGCGCCGGGTGCAGGTCCGGGACGGCGGCGCCGCGGCGCACCTCCAGGCGCTCTACCGCATCCCCCCGGCGGGCCACGCGGACCTCTACCCGCTCATCGTGCTCGACGGCCTCCTGACGGAGGGGCACAGCTCGCGGCTGCACCGCGCGCTGGTGGAGACGGAGCTGGCGGCCTCGCAGAGCAGCTACCTCAGCCGCCGCCTGGACGGCGGCTGGCTGTCCATCTACGCCACGGCGCGGGACGGCGTGCCGCTGGAGCGCGTCGAGGCCGCCCTGGACGCGGCCCTGGCCGGCCTGCGGGACGAGCCGGTGGGCGAGCGCGAGCTGCAGAAGGCCATCAACCAGGTGAAGGCCCAGCACACCATGGCCCGGGGCAGCGTGAGCGGCCTGGCCCGCCTGCTGGGGAGCACCGAGCTCACGGTGGGCTACCGGGAGCTCGGCCGGTACTTCGATCGAATCCGCGCCGTCTCCGCGGCGGACGTGCACCGCGTGGCCCGGCAGTATCTCCGGTCCGAGAACCGCACCGTCGGCTGGTTCATCCCCGAGGGGCCGGCGCCCGCCGGCGGCCCGGGCGAGCGCGTGCGGGGGAGCGTGCACCGGCAGGAGGACGGGGGTGACGGCCCGGCGCCCGCCGCCAGCCCGGCCGCCGCGCCCGGCGGCCGCGTCATCCGGCGGGTGCTGGCCAACGGCCTGGTCCTCATCGCCGCCGAGAACCGCGTGGCCCCCAGCGTGGCCATCAAGGGGTACGTCCGGGCCGGGCCGGTGGAGGACCCCGCGGGGCGCGGCGGGCTCGCCTTCCTGACGGCCGACCTGCTCCTCCGCGGCACGCAGAGCCACTCCGCCGCCGAGATGGCGGAGTCCCTCGACTTCTACGGCGCGTCGCTCGGCATCCAGGCGGAGCGCGAGACCGTGGGCATCACGGCCCAGATGCTCACGGAGCACTTCGAGCCGGTGCTCGGGCGGCTCGCCGAGGCCCTGCGCGCGCCCGTCTTCCCCGCGGACGAGTTCGCCAAGGCCCGGGCGGCCCTGGGCGCCCGGCTGCGGCGGGAGCGGCAGGACTCGCGCGAGCGGGCGCACATGGAGCTGTTCGCGCGGCTCTTCCCGCCGGAGCACCCCCTCCACCGGCACCCCAAGGGCCGCCCGGAGGAGGTGCAGCAGCTGGCGCGCGAGGACGTGGTGGCCTTCCACCGGCAGTTCTATCGGCCGGACCGCACGGTGCTGGTGGTGGTGAGCGACCTGGCCCCGGAGCTGGTCGCCGCGGCGGTGGAGCGGCTCTTCGGCGACTGGAGGGCGGCGCCGGGGCCGCCCGAGCGGCCGCGGCCGGCGATGCCGCGCATCCAGCACCCGGCCCAGGTGATCGTCTCCCTCCCCGGGAAGGCCGAGGCCATCGTCATGCTGGGCGGCAACGGCATCACCCGCGCCGACCCGGACTACTACCCGGCCTTCCTGGCCACCCGCATCCTGGGCGGCGGCCTGGGCAGCCGGCTCATGACCGCCCTGCGCCAGCAGGGCGGCATGACCTACGGCGTCTACAGCTACTTCCACCCGGTCCTGGGCGAGCGGCCCTTCATCATCTCGCTGCAGACGGATCCCACGACGGTGGACAAAGCCGTCGCCGCGGCGCGGGCCGAGACGGCCCGCCTGGTGAGCGGCGGCATCACCGCGGCGGAGCTGGAGGAGGCGCGCGCCGGCGCCATCGGCTCCTTGGTCCTCTCCATCGAGGAGCAGATGGGCCTGGCCTTCGTCCTCCGCGACACCGAGCTGTTCGGCCTGGGGCTCGACTACCCCCAGCGCTTCCCCGCCCTCTTGAAGGCCGTCAGCCTGGACCAGGTCCAGGCCGCCGCCCGCCGCTACATCCACCCCGACCAGCTGATCCAGGTGGTCGTCGCCCCCGCCGCGCCCTAGCGGCGGCACTCCCGCGCACCCCACATCCCTTCCACGGGGCAGGCTTCCCTGCCTGCTCGCGTGAACTTTCGCGGAGTCCCCGTCCCCTCCGGGACGGCCCTCGGGGACCCGTAGGTGCTAAAGGCCGCCGCGCATGCTGCCGCCGTTCACGCCCGCCCATGCCCCGAGGGCGCGACCGGCTGGGACGTCAGCCGGAGATCAGGGGCGGCCCCGTTCGCTTGACTTGCCCCGGCAGCCGTGGTACGAGAGTTGAGAATTTTTCGCAATTCGGGGGTGGTGATGGCCGGCACGCCGCTCGCGAAGGCGCTGCAGCAGCGCGGACACAGGCTCACCCGGTCCCGGCTCGCGGTCCTCCAGGTCCTGGACGAGGCGGGTGCGCACCTCAAGGTCGCGGAGCTGCACCGGCGCGCGCAACGGCTGTCGGCGGGCATCAGCCTGGCCAGCGTGTACCGCACCATGGATCTCCTCGCCCAGCTGGGCCTGGTGACCCGGGTACACACCGATCATCGCCAGCGCCACTACGCTCCCGTGAGCCACGGGCACGGCCACCACCTGATCTGCAACGGCTGCGGGCGTGTGGTGGAGTTCACCGACTGTCGCATGGGCGCGCTGGCGCGGCGGCTGTCCCGCCGGGCGCGCTTCCAGATCGAGAGCCATTCCCTGGAGTTCTTCGGCCGGTGTGAGGACTGCCGGAGCCTGGCGCCGGCGGCGCGGGGACGCCGCCCATGAGTACCGGCTGGGTCGCGGCCCTGGGAGCGCTCGTCCTGCTCGCCTCCGGCGCGCAGGGCGGCACGCCCGCACTCCGCGCGGTGACGAGCACCACGGTGCTGGCCGACTTCGTCCGCGCCGTGGGCGGCGAGGACGTGCAGGTGACGGCGGTGGCGCCCGCCGGGGCCGATCCCCACACCTTCCAGCCCACCCCGCAGACCATGCGCGTCCTGGAGCAGGCGCAGGCGGTCTTCTTCAACGGCGCCGGCCTGGAGGAGTGGTGGGGCAAGGTCGCCGGCAGCCTGCGCCGCAGGGAGGTCCCCGTCGTCGAGCTGTCGCAGGGGCTGGCCACGCTGCGCATGCCCGCGCACGGGCACGGCGGGCGCCCCCACGGCGAGAATCCCGACCCGCACGCCTGGCTCGACCCCACCCTCGCGAAGCGCTACGTCGAGCGGATCCGCGATACGCTGGGCCGCGTCGACCCCGCGCGGGCGGGTCGGTACGCCGAGCGCGCGACGGCGTACCAGGCGGAGCTGGACGCCCTGGACGAATGGATCCGGGCGCAGGTCGCCACGATCCCGCCCGCGCGCCGCAGGCTCGTGACCTTCCACAACGCCTTCCAGTACCTGGGCAAGCGGTACGGCCTGGCGGTGGACTTCCTGCTGGCCAGCCCGGGCCGCGAGCCCTCGGCCAAGGCGCTCGCCGAGCTGACCCGGCGCATCCGGCAGGAGCGGGTGCCGGCCGTCTTCGCGGAGGCCGACTTCAACCCCAAGCTCCTCGAGGTCCTGGCCAAGGACGCGGGAGTGCGCGTCGTCACCAATCTCTACGACGGGAGCCTGACCGACGGCCCCCCGGCCGACACGTACCTCAACCTCATGCGGCACAACGTGCGCATGATCGTCGGGGCGCTGAAATGAACGTCCGAGGTCCGAGGTCCGCGGTCCGAGGTCGGCGATCCCCGGACTCCGCCCTCGCCGAGACGAACCGGCCCGGGGGGCTCCGCTCGGCACCCGGCACCCGGCACCCGGCACTTCGGGCCGGCGCCCGGTACCCGGCACGGCGCCATGCCTAACGCGCCCTGGCACAACTGCCTCGAGGTCCGGAATCTCGCGGCCGGCTACGACGGCCGCGCAGCCATCCAGGACATCACCTTCGGCGTCCGGCCGGGGCAGATGGTCGGCGTGATCGGCCCGAACGGCGCCGGCAAGACCACCCTCTTCAAGGCCATCCTGGGACTCCTGCCGGTGACATCCGGCGAGATCCTCCTCCACGAGAAGGACGTCCGGCTGCAGCGGGCGCTGCTCGGATACCTGCCCCAGCTCGACGCCATCCAGCGCACGTTTCCCGTGACGGTGGCCGACGTGGTCATGATGGGGCGCTACCCGCGGATCGGCTGGTCGCGGCGTCCGCGACCCGAGGACGAGGCGGCCGTCCGCCAGGCGCTCGCGCGCGTGGAGCTGGCCGAGCACGCCGACACGCACATCGGCAAGCTGTCGGGCGGCCAGGTCCAGCGGGCCCTCCTGGCCCGCGTCCTGGCGCAGGATCCGCACCTCCTCCTGCTGGACGAGCCGGTCAGCGGCGTGGACCCGACCACCCAGCACGCCATCTTCACCGTGCTGGAGGGGCTGCGCGACGAGGGGAGGACCGTGGTGGTGGCCACGCACGACCTCAACTGCGTGATCGAGCGGTTCGACCAGGTGCTGTGCCTGAACCGCAGCCTCGTGGCCTACGGCCCTCCCTCGGAGGTGTTCCGCGGCGACATCCTCGACCGCACCTACGGCCACCACCTGATGATCGTCACCGTGGGCGACCGCCGCGTGGTGGTGGCGGACGAGCATGGGCACAGAGAGCTGCGTAAAACGTGAAACGGAAGGCAAAGAGCCGCCTGCCTTCAAGGCTCTTGCCTGTTACGGTTTACGCGTGACGTTTTGCGCGAGCCCGCGACGGCGCAGAAGAGGAGACGCCGTCGGAAAGGCGGCCGGATGCTCGAAGTTCTGTGGACGCCCTTCGAATTCGCCTTCATGCAGCGGGCGCTGATCGGGGGGGTGCTCGTGGCGGCGGCCTGCGCGGTCATCGGGCCGTACGTGGTGCTGCGGGGCCTGGCCTTCATCGGGGACGCCCTGGCCCACGCGGCCTTCCCCGGCGTGGTCATCGCCTACATGCTGCAGGCCAACATCTACCTGGGCGCCGGCCTCTTCTCGCTCGCCACGGCGCTCGGCATCGGCTTCGTCTCGCGGCGGACCAGGACGAGCCACGACACCGCCATCGGCATCCTCTTCGCCGGCGCCTTCGCCCTGGGCGTGCTGCTCGTGAGCACCATCGAGGGCTACACGGCGGACCTGTTCAGCTTCCTGTTCGGCAACATCCTGGGGATGTCGCCCACCGACCTCCTGCTGGTGGCGGGCCTGGCCGCCGTGGTGGTCCTGGCGGTCGCGCTCTGCTACAAGGAGCTGCTGCTCGCCTCCTTCGACCCGGTGGTGGCGGCCGCCATGGGCTATCCCATCCACGGCCTCGACTACCTGCTCCTGGCCCTCATCGCCTGCACCATCGTGGTCTCCATCCAGGCCGTGGGCGTGGTGCTGGTCGTGGCCCTCCTGGTCACCCCGAGCGCCACCGCCGCCCTGCTCACCGAGCGCTTCCTCCCCATGATGCTCCTGGGCATCGGCCTGGCGGTGGCGGCGGTCCTGGCCGGGCTGTACGTCTCGTTCTACCTGAACGTCGCCTC
>JBHGAX010000193.1:0-7813 GCA_041946635.1 Methylomirabilales bacterium (SeqCode)
GGCGGCGCCGAGGGGCGACCTCAGTCCGGCGGCCTGGCGGTGCCCGGTCCCCTGCGGTGCGGCGAGCGCCCGCCGCGATGGACGAGGTTCCGGTAGGCCTTGAGATGCCTGAGCGCGGCCTGCGCCTGCCCGGTCTTCTCACAGAGCCGCGCCAGGTTGTAGTGCGCATCGGGCAGGCGGTCGTTCAGCGCGAGCGCCCGCCGGTAGGCGGTGATCGCCTCCGTGACATTGCCCAGGTCTTCCAGCGCCGTGGCCAGGTTGTAGGCGGCCGTGACGTGGTCGGGGGCCAGGCGCAGCGCCTCGCGGTAGTGGCCGGCCGCCTCGGCCACCTGCCCGCGCTCCTGCAGCAGCCGCCCGAGGTTCACGCGGCTCTCCGTGTGCGCAGGGTCGAGGGCCAGGGCCCGGCGGTAGGCGCCCAGCGCCTCCGCCGGCTCGACGGCTTCCAGGTCGAGGGCCAGGCCGAACCAGTCGTCGGCAGAGAGGCTCGCGGCCCGGGCGCGGACGGCGCGGGCGTGGCGCCGGGCGATGGGTGCGGCGCGGGCGGCAAGCTGGCCGACGCCGAGGTCGAGGAGCAGCTGCCCCGACTCCGGCTGCCACAGGCGCCCGGCCTCGCGGACGACCACCCGCCGGCCGTCGGCCAGGATCCTGATCGCACTGAGATCCCGGCCGCCGGGCAACCGGCCGGCCACCGCCCGGAGGGCCCGAGAGATCCGGGTCGCGGGCACGCGCACCCGCGCGAGGGCCTCGGCGGCGCGGAGGAGCACGAGATCCCGGAAGGAGAACCGGTAGGCGTTGCGGGGGCCGCGGCCCGGGCGCAGGAACCCGGCCCGCGCGCGGGCGCGAACCTGCGCGGCGGAGAGCCCCAGCAGCCGGGCGACGTCCGCGGTGGAGTAGGCCTTCAGCCGCGCGCCGCCTTCCTCGCGGTCCGGGTCCGTGGCTCCGCCTTCTCGGCCTTCGCCGGCGGCCCCACCTGCCGCGCGGGCCGCTTCCCGGCGCCGGGGCGGCCCGCCCCGGCGAGGCTGGCCTTCAACGCGTCCATCAGGTCGATGATCTTGGTGTCCGGGGCCGCGGGCGCCTCCGCCACGATCTCCTGGCCCTCCACCTTGCGCTGGATGGCCGCCAGCACGCGGTCCCGCACGGTGTCCTGGTACTGGGCCGGGTTGAACTCGTCCGTGGCCGCCTGCTGGATGAGCTGGCAGGCCAGCTTGAGCTCCGCGTCCTTCACGGCCGTCTCGGGCAGGGGCACCTCCGAGGCCGGGCGCAGCTCGGCCGCGTAGTGGAGCTGCTCCATCACCAGGACGTCGCCCAGCGGTCGCACGAGCACCAGGTGCTGCTTGCCGCGGGCCGCGTACTGCCCCAGCCCGGCCCGTCCCGTCTCGGCCAGCGCCCGGGCCAGCAGGCGGTACGCCCGGTCGCCGCCCCTGTCCGGCCCCAGGTAGTAGGCCTTGGCCAGGTAGATCCGCTCCACCCGATCCAGGGGCACGAACTCCGTGATCGTGATGGTGTTGTCCGCCTGCTCGTCCAAGGCCTTCAGCTCCTCGGGCGAGAACAGCACGTACTGCCCCTTGGCGAACTCGTAGCCCTTGGCAATGTCGTCCCGCTCCACGACGACGTTGTTGTCCTTGGGGCAGACGTACTGCTGCTTCAGCCGGGCGCCGCAGGTGCGGTGCACCATGTTGAACGTGACCGTGCCGGCCGACTCGCTGGCGGAGTAGAGATTCACGGGCACGGACACCAGGCCGAACGAAATCGTGGCCGAGCCGATGGAGCGTACAGGCATGGATGCATCCCGCCGTATCAGAGTGGAATGGTACGGTACGACGGCAACCCGCCGGACGCAAGGCATTCCTTGAGGCGGCGCGCCTTGCGCCGGTACAATGGGAGACCATGCCCAGGAAAGCGACCCCCGAGGCGGATCGCCTGGCCCGCTACCGGGCCAAGCGAAGGCTGGAGCGCACCCCGGAGCCGGCCGGCAGCCTGCCCGCCGGCGAGGCCCGGCGGTTCGTGGTCCACAAGCACGCCGCCCGCCGCCTGCACTTCGATCTCCGCCTGGAGATGGACGGCGTGCTCCGCTCCTGGGCGGTGCCCAAGGGCCCCTCGTACGATCCGGCCGACAAGCGGCTGGCCATTCAGGTGGAAGACCACCCGGTGGAGTACGGGGACTTCGAGGGGCGGATCCCGGAGGGGAACTACGGCGCCGGGGCCGTGATCCTCTGGGACCGGGGCCGCTTCACCCCGGTGGGCGACCCCGCCGAGGGCCTGGCGGCCGGCAAGCTGCTCTTCCGCCTGGACGGCTACAAGCTCCAGGGCCTCTGGACGCTGGTGAAGCTCGCCAAGGGCGACAGGGAGTGGCTGCTCATCAAGGAGAAGGACGGGGACGCAGTCCCCGGTGGCCGAGCGGTGCCCGAGGGCTCGGTCCTCTCCGGCCGGCGGGTCGAAGACCTGCAGGCCGGGGGCGACCCGGAGGCCGCCGTGGTGGCGCGGCTCACGCCCACCGAGGCCCCGGCCCGGGAGGTTCGCCTGGAGCAGGTGGAGCCGATGCTGTGCGAGACGGCCGACCGGCCGTTCAGCCGGCCGGGCTGGCTGTTCGAGCTGAAGCTGGACGGCTACCGGATCCTGGCGGGGAAGGCCGGCGCGGAGGTGCGGCTCCGCACCCGCCACGGCAACGACGCGGGTGCGACCTTCCCCGAGATCGTGCAGTCGGTGGCGGCGCTCCCGTTCTCCCGGCTCCTGCTGGACGGCGAGGTGGTGGCCCTGGACGAGGGCGGGCGGCCGAGCTTCCAGCGGCTGCAGCAGCGGGCCCGGCTGCGCCGGGCGGCCGACGTCCGCCGGGCGGCGGTGGAGCTGCCCGTGACCTACTTCGCGTTCGATCTCCTGGCCCTGGGCGGGCGCGACCTGCGCCGGCTGCCGCTCGCCCGGCGCAAGGCGCTGCTCCGCGAGGTGGTCCCGGCCGCCGGCGCGGTGCGCTACCTGGACCACGTGGAGGAGGCGGGGGAGCCGCTCTACCGGGAAATCGAGCGGATGGGCCTCGAGGGCGTGATCGCGAAGCGGGGCGACGCGCCCTACCGGGGGGGGCGCTCGCCGGCCTGGCTGAAGCTCCGCGCGGCCCGGAGCGAGGACTTCGTGGTGGTGGGCTTCACAACGCCCCGCGGGAGCCGGGTCGGCCTCGGCGCGCTCCACCTGGCGCGCTACGTGGACGGGACGCTCCGGTACGCGGGACGGGCGGGCAGCGGTCTGAGCGACCACGACCTGGCCGGGCTGCGGAGCGAGCTCGAGGGCCAGCGCCGCAAGGCGCCGCCCTGCACGGGCGTGCCGGCCGAGGCGCGCGGCTCCATCTGGGTGGAGCCGCGCCGCGTGTGCGAGGTGCGCTTCACCGAGTGGACCGACGACGGACTGCTGCGCCAGCCGGTGTTCGTCCGCTGGCGCGCGGACAAGCGGCCGGAGGAGTGCCAGGGCTCCGCCGCTCGCGCCCCCGAGGAGGAGCCGGCCGCCGAGGCCAGGGACGCGGGCCCGGCCGAGGCGGCGAGTCCGCGGGCGGTCCGGCTGAGCAACCTGAGCAAGGTCTACTGGCCGGAGGAGGGCTACACCAAGGGGGATCTCATCGCGTACTACCGGGCGGTCGCGCCCTGGATCCTGCCCTACCTCCGAGAGCGCCCGCTGGTGCTCACCCGGTACCCCGACGGCATCGCCGGCAAGTCGTTCTATCAGAAGGACGCGCCGGAGTTCACCCCGGACTGGGTCCGCACGCAGGCGATCTGGAGCGAGGACGCCGGACGGGAGATCCGCTACATCGTCTGCGACGAGGTGGAGACGCTGACCTACCTGGCGAACCTCGGCTCCATCCCGCTGCACCTCTGGGCCAGCCGGGTGGGCTCCCTGGAGCAGCCGGACTGGTGCGTGCTGGACCTGGACCCCAAGGAGGCCGCCTTCCAGGACGTGGTGACGGTCGCCCGGCAGATCCACGACCTCTGCCAGGCGGTGGAGCTGCCGTGCTTCGTCAAGACCACGGGCAAGACAGGCCTGCACGTCCTGATCCCGCTCGGGCGGCAGTGCACCTGGGAGCAGTCCCGCGGCCTGGGGGAGCTGCTGGCCCGGATCGTCCTGCGGACGCTGGGCGACATCGCCACCCTCACGCGGCCGGTGGGACGCCGCGGCCCGAAGGTGTACCTGGACTACCTGCAGAACCGGCGCGGGCAGCTCATCGCCGCCCCGTTCTCCGTGCGGCCGCTGCCGGGCGCGCCGGTCTCCATGCCCCTCGAGTGGCGCGAGGTGAACGCGCGCCTGGACCCCAAGCGGTTCACCATCCGCACCGCGCTGGACCGCCTCGAAAAGACGCCGCGCGACCCCCTCGCCCCGGTCCTCAGCCTGGCGCCCGATCTGGCGCAGTCGCTGGATCGCCTGGCCGCGCGGCTGGCGGGGACCGAGCGGAGGGGAAAGGCCGGCGCGCCGTAGCGGCCCGGGACGGGAGCGGCCGGGTCCGCGGCCTCCCGCCGGCTCCTCGCCGCTCTCAGCCGTGCTGCGGGTCCGTGGTGCTCTTCGAGGGCCGGGGGTCGTCGGCGGCCTTGACGCGGAATGCGCTGGGCGTGATGCCGTAGACGTGCTTGAAGGACTTGTCGAAAGCGGCCAGGCTGCGGTAGCCGACGGCCTGCGCGATCTGGTCCACCCCCAGGGTGCTCCCCCGCAACAGCTCCGCGGCCCGGGCGAGCCGGGCCTCGGTGGCGTAGCGGCGGGGCGTCTTGCCGTAGGTCTCCTGGAAGCGGCGGCGCAGGTGCCGCTCGCTGAGCGAGGCCACGCCGGACAGGCTTTCCGACGTCTGATCCGGATGCTTCTCCAGGTGCCGTCGCACCCGCTCCATGGGGTCCGCGTGCGGCTCGGCGCTCAGGAGCCGGGTCAGGGTGAGGTGGAGCAGATGGGAGTCCACCGGCTTCCGCAGGTAGCCGTCGGCCTTCGCCCACACGGCGCGGATGGCGAGGGTCTCGGAGCTGTGGCCGGTCAGGATCAGGATGGGGGCCGTCGTGAGGCTTCGGAACGGCTCGATGAGGGCCACGCCGTCCTCGTCCCCGAGCATGGCGTCCAGGATGACGGCGGCGACGGACCGGCTGCGCAGGAGGGCGAGGGCTTCCGGCCCGGTGGCGGCGACCTGGACGACGTAGGTATCCGACAGCGCCGTCTGGAGCGCCTCGCGCACCGCGGGGTCGTCGTCCACGATGAGGACATGCGGGGCGGCAAGCCGGGCCATGCTGACCTCCGGGGGGCCGCGAGGCTGCCCTTTCCTAGCTGATTCGGCGCCGCGGTGTCAAGCGGAGTTGCGGCGATCCGACCCGGTGGGATATAAGAACGGCACCGGAGCACGGGGGAAACGGAGAAACGGCGACAGCGGACCACAGGACGAGACCCCGGGGGGCATCGGGGAAACGGGGCGTGAGAAGTCACCTCGCGAGATCCGGGCCGGGAGCCATGGCGGCAGCACGCAGTCGATGAATCGGGAGAGTGCGGATGATTCGGTGGAGGCGGGTGCGGGTGCGGGTGCCGGCGTCGAGCGCGAACCTGGGCCCGGGGTTCGACGCGCTCGGCCTGGCCCTCGGCCTGTACAACGAGATCGAGGTCGCGATCGAGGGGAGAGACCTGCAGCTCACCGTGGACGGCGAAGGCGCGGAGCGGCTGCAGTCGCTCGGGGCGCAGAACCTGGCCGCGCGCGCGGTGGCCGGGACGCTGCGGCACCTGGGCGTCCTGCCCGAGGGGCTGCACGTGCACATGCTCAACCGCATCCCGCTGAGCCGCGGGCTCGGCAGCAGCTCGGCCGCCGCGCTGGGCGGCGTCGCGGCCGCCGCCGCGCTCGCGGACCGGCAGCTCGAACCCGAGGCGTTGCTGGACCTCGCGCTGCCGCTGGAGGGCCACCCGGACAACATCGCGCCCGCCCTGCTGGGCGGCCTCACGGTGGCTACGCTGGTCGAGGGGCGCGTGCGCTGCGTGAAGCTGCCGGTCCCGGCCGAGCTCCGCGTGCTCGCGGTCATCCCGGCCTTCCCCCTCTCGACCGCCAAGGCTCGCAAGGCCTTGCCCCCTACGGTCCCGCGTGCGGACGCGCTCTTCAATATCGGGCGGGTCGCCCTCCTCCTGGCCGCGCTGCAGGCCGGCCGGCTCGACCTGCTGCGCGAGGCGACGCAGGACCGGCTCCACCAGCCCTACCGCGCCCCGCTGGTGCCCGGTATGCCGGAGGTCCTCGCCGAGGGCGAGCGGGCCGGTGCGCTGGGCTGCTTCCTCAGCGGGGCGGGGCCGACGCTCCTCGCCCTGGTTGCGGGCGATAGCCTGGAGATCGGCCTCCGCATGGCGGCCCACTGGAAGGCGCAGGCCGGCGTGGAGGCCGAGGTGCGCGCCCTGCCGATCGACCGGGACGGGGTGGTGGTACTGGGACGGGAGTGAGGGCAGGAGAACGTCCCGCGTTCAGCGTTCCGCGTTGCACGTTCGACGCGGAACGCGGACGCAGTGTCTACGCGCTGATGGGGAAGTGCAGGATGAAGGCGCTGCCTTTGTCGACCTGGCTGGCGACGTCGATGGTGCCCTTGTGGTCCTCCACGATGCGGTGGGTGATCGCCATCCCCAGGCCCACGCCCTTCTCCTTGGTGGTGTAGAAGGGGTCGAAGATGCGGGACAGCCGGTCGGCCGGAATGCCCTGGCCCGTGTCGGAGACGGTCACGCGGATGGCGGCCTCCGGCTTCGTGCCCGGCGGCCGCGAGGCGGTGAAGGCCATGTGGACGTGCCGCGTCTCCACGGCGAGCTCCCCGCCGCCCGGCATGGCCTGGATGGCGTTGGAGATGAGGTTGCTGAGGCAACGGTGCATTCGCTTGCGGTCCATCATGCCGAAGGGGAGGTCCCGCTGAAAGTCGCGCCGCACGGCGATCTTGTGCTCGGCCACCTGGGTCTCGAAGAGCTCGAGCACCTGCGCGACCACCTCGTTCATGCTGGCCGGCTCGAGGGTGATGCTGCTCGGCCGCGCCAGCTCCATCATGTCCTCGATGACGGCCTGCACCCGCTCCAGCTCCCGCGGCACCACGCGATCGAACTTCTCCCGGACCTCGGGGTCGTCGTGGTGCAGCGACATGAGCTGCGAGAAGATCAGGATGGAGGTGAGCGGGTTGCGGATGTCGTGCGCGATGCCGGCCGCCATGGTCCCCAGGGCGGCCAGGCGGTCGGCGCGGCGCAGCCGCTCCTCCAGCTCGCGCACCCGGCCGAGCTGGACGCTCATCTCGTTGAACGCCGAGGAGAGGCGCCCCAGCTCATCCTGGGATGCTACCTTGATGCGGTGGCCGAACTCGCCTTGCCCGACCGCGGCCACGGCAGCCATCAACGGCTTGATGGGCCGGGTCATGCGCTCTGCGAGGAGCATGGCGCCCAGGCCCCCCAGCGCCAGGGCCATGATGCCGAAGCCGGCGATCTGCCAGCGGGTGCGGTTGATCTCCTCGTGCATGGCCTTGAGTGAAACCCCGAGCCGGATCTCGCCCCAGGGGTCCGGGGAGCCTTCGACCATCACGGGCAGCCGCACATCGTACACCACGTCGTGCTCGCTGTCTGGGAGCCGGAGCTGCTGTCCGGCCGGCCCCTCGATCTTCCGCCCCGTCTCCTTGCCCAGGACCTGCGTCAAGGGGTAGTTCCGCACGAACTGCGCCGCGACGTTGCCTTCCTTGTCCGTCACCACGGCATACACGAGGTCCGGCTTCTTGCCGAACTGGAGGACGGTCTGCTCGATGGCGACGTAGTTGTACGTGAGGAGATCGCTGGTGGTGGTGCTGACGAGGGCCTGCGCCATGACCAGGGC
>JBHGAX010000194.1:0-7760 GCA_041946635.1 Methylomirabilales bacterium (SeqCode)
CTCGGCTCTCGGCTCTCGTCCCCTACCCCCACGTGATGCAGCCCAGCGTCAGCGGGTTCACCAGATCGGGGTGGGCGGGCAGGATCCGGAGGCGGAAGCCGTGCTGCCCGGTGGCCTTGGCCCGCAGGACGCCCGTGTACCGGTAGACGCCGGGCCGGACTGCGTCCTCGGCCTTCATCTCCGCGACCGTCGGTGCGGCGATCTCGCCGTCCCCACGCAGCGGGCCCGCGTACAGCGCCACGGAGACCTCGGCAGGCGTGAGGCTGCCCAGCCCGATCTCCGCCTGCACCGTGCGGGCTTCCCCCCACTCCAGGGGCGTCACGGTATCGGCCGTGACCCGCTGCACCGCCACCTCGCGCCAGAGCGGCTGGACCCGGGCCCGCCAGGCGGCCAGCGCCCGGGCGCGCGCCAGGCCGTCGGCGCTGAAGTGATCCCAGCGCTGCCCCGCGGGCAGGTACATGCCCTCGGTGTACTCCCGCACCATGCGGTAGGCGTTGAAGAACGGGCAGACGGTCCGCATGGCGTTCTTCATGCGCCGGATCCACTCGCGGGGCAGGCCGTCCCGCCCCCGCGCGTAGAACATGGGCACCGCCTCGGACTCCAGGATCTGGTACAGCGCCTGGCTCTCCACCTGGTCCTGGTAGTTGGCGTCCTCGTACTCCTCGCCCCGGCCGATGGCCCAGCCGTTCGTGCCGTCGTAGGCCTCGTCCCACCAGCCGTCCAGCACGCTGATGTTGATGGCCCCGTTGGCCGTGGCCTTCATGCCGCTGGTGCCGCTCGCCTCCAGCGGCCGGCGCGGCGTGTTCAGCCACACGTCCACGCCCTGGTACAGGTAGCGGCCCACCTTGATGTCGTAGTCCTCCAGGAAGACCAGCCGGTGCCGGAACTCGTGGCGGCGGGCGAAGTGCACGATCTGGCGGATGTACTCCTTGCCCTCGTGGTCCGCGGGGTGGGCCTTGCCGGCGAAGATGACCTGCACGGGCCGCTCGGCGTTGGAGAGGATCCGCGCCAGGCGGTCGGCGTCCCGGAACAGGAGCGTGGCCCGCTTGTAGGTCGCGAAGCGGCGCGCGAAGCCGATGGTGAGCGCCTTGGGATCCAGGACCTCGTCGGCCAGCTCCCGCTCGGCGGGCGGGCCGCCGCGCTGCTCGAGCTGCATGCGCAGCCGGCGCCGGGCGAAGGCCACCAGCCGCTCGCGCCGCCGCTCGTGCGTCCGCCAGAGCTCCGCGTCGGGGATCTGCTCCACCCGCTCCCAGACCGACTGGTCGGCGGGATGCGAGACCCAGCGCGGGCCCAGGTAGGCGTCGAACAGGCCGGCCATGTCGTGCGAGATCCAGCCCCGCACGTGGACGCCGTTCGTCACCGCCGTGATCGGGATGTCCTCCACCGGCACGTTCGGCCAGAGGCCGGCCCACATGCGGCGCGAGACGCGGGCGTGCAGGTTGCTCACGCCGTTCGTGGCGCTCGACAGCCGGAGGGCCAGGACCGCCATGGAGAACGGCTCGTGCGGCTCGTGCGGGTTCTGCCGGCCGAGGCCCAGGAAGGTGTCCCGGGTGAGCCCCAGGCCGGGCCAGACCGGGCCGAAGTACCGGTCCATCAGGTCCGGCGCGAAGACGTCGATGCCGGCGGGCACGGGCGTGTGCGTGGTGAAGACGTTCGTCGCCGACACCGCCTCCCGCGCCTCGGCGAAGCTCAGCCGGTGCTTCTCCATGAGCTGCCGCGTCCGCTCCAGCGCCAGGAAGGCGGCGTGCCCCTCGTTCAGGTGGCAGACGGTCGGCTCGATGTCGAGGGCCGCGAGGGCGCGCAGCCCGCCCACCCCCAGCACGATCTCCTGGCGCAGCCGCATGTCCCGGTCGCCCCCGTACAGGTACCCGGTCACGGCCCGGTCCTCGGCCCAGTTCGACTCGAGGTCCGTGTCCAGCAGGTACACCGGCACCCGGCCCACCTGGGCGCGCCACACCTGGATCTGCACGCGGCGGTTCGGGAACTCCACCTCCACCGTCACCGGCGTCCCGTCCGGGCGGCGCTCCTGGGTGAGCGGCAGCGTGTAGTAGTCGGCCTCGGGGTACAGCTCCTGCTGCCAGCCGTCGGCGTTCAGGTACTGCCGGAAGTAGCCGCGCCGGTAGAGCAGCCCGACCGCCACCAGCGGGATGCCCAGATCGCTGGCCGCCTTCAGGTGGTCGCCGGCCAGGACGCCGAGTCCGCCCGAGTAGAGCCGCAGGCCTTCCACGATGCCGAACTCCGCGCAGAAGTAGGCCACGCGCAGCGTGGTGCCCGGGTGGCTCTGCCCGAACCAGGTGGGGCGCTCCAGGTAGCCCGAGAGCCGCGCGCTCACCCGGTCCAGGTGGGCCAGGAAGCCCTCGTCGGTGGAGAGCTCGGCCAGTCGCTCCTGCGCCACCAGCCCCAGCATGCGCGCCGGGTTGCCGTAGCAGCGCTCCCAGAGCAGGCTGCGGGGCTCCAGCCGACGGAAGAGGTCGATGGCCTCCGGGTCCCAGGTCCACCACAGGTTCATGGCAATGCGCATAAGCTCGCGAAGCCGCTCGGGAATGCGGGGAACCACCGTGAAGGTGTGGGCGGGGATCACGCTGACCTCCTTCGGGACGGTAGGGACGCGGAGGCGGATGTCGGACGTTGGCGCCGCCTCCGGGAGACGCACAGGATACTCGGGAAGACCTGGGGTCGCAAGGGGTTGGCAAGGCGCGGCCGGGCGGCGGCGGGACGCGAGCGCCGGGGCCGGCCGGACAGGCCGGCCGGCCCGGACAAACCTGCGGGGCTACCGCGGATTCGCCTTCTGCACAGGCGGCTCAAAACGGTTCAGCCGCAAGGCGACGCGCGAATGCGCCGGGCGAGGCGTACTGGAAGTACGCCGCAGCCCGCGCGCGAGCGCGGCCACGCCGCGGATGGGCCGTTTTCAGCCGCCTGCTAGGAGACCAGCTCGATGGCCTCCTTGGCCTTCATCTCCGACTCGGGGTGGTTGCCGGCCTTGTGCGCCTTCTCGGACTCCTCCAGCAGCGCCTTGGCCTTCTTCACCTTGTCGCTGTTGGCGTCCATCGTGGCCATCTTGTCGTTGGCCTGCTTCCAGAGCTTCGGGCACTGCGAGGCGAACGCCGGCGAGGCGACCGCGGCGACCAGCAGAGCCACCACCAGGATCCGGGAGAACCGCTTCATGGACATGCCTCCGTTGTGTCGGGTAAGTTGACGGTGACGTGACAGCCTTCACTTGCCTCTAACCCGGGGCCGCGGGAAAAGGTTCCCGTTACGGTCCGATTTCCAACCGGTCGGTCCACCGGGCAGACATCCGGCCAGGCGCCCGCTTTCCTCCTTGCCTTTCTCGGGGGTTCGGCTCTACCCTTACGGCCCGGACCCCGGCTGCCCGGGGTCGGTCCTCGGTGGCAGCGTCGGAGGAGCCATGCAGACGCAGACGGCCGCCCGGCCCGAGACCGTGCAGGAGCTGCAGGCCCGGGTGGCCTACGTCGAGCAGGTCAAGCAGATCACCGACAAGATCCACTCGGCCAAGGACCTCGACCACATCCTGGTGAACCTGCGGGACGAGCTGCTGCAGCTCTTCGACGCCCAGACCCTCACCCTGTACGTGGTGGACGCGGAGCGGCGCGAGATCTACTCCAAGTACCTCGAGATCGACAAGATCCGCGAGATCCGGGTGCCCATCAGCGAGCAGAGCATCGCGGGCTTCGTTGCCAAGTACCGCCGGCCCATCAACATCGGGGACGCCTACGATCGCACCGAGCTGAACGCCATCAGCCCCGCCCTCACCTTCGACAGCTCCTGGGACAAGAAGACCGGCTTCCGGACCCGGCAGATCCTCACCTACCCCGTGGTGGCCGAGGGCAAGTACCTCATGGGCGTGATCCAGCTCGTCAACAAGAAGAGCGGGTCGCGCTTCACCAAGAAGGACGAGGAGTCGGTCGCCGAGATCGCCGCGTCCCTCGGCATCGCCTTCTTCAACCAGCTCAAGCTGTCCCGCCGCACGCCGACCAAGTTCGACTACCTGGTGGCCAACAACCGGATCACCCAGGCCGAGCTGGAGACGGCCATCGCGGAGGCCCGCAAGGGCCAGGTGGACATCGAGCTGCTCCTCATGGAGCGGTACAAGATCCCCAAGGCCGAGGTGGGCAAGTCGCTCAGCCAGTTCTACAAGTGCCCCTTCGTGGAGTACGACCCCAAGATCGTGCTGGATCCCGACCTGCTGCGGACGCTGAACCTCGACTACCTGAAGAAGAACTTCTGGGTGCCGCTGCGCCGGGACAAGGAGGGGGTCGAGATCCTGGTGGACGACCCGAACAACCTGAACCGCGTGCAGGACATCCGGCGCATCTTCCCGGCGCGCGGCATCCGCTTCGCGGTCGCCCTGCGGAAGGACATCCTGCAGTTCGTCCAGGCGGCCACGGGCGAGGCGGCCGCGCCCAGCCTGCCCACCGGCAACATCGCCGACATCATGGGCGAGCTGGTGAACGAGGCGGAGCAGGAGAAGCAGGAGGACGCGGCGGCGGCCGCCGCGGTGGACGAGAACGACAGCGCCATCGTCCGACTGGCGAACCAGATCATCGTGGACGCCTTCAAGGCCGGCGTCTCCGACATCCACATCGAGCCCTACGGGGACAAGCGCGAGACCGTGATCCGCTTCCGGGTGGACGGGAGCTGCTTCGAGTACAACAAGGTCCCGGCCGCCTACCGCCGCGCGCTGGTGTCGCGCTACAAGATCATGTCCCGCCTGGACATCGCCGAGCGGCGGAAGCCGCAGGACGGCAAGATCAAGTTCCTGATCGGCAACCGGGAGATCGAGCTGCGCGTGGCCACCGTCCCCACCGCCGGCTACAACGAGGACGTGGTCATGCGCATCCTGGCCGCCAGCGAGCCCATGCCGCTGGACAAGCTGAACCTCTCGGAGCGCAACCTCCGCGAGCTGCAGGCGGTCGCGGCCAAGCCGTACGGCATCATCCTGTGCGTGGGCCCCACCGGCTCCGGCAAGACCACCACCCTGCACGCCATCCTGGGCTCCATCAACACGCCCGAGCGGAAGATCTGGACCGCCGAGGACCCGGTGGAGATCACCCAGTACGGCCTGCGCCAGGTCCAGGTGCAGCCCAAGATCGGCTTCACCTTCGCCCATGCCATGCGCGCCTTCCTGCGCGCCGACCCGGACGTGATCATGGTGGGCGAGATGCGGGACAAGGAGACCTGCGAGACCGGCATCGAGGCCTCGCTCACCGGGCACCTGGTCTTCAGCACCCTGCACACCAACAGCGCCGTGGAGACGGTGACCCGCCTGCTCGAGATGGGCATGGACCCCTTCAACTTCGCGGACGCCCTGCTGGCGGTCCTGGCGCAGCGGCTGTGCAAGACCATCTGCAAGAGCTGCAAGGAGACGTACCACCCCGCGCGCGAGCAGTACGACGAGCTGGTGCACGGCTACGGCCCGGAGGCCTTCGAGCGGCTGGGCGTGGCCTACGACGACGCCTTCGTGCTGTCCCGGGGCAAGGGCTGCGAGGCGTGCAAGGGCACCGGCTACAAGGGGCGGACGGGCCTGCACGAGCTGCTCATCGGCAGCGAGCGGATCAAACGCATGATCCAGAAGCGGGCCACCGCCGAGGAGCTGCTGAGGGTCGCGCAGGAGGAAGGCATGACCACGCTGGTGCAGGACGGCGTGGTGAAGGTGCTGGAGGGCTGGACCGACTTCAAGCAGGTGAAGGCCGTCGCCATCAAGTAACGACGTCCCGCGTTGCACGTTCCGCGTTGAACGTCACGGCCACGCGCGAGTTCCCTAGACCGGCGTTTCCCTCTCGTTCATTCCGCATCCCGCAATCCGCATTCCGCATTCCCCTCACCAGGCTAGGCCGTTTCTCGCTCCTGCTCCGCTTGCAGCCCCGCCAGCCAGCGGCGCGTCGTCTCCGCCACGGGCCGCGGCAGCCCCCCCACCCGGACCAGCTCCTCCACCGAGGCGGCGCGCAGCCGCTCCAGGCTGCCGAAGCGCTGCAGCAGGAGCCGCCGCCGCGCCGGTCCAATGCCCGGCACCTCGTCCAGGGCCGAGCGCAGGCCGCGCGTGCCCCGCAGCCGCCGGTGGTAGGCCAGGGCGAAGCGGTGGGCCTCGTCGCGGACGGCCTGCAGGAGGTGCTTGGCGCGCGCGCCGTCGGGCAGCCGGATGGGCGCCGACTGGCCCGGGCGGAACACCAGCTCCTCCTCCTTGGCCAGGCTGGCCAGGGGCACGTCCTCCCGCCCCGCGTCCCGGGCGGCCAGGAGGCCTGCCGTGAGCTGGCCGGGGCCGCCGTCGATCAGCAGCAGGTCCGGCGTGGGCCACTCGGCCTTGCCGAGCCGCCGGCCCAGCACCTCCCGCAGCATGGCGTAGTCGTCCGCCCCCTCCACGGTCTTGATGCGGAACCGCTTGTAGTCGCCGCGCCGCGGCGCCCCATCCAGGAACGTCACCACCGAGCCCACCGCCAGCACGCCGGAGATGTTCGAGATGTCGGCGCACTCGATGCGCTGCGGGAGCCGGGGCAGGGCCAGCGCCGCCTGCAGCTCCTCCAGCGCCCGGCGGCGCGAGGACGCCGAGGCCAGCGTCTGGGTCAGGACCGCCCGGGCCGTCTCCACGGCCATGGCCACCAGCTGCACCTTCGACCCGCGCTCGGGCAGGCGGATCTCCACCTGGCGGCCGGCCCGCGCGGACAGCATGGCGGCCAGGAGGTCCCGCTCGGTGGGCAGCTCGGACACCAGGATGGTGGGCGGGATCTCGCGCGCGCCCAGGTAGTACTGCGCGAGCAGCGCGTTCAGGACGTCCGGCGCCGCCCCGGGGCCCAGCCCCTCGAAGCCGAAGTGCTCGCGCCCGATCAGCTTGCCGCCCCGCACCACCAGGAGCTGCACCTGCGCCTCGCTTCCCTCCTGGGCCGCGCCGAAGACGTCCTGGGTCTCGCCGCGCGCGGACAGGACCCGCTGGCTCTCGGCCGCCAGGCGCAGCGACTGGATCTGGTCGCGCAGCCGGGCCGCCCGCTCGAAGTCCAGCCCCTCGGCGGCGGCGGCCATCTGCCGCTCCAGCTGGCGGATGACCTCCCGGTCCTTCCCCTCCAGGACCAGCCGGACCTTCTGCACCACCTCGGCGTACTCCTCGCGGCTCACCAGCCCCTCGCAGGGCGCCCCGCAGCGGCCCAGGTGGAACTCCAGGCAGCGCGTGCGGCCCGCGAGGCTCTTGCAGGTGCGGAGCGGAAACGTGCGGTGGATCAGGGCCAGCAGGTCCCACATCGTGCCGGCCGGCACGTAGGGGCCGAAGTAGAGGGCGCCGTCGGGCTTGATCCGCCGGGCCACCTGCAGGGCCGGAAACGGGTCCTTCGGATTCAGCCGGATGAGGGGGTACTGCTTGTCGTCCCGCAGGACGATGTTGTAGCGCGGCCGCCGCTCCTTGATGAGGTTGCTCTCGAGGATCAGCGCCTCGAGCGCGTTCCCGGTGAGCACGAACTCGACGTCCGCGATCTGCCCGATCATGCTGCGCAGCCGCTCGGCGTCGTAGCCCAGGTTGCGGTCGGTGAAGTACGACTGCACCCGCTTCCGCAGGGAGACGGCTTTCCCGACGTAGAGGAGCGTGCCCTCCCCGTCCTTGAAGAGGTAGACCCCGGGGGCATCGGGCAGGCTGTGGATCTTCTCGTGCAGCGTCAGCATGGCGGCCGGCACGGTCGCACAGTTACCCGGCCTTGTCAAGGCGGCGAGGCGCGTTTCGGCTTGACAACACAGGGGGTTTACGTTACTGACGCCCCCAG
>JBHGAX010000195.1:0-9292 GCA_041946635.1 Methylomirabilales bacterium (SeqCode)
GGGCCTGGCGGCTGGCCCCCCTGCGGGCTTCGACTCCGGCGCTCCGCGCCTGCGCTCAGGACTAGTCCTCGTCCTCCAGGCTGGCCAGGAGCGCGGTCAGCTTGGCATTGCCGCCGGAGGGGGGGCGCCAGTCGAGATGCACGACCTCGACGCCCGCCAGCCGGAGGTCGTCCGCGAAGCCTTCCAGGCCGATGTTCACCACCTGCAGGGGCTGGTTGAAGAGGGTCTCGCAGGCCATCAGCGTTCCTCCAGCAGGCGGGGCGCCAGGTCGGGGCGGATGACCAGCGCCGCCAGGCGCGCGGCCTCCGCGTTGGTTTCGAGCAGCTCGAACCCGGCACCCGCGAGGAGGGCCGCCTGCCGGTCCAGCCCCTGGCGGTCGTCGCGCGTGCCCACGATGGAGGCGATCCCGACGAGCCGCCGGCCCTCGGCCTGCGCGCGGGCGCGGGCACGCGCGAAGGCGGCGGCCAGCGGCTCCGCCGGGTCGGGGTGCGAGCCGGTGCCGAGAACCAGGTCGGCGAGGACCACCCCGACGTGGCGGCTCGCGCCGGCCTCCGCCAGCATGTCGCCGCGCGCCTGCGGGTCGATCATGGGGTGCGGGCGACCCACGGTGTACTGGTCATCGCCCAGGTCCAGGATGCGACCGGCGGCCGCGGGACCGAGCAGGTCCTCCAGGAGCAGGTGGGCCTCGTGGGCCAGGGTGCCCCCGGTGTACAGGCCCAGGATGCCGGCATCCGGCGGGGGCGGCGCCGCGGCCAGGCGGTCCAGCCGGGCCCGGACGTCCGCGGGATCCCGGAAGGCGCGGGGCGCCCAGGCGCGTCCGGCCAGGCGCGCCGCCACGGCGTCCGCCGCCTCGTCCAGCGTGCGCACCCACAGGGCCCCGCCGCCGGCCGGGCCCGCGGCGCCCAGGCAGCAGACCACGACCGGCTTGCCGACCTTGTCGAGTGCGGCCTCCAGCTTCGCCAGCACCTCGGGGTGGGGCGGCTTGGAGATGAGCACGATCGCCTGGGTGCCGGGATCCGCGGCCAGCGCCTCCAGCGCGAAGAGGGTCATGGTCCCGCCCACCTCGCGGCTAAGATCGCGGCCGCCCACGCCGATGCCGTGCGAGACGCCTTCCCCCAGCCGTGCCAGCCGCGAGGCCACCGCCTGGAGCCCCGTGCCGGAGGCCGCGACGCAGCCCACCCGGCCCCGGTGCACGGCGTTCGCGAACCCGATGCCGACCCCGTTCAGGTACGCCGTTCCGCAGTCGGGGCCCATGCACAGGAGGCCGCGAGACACGGCCTCGCGCTTCAGCCGCACCTCGTCCGCGAGGGGCACGTTGTCGCTGAAGAGGAAGACGTGCAGCCCGCGGCGCAGGGCCCGCTGGGCCTCGAAGGCCGCATAGGCGCCGGGGACGGAGATCGCCGCCAGGTTGGCCCCGGGCAGCAGCCGGAGGGCGGCATCCAGCGTGCGGGGCCGGACGGCCTCCCCCTCGTCGCCGGAGCGGCGGCGCTCGAGCAGGAGCGCGCGCGCCGCCGCGAGCGCCGCGGTCGCCGCGGACTCGCTCTCGGCGTCGACCGCCAGGATCAGGTCGTCCGGGCGCGCCGCGCGGCTTTCCGCCGTCGCCAGGCCCGTGCGCTCCAGCAGCTCGTGGTTCGCCGGCGTCCCCATGAAGGCGGCGGCCTCGCGGACGCCGGGCATCGTGCGCACCTGGCCGGCGGCGCGCATGAGCACCACGGAGTCCTGGTAGAAGGAGGGCAGGATGTCGGTTCGGATAGCCATGGTAGGTTCCCGGTTCGAGGTTCCAGGTTCGAGGTTCGGAGGGCCGACTCGGTCTAGCGGTTCAAGGTTCGAGGTTCCGGGTTCCGGGCGGATCGGGTTCGTTGTTTCCGATCAAACAAGGTTCTCAACCTCGAACCTGGAACCTCGAACCGGCCAACCCCGGACGGGGCTAGTCCCCGTCGGGCACGACGTGGGTGCCCGTCTCCCCGCGCAGGGCGGGCAGCGCCTCCTTCAGGTGCGCGATGATCGCGCGCTTGCCGCCGCCTTCCAGGAAGCGAATGGCGGCCTCGACCTTCGGCCCCATGCTGCCGGACGGGAAGTGCCCTTCGGCCAGGTAGCGGCGCGCCTCGGACAGGGTGAGGCGGCCCACCGCGCGCTGCTTCGGCCTCCCGAAGTGAATGGCCACCTGGGAGACGCCGGTCAGGATCATCATCTGTTCGATGCCGAGCACGTTGGCCATGAGGGCGGAGGTGTGGTCCTTGTCGATGACGGCCTCGACGCCGTGGCGCACCTTCTTGGGCCCGCGGATGACGGGAATGCCGCCGCCCCCGCCGGCGATGACGACGGCGCCGCGCTTTGCCAGGGCATCGATCAGCGAGATGTCCACGATGTGCCGCGGCTCGGGGGAGGGCACCACCAGCCGCCAGCCGCGGCCCGCATCCTCGCGCATCCGCCAGCCCAGCTCCCGGGTCAGGGCCCGGGCCTCCTCCTCGGTGTAGAAGTAGCCGATGGGCTTGGTCGGGTTGCTGAATGCCGGATCCTGCGGGTCGACCTCCACCTGGGTCAGGAGGCAGACCACGTGCCGCTGGCTGCCGGCCTCCCGGAGGGCGTTCTCGAACGCCTGCATGAGCAGGTAGGCGATCCCGCCCTGGCTGTGGGCCACGCAGATATCCAGCGACATGGGCACGACCCGCTGCCGCGCCAGCGCCTGGCGCAGGAGGATCTTCCCGACCACCGGGCCATTGCCGTGCGTGATCACCAGCTCGTTGTCCAGCAGCATGAGAGGGAGGAGGGCGGTGGCGGTCTCCGCGACGATGGCGACCTGCTGCTCCGGCGTGCCGATGATGCCGCCGGGGTGGATCGCGTTTCCGCCCACGGCGATCAACAGGCGGGAGGACCGGACGTCCGTCGGGTTCATATGACGCTCCTGGCCGCCGGGCACGGCGGCAGGTGCAGGATAGTGTAATATTGAATTATGAGTCAACAATTTTAAATTGCGATTTACCCAAGACCGTGCTATTTAATGCCGCGGTCAGAGTATGGTGGCGGTGCCGAAGCGTTTGCCGGGTGACCAACCGGAGAGGAGGGGTGATGCGGCCGAGCGCCGGACCCAAGGAGCGATCCATCCCCCGGGCATCGCTCCACGAGCAGGTCGTCGAACAGCTGCGCGAGATGATCATCGAGCACGAGCTGCCCCCGGGCTCGCGGGTGGACGAGCGCGAGCTCTGCGAGCGCTTCGGGATCTCGCGCACGCCGCTGCGCGAGGCGCTCAAGGTCGTCGCCTCGGAAGGGCTGGTCGAGCTGCTGCCGAATCGCAGCCCCCGCGTGACGCCCATCACCGGCGAGACCGTGGCCGCGCTCTTCGACGTGATGAGCTGGCTGGAGCGACTGGCCGGCGAGCGCGCCGCGGCCCAGGCCACCGAGCAGGACGCGCAGCGGCTGCGCGCGCTGCTCAAGCAGATGGACCGCGACCTGGAGCGCGGCGATCGCCTGGAGTACTTCCGCCGCAACCTGGCGCTCCACACCGCGCTGGTGGACATCGCCCGCAATCCCATCCTCTCGAGCACCTACCGGAACCTCGTTCAGCACGTCCAGCGCGCCCGGTACCTGGCGCTGGACATGACCGGCCACCTCGACCGCGGGCGCGCCGAACACCAGGAGATGGTAGAGGCCCTGGCCGCCAAGGACGGCGAGCGCCTGGGCCGGCTGATGATGGAGCATTCCCAGTTTACCGGCCAGCGGATCCAGGGCGCCCTCAAGGCCTCTCGCCGCGATGCCGAGGAGCTGGCGTCCGCCGGGGCATGACCGCAGGGCGCTTCCTGCAGCGTGAGCCTGACCAAGTCGCGGCCGCCAGGGACGCCTCTCGTGGGACGGGGAGGCCGGGATGCCGAATGCGCACGTGAACGGGACGACGCTCGCCTACGAGGAGGCGGGCGACGGCCTGCCTCTGGTCTTCGTGCACGAGTGGGGCGGCGACGCGGCGAGCTGGGAGCCGCAGGTGCGCGTCTTCGCCCGCCGCTATCGCACCATCACCTTCAACGCGCGGGGCTACCCGCCCTCGGAGGTGCCCCGGGAGCCGTCGGCCTACTCGCAGGCCCACGCGGTGGACGACATCCGGGGGTTGCTCGACCACCTGGGGATCCATCAGGCGCACGTCTGCGGCCTCTCCATGGGCGGCTACGCGACGCTGCTCTTCGGGCTGACCTATCCGGAGCGCGCCCGCTCCCTGGCGGTCTGCGGCTGCGGTTACGGCAGCGGCGGCGACCGCGCCGCATTCCAGCGGAGCAGCCTGGAGCTGGCCGAGCGCCTGGAACAGGAGGGCATGCCGGCGGTGGCCGAGACCTACGCCCGGGGCGCCACGCGCGTGCAGTTCATGGTGAAGGATCCGCGCGGCTGGGACGAGTTCCGCCGGCACCTGGCCGCGGGCTCTGCGACGGGCCGGGCCCTGACCCTGCGCGGGGTCCAGACCACCCGGCCATCCATCTTCGATCTCGAGGATCGCCTGAAGGCGCTCACCGTGCCCACCTTGGTGGTGGTGGGCGACGAGGATGATCCCGCCCTGGATCCCAGCGTCTTCATCAAGCGCAAGGTGCGTACCGCCGGACTCGTCGTCATCCCGAACTCCGGCCACACCGTGAACCTGGAAGAGCCGGCAGCCTTCAACCGGTGCCTGCTGGACTTCCTCACCGCCGTGGATGCCGGCCGCTGGCCCGTGCGGCACCCGACCGCCTGGTCCGCCTGAAGGAAGCGATCAGCGATCAGCTTTCAGCGGTCAGCTTCGTGAGGGAGCGACAGTGTCGAGCGCTCCCCGGGGCGTACTGTGCCGAAGGCGAGCGTTTGGCTGATCGCTGACCGCTAGTCGCCCGCCGCGTCGCGGCCGGACATCGCAACTGCGTGGGATCGTTCCCGCCGAGCGAGCATGGGGACGGACCGCGCTGCAAGAGGAGGAGGCACGACATGCTCGTCCGTGAGGAGCGCTGCACCGGCTGCGAGGAGTGCGTGGCGTACTGCCCGACGGGCGCCATCGCCATCGAGAACGGGGTGGCGGTGATCGACCGGGAGCAGTGCGTGGAGTGCTACAACTGCCACCGGCTGCCCATCTGCCCGACCCAGGCCTTCCAGCCCGAGGAGCTCGCCTGGCCCCGGGCCCTCCGCCGGGCCCTGAGCGACCCCATCACCGTGGACACCCGCACGGGCGTCTCCGGCCGGGGCACCGCCGAGATGAAGACCAACGACGTCACCGGCCGCATCCGCTACGGCCACGTGGGCCTCGGCGTGGAGCTGGGCCGCCCGGGCCTCGCCACCCGGCTCGCGGACGTGGAGAAGGTCTGCCGGGCCCTGGCCCCCCACGTGGCCTTCTTCGAGCCCAGGAACCCCGTGACCTACGTCATGACGGACGCGAAGACCGGGACGCTCCGGGAGGACGTGAAGGGGGAGCTGGTGCTCTCGGCCATCGTGGAGGCGGACCTCACGGTCGCGAACCTGGCCCCCGCCCTGGCCGCCCTGCAGCGCGTGGCGCCGGAGGTGGACACCGTCTTCAGCGTGGGCCTCTCCTCCCGGGTCTCCCCGGACGGCTCCCGGGCCTTCGACCAGACGCTCACGCGCCTGGGGCTCACCCCCTACCCCTGCGGCAAGACCAACGTCGGGCTGGCCCGGCCGGCCTTCGTGGAGGCATTGCCATGACCCACACCCTGCACCGCACCGGCACCCCGGCCGACCGGGCCGGCGACTACACCCTGATGGCCATGGCCACCAAGGACCGGAACCACACGGGCTCCCGGGAGCCCCTGGTCCAGATCCTGCGCATCTGCCTGAAGCACCACCCCGTCAACATCGGGGACACCCAGCAGGGGGACATGTACCTCCTGGGCTCCCCCGAGGCCGTCTTCGCCCGCATGGTGGACGGGGCCATCGCCCACGCCCACTTCGACAGCAAGGACAACTTGATCGCCGCCCTGCGGGAGATCAAGGCGGCCGACCTCGGCATGTCCGTCATCGTCACCGGGCTCTTCGGCGACGTGCAGGACTGTTGCAGCGCGGCCGGCCTCACGCCCCACACCCAGGCCGTCTCCCTGGGGATCTGGGGGAAGACCGAGCGGCTGCCCTCCAAGCGGCACCTGGACCTCCACACCATGTGCGGCCACGCCATGGTGCCCGTGGCCCTGATCGACCGCATCGTGGCGAAGGTCAAGCAGAAGAAGCTCACCCTGAAGCAGGCGGCCCTCGAGCTCACCAAGCCCTGCGTCTGCGGCGTGTTCAACCCCACGCGGGCGGCGGAGCTGCTCCAGCGGTTCCTGTGAACCGCTGGGGTTGACCGGTTCCCGGTTCGAGGTGCGGCGGTTCAAACCTCGAACCTCGAACCTGGAACCCCGATGAGGATGCCATGACGGTACCGACGGCGGTGGAGGCGGCGGAGGCGGTGCGGGAGGGGCGGCTCACGTCCGAGCAGCTGGTGCGGAGCTGCCTGGAGCGGATCGCGGCACGCGAGGCGACGGTGCAGGCGTGGGCCTACCTGGACCCCGAGCACGCGCTCGCGCAGGCGCGGGCCGCGGACCGGGCCCGGCGGGAGGGGCGAAGCCTCGGGCCGCTGCACGGCGTCCCCGTGGGCGTCAAGGACGTCTTCGACACCGCCGACATGCCCACCGAGGACGGGACCGTCCTGCACGCGGGGCGACAGCCGGTGGAGGATGCCTTCGCGGTGGCGCTCATGCGGCAGGCGGGCGCGGTCATCCTCGGAAAGACCGTATGCACCGAGCTGGGCCTGGTGGCGCCCGGGAAGACCCGCAACCCGCACGATCCGGGCCGGACGCCCGGGGGCTCCTCCAGCGGCTCGGCCGCGGCCGTCGCGGACGGGATGGTGCCGCTGGCCGTCGGCAGCCAGAACAACGGCTCCGTGATCCGGCCCGCCTCCTACTGCGGCGTCTACGGCTTCAAGCCGACGGCCGGCCGGCTGTCCCGCACGGGGGTCCTGACCCAATCGCCCAGCCTGGATCAGCTGGGCGTCTTCGCGGCCACGCTGCCCGATGCCGCGCGCCTCGCCGAGGCGCTCATGGCCTTCGATCCCCGCGACCCGGCCATGCGGCCGGCGGCCCGTCCCGCGCTGTCGGCGGCCCTGGCCGAGGGCTTCCCCCGCCGGCCCCGGATCGCGGTCGTGCAGTCGCCGGTCTGGGAGCAGGCGAGCCCGACATGCCAGCAGGCGCTGCGCGACCTGGCGAAGGCGCTGGGAGATGCGGCGGCGGCGGCGGAGTTGCCCGCCGACTTCGCGCAGGCGCACGCCGTGCACAAGACCATCATGGAGCCGGAGCTGGCCCAGCACTACGCCGGCGAGTACGCCCGGGGGAAGGAGCGGCTCAGCCCGACGCTCCGCGAGATCATCGAGCGCGGGCAGCAGAGCCGCACGGTGGACTACAACCGGGCGCGGGCCCAGGCGGCGGCGCTGACCCGGTCGCTGGACGCCTTCTTCGCGGACTGGGACGCCATCCTCACGCCCGCCACCATGGATGCGGCGCCGGAGGGCCTGGCCTCGACCGGCAGCCCGGTCTTCTGCACCATCTGGACGCTGTGCGGCACACCGGCCATCAGCCTGCCCATCCTGCGCGGGGCGGCGGGGCTGCCCCTGGGCGCGCAGCTGGTGGCGGCCCGAGGCTGCGACGCCAGGCTCCTGCAGGTGGCGCAGTGGATCCTGCGCGCGGTGGGCCGCTGATCCACCCTCCGCGCACCGACGGTCAGAAGCCGCTTGTGAAGGGCAGCCGTCCTGTGCTAAATACGCCCGTGCCTTCGCATACCAATTTTAGCCAACGAACATCGGAGGATTGCGGCGCGGCGGCACCACCACACCGGCGTTGTCTACGAGGTGCAACGTGACTGGCGGAAAGCCCATGCGCATCTTGATCGCGGAGGACGAGCCGCTCGTGGCCGAGGGACTCCGCGCCCGGCTGGAAGGGCTCGGCCACTCCGTGGCGGGCATCGCGTACGACGGAGGCGACGCGGTCGCCAAGGCCGAGGCGCTCGCCCCCGAGCTGATCTTCCTCGACATCAAGATGCCCCGCATGGACGGCATCGAGGCGGCGCAGCGCATCATGGCAAGCCGGCCGGTGCCCATCATCCTGCTCACCGCGCACTCGGACCCCTCGCTCATCCAGCGCGCCATGATCGCCGGCGTCATGGGCTATCTCGTGAAGCCGGTGGACCGGAAAGACCTCCTCCCCGCCATCTCGCTCGCCACCACGCGCTTCGGGGACCTCATGGGCCTGCGGAAGGACGTGCAGAGCCTCAAGGAGGCCCTCATCCTGCGCCAGCAGGTCGAGCGGGCCAAGGGCATCCTCTCCCAGCGCATGGGGCTGTCGGAGGCCAAGGCCCACAGGCGCCTGCAGCAGCTCGCGCAGCGGGAGCGCTGCACCCTGGGTCAAGCCGCCGCCCGCGTCATCGCCGCGGACAAGTTCTTCGGCAGCTTCGAAGACAACGCCTGATCCCACCGAAATCCGGGCCGCCCAGCCGCCGCCGGGGCCGCCCGACTCCGCGCGCTTGCGCAGTGTCCTGGCACGCCCGTCCGCCCACGCCGGCAGCGGCCGGCGGAGGCCGGGTGCGGGACGGCGTAGGCGGGCGGGTCTCGACTGCTCGGCGTCAGGTCCTGCGTGCGGCGGGCGGTGCGCTCGCGCTGCGGGTGGCGAGGCCGAAGACCGCCACGAGCAGCGCGGCGGCGAAGGAGACCCCGGCCAGCGCCAGGAAGACGGCATGCAGGCCCGCGTGCTCGGCCACGGCGCCCATCGCGCTCGAGGCCAGGGACCCCACGCCGAAGGCCAGGACAAAGGTGATGCCGAAGGCCGTACCTCCCAGGTGCGGCGGCGCCTGCGCCGCGATGAGGCTGTTGCTCATCGTCGCGAGCCCGAAGTGCGCGAAGGCGACGAGGATGCTGCTCGCCACCAGGACCAGGCCCGTCGTCGTCCCCATGGCGAGCAGGCAGAGCGAGGCGATGACCACGGCCCCGAAGAAGATCGTTTGCCGGCGGGGCAGGCCCATGAGGCGGCCCGCCAGCGCGTGGCCCAACCCGCCCACCAGGTACGCGGCACTGGCCAGGACCCCGCCGCGCGTCACGGCGGCCGCGTTGAGGCCGGGGATGCCGCCGTGCTGCGCCAGGTGCGCGGGCAGGAAGGTGGCGAAGCCCTGGAAGACGAACCCCATCAGCGTCTCCAGGGCGAACAGCAGGATCAGGGGAAGCCGCAGCTCGCGCCAGGGGATGCCCCAGCCCCCCTTGCGAGCGGCGGCGGGGCCGGCGAGGCGGGGGCGTCGCCAGAGGCAGACGCCGAGGGCCAGC
>JBHGAX010000196.1:0-7740 GCA_041946635.1 Methylomirabilales bacterium (SeqCode)
GTGTTGCCGCATTCGGGCGACCGCCACCGTTTCGTTGATCGCTGACCGCTAGCCCTGGAACGCCGCTAGCCCCGCCGCCAGCACCTCGTCGGTGATCTTCACGAAGTGGCAGTTGGTGTTCTCCAGCCCCGGCATGCCCTTGCCCTTCACGGTGTGGGCGATGATGGCCTGGGGCCGCCCCTGCACGGTCCCCGCCCACTCCAGCGCCTCCACCACCGCCGGCATGTCGTTGCCGTCGATCTCGCGGGTCTCCCAGCCGAACGCCCGGAACTTGTCGCCCAGGGAGAGCGGATCCAGCTTCGTGGCCACCGGCCCCGTGGACTGGAACTTGTTGTGGTCCACGATGGCGGTGAGGTTGTCCAGGCGGTAGTGGCGGCCATTCGCCGCGGCCTCCCACACCTGCCCCTCGTTGCACTCCCCGTCCCCCAGGAGGCAGTAGACCCGGAAGCGCGCGGGCTGCGTGCGCACGTCCGCCTTCAGGTTGGGTCCCTCGGCCCGCATGTAGGCGCCCATGGCGGCGCCCACGGCGTAGGAGAGGCCCAGCCCCAGGGAGCCGCCGCTGCAATCGATGCCGGGCGTCCGGCAGTCCACGTGCGTCTGCAGCCGGGCCCCGGGGTGGCTGTAGGACTTGAGCTCGGCGGGCCGGATGTAGCCCGCCTCCGCCAGCGCGGCGTAGAACACCTCGCACGCGTGCCCCTTGGAGATGATGAGCCGATCGCGCTCGCTCCAGGCGGGCCGCTTGGGGTCGTGCCGCATCGTGTGGAAGAACAGGGCCGTGACGATGTCGGCGGAGGAGAAGGCGCCGCCCAGCCAGCCCACGCCCATCTCCTTCATCACGAACAGCGAGTCGCGCCGGAGCTTCTGCGCGGTGGCCTGCAGGCGTGCGACCAGCTCCTCTCTGCTTTCCATATTCGGCCCTCCGTCCTGCCTTATGGGGTGGCGCGTGTGGGGCCCCTGGCGGTGGCTCTGCCGGGGTCAACCCGGCAGTTCCGAGCGCACTGGCTCCCCGCCCCCGTGAAGGGGGCGGCCCCGTTTCAAATCTTGGCGTCCTTGGCGCCTTGGCGGTTCAGGCTCCGCTACAGCCGGAAGATGTTCGCCTCGATGAACTGCCAGGTCTTCAGGAAGTCCCCGCCCCGGATGAGTCGCTTGAACTCCTCGCGGTCCAGACCGTTCAACCGATCCCAGATCTTCCGGCTCATGCGCGTGTTCACCTCGAACGTCCCGCGGATGTCCCAGCGGGTGGGCGACGTGTCCGAGGTCAGGAAGCCCCGGTAGCCGTACTCCTGGAGGTAGAAGAGGAACTCGGTGTACTCCAGGAAGTTGTGCGAGGCCGTCATGAAGTCCCAGTCCCAGCGGCCGTTGTTGTCGTTGACGTGGATGTAGTAGGGATACCGGCTGTTCGCGACCAGGGACACGACCTCCGCGGGGTTCTCCAGGCCGTACTTCGAGTGGCCGTAGTCGATCGTGATGCCCATCCCGGCGCTCCCGATGTCGTTCAGCAGGCAGAGCGTCTTGGCCGCGGTGTCCAGGAAGCAGCGGCCGCGCGTCTCGCTCGGCTTGTACTCGATGAACAGCGGGATCTCCGGCCGGTAGGCGCCCGCCGCGCCGAACGTCTCCACCAGGTGCTTCCACATCTGGGCGTAGTCGCACTGGAACGCGAACTCGTACCCGTCCCCCAGCGGGCAGCACGTCACCTTGTCGGCCCCCGCCTCCCGGGCGAAGTCCTTGGCGTTCTTGATGAACTCCACCGCCCGCCGGCGGATGCCCGGGTCGGTGGAGGTGAGGCCGCCGTTCCGGAACTCCGGCTCCGCCTTCACGTTCACGTTGACGGCCGCGAGGGCCAGGCCCGTCCGGGCGAGCGCCCGCTTGAGCTCCGCGGCGCTCTTCACCTCGTAGGGATGGATCACCTCGACCCCGCTCATGCCCTCGATGCTCGCCACCAGCGCGAGGCGCTCCTCCAGCGTCAACTCGCGGTTGTACTCGTGGAACCGGTCCTTGGTCTTGCTCAGGAACGCCGTGATGACCGCGGATTTCACCGGATGGCTCATGCCGCCTCCCTTGCTGCGCGGGCCCGGCTCACTCTGGATGGGGGGACAGGGATTCGGGGCGCAACCCGACGTACACCCGACAGCGCGGGGGGTCAAGGGCAACTTCGGCTTGGTCCGCGCCGCGGATCAACCCGGCGGGGAGCGGTCAGCAGACTGAGGGGCGACGGGGGCCGCGGCCTCACACGGCGGTGAAGCCGCCGTCCACCACGAACACCCCGCCCGTGCAGTAGCTCGCCTCGTCCGAGGCGAGGAAGGCCACCATGGGGGCGACCTCGTCGAAGCGGCCGGGGCGGCCCAGGGGGATCCTGGGCCCCAGGCGCTGCAGGCGGGCCGCCAGGTCGATCTCCTCGCTGTCCGGCGGCGCCTCCAGGGCGCCGGGCGCCACGATGTTGCAGCGGATCCCCTGCGGGGCGTACTGCACGGCCAGCGCGCGGGCGAAGGCGTGCAGGGCCCCCTTGCTGGCGGTGTAGGCGGGGTTGTGCGGCGCGGAGGCGACCAGGGCGGTGATGGAGCCGGTGATCACGATGGCGCCGCCCCGGCCCTGCGTCAGCATCTGCTGCACCCCGGCCCGGCAGACCAGGAAGGCGCCCCGGAGGTTGATGGCCTGGGTCTCCTCCCAGGCCTCCAGGGCCTGCTCGTGCACGGGGCGGTCGCGCTTGTGCAGCTGGGTGGCGGCGTTCGACACCAGGATGTCCAGCCGCCCGAAGGCGGCGAGCGTCTGCTCCAGGGCCCGCGCGACCTCCCCCTCCCTGGAGACGTCGCCGGGGATGGCCAGGGCTTTGCCCCCGGAGGCCTGGATCTCCCGCGCCACCGCCTCCACCGTCCGCGCGGTCCGGCCCATCAGCGCGACCTGCGCGCCCTCGCGGGCCATCAGCCGGGCCGTCGCCGCCCCGACCCCGCTGCCCGCCCCCGTGATCCACGCGACCCGATCGGCAAAGCGCATCGCCTGTCCCTCCTCCTTGAACCGACCCAATACTTGAACCGCCAGGAGCGCCAGCCGCCAGGCTTGGAGCGCCCCGACGGTATGCAGGGGCGCGCCCCGTGTCAAGGCGAAAGGCCGGCGAGCTGCTTGACGCGATGGCGCAAGCTGGCTACCGTCGATGCGATCCCTCGCGCCGTGCGTTGCTGCGGCCGGAGGCTGCGTGTCTCGCTGTGCGCTCCTGCTGGTCGGATGGCTGTGCACCGTGGGGCTCCCCGCCTGCGGGCAGGCGCCCGCCGCCGTGGAGGTCGCGGCGGTGTGGTCGGGCGCCGAGCAGGAGGCCTTCCGCCAGGTGCTGGCGGCGTTCGAGCGGCAGAGCGGCTTCCGGGTGCTCTATACGGCCACGGGCGACGACATCGCCACCGTCCTGGGGGCGCGCCTGCAGGGCGGGCGACCGCCCGACCTCGCGATCCTGCCCCAGCCCGGCCTGCTCCGCGATCTCGCGCAGCAGGGCGCCCTCCTCCCCATCGAAGCGACGGTCGGGCCGGCGGTGGACCGGCACTACGCGCCCATCTGGCGCGAGCTGGGCAGCGCGGCCGGCCGCCTCTACGGGCTCTGGTTCAAGGCGGCCAACAAGTCCACGGTCTGGTACAACGTCGGCGTCTTCCAGGACGCCGGGGTGGAGCCGCCGGCCACCTGGGCGGCCTGGCTCGCCGCCGCCCGCACGATCGCGGACTACGGGGTGCCGCCCTTCGCCGTGGCGGGCGCCGACGGCTGGACGCTCACCGACTGGTTCGAGAACGTCTACCTGCGTACCGCGGGGCCGGCCCGCTACGACCAGCTCACCCGGCGCGAGATTCCGTGGACGCACCCGAGCGTCCGGGACGCGCTCCACACCCTGGCGGAGGTCTTCCGCCCGGACTGGCTGGCGGGGGGCACGGGCGGCGCCCTGCAGACCGACTTCCCCACCTCCGTGGCGCGGACCTTCGCCCGGCCCCCGGAGGCCGCCATGGTGTACGAGGGGGACTTCGTGGGCGGGGTGGCGGCCGGCGACGCCGGCGCGCGGCTCGGGACCGACGCCGACTTCTTCCCCTTCCCCGCCATCCGCGGCTCGGCCCCGGCGGTCGTGGGCGGCGGGGACGTGGCGGTGCTCCTCCGGGACACGCCGGCCGCGCAGGCGCTGCTCCGGTTCCTGGCCACGCCCGCGGCGGGCGAGATCTGGGCGGGCCTGGGCGGCTTCGCCTCCCCGAATCGGGGCGTGCGCCTCGCCGCGTACCCGGACGACATCGCGCGGCGCTCCGCGAAGCTGCTGGCGGAGGCCGCCGTCTTCCGCTTCGACATGTCCGATCAGCTCCCCGCGGCCTTCGGCGGGACGCCGGGCCAGGGCGAGTGGCAGATCCTCCAGGACTTCCTCCGCGATCCGTCGGACGTCCAGGGGACCGTGGACCGGCTGGAGGCGGCGGCGCGCCGCGCGGCCCGATGAGCCCCGGCCGCGCGCCGCGCCGCCGGCCGCTGCTCCTCTTCGCCGGCCTCCTCGCGCCCGCGCTCCTGCTGCTGGGCGCGCTGGTCGCCTACCCGATCCTCTACACGCTGGCGCGGAGCCTGTTCGACCGCACCGGCGACCAGTTCGTGGGCCTGGCGAACTACCGGGAGATCGTGGAGCGCCCCGCCACCCTGGCCGCCCTCCGCAACAACCTGGTGTGGGCCGTCCTGGCGCCCAGCCTCACGACCGCCCTGGGCTGCCTCCTGGCGATCCTGACCGAGCGGATTCGCTGGCAGACCGCCTTCCGGCTGATCCTCTTCCTGCCCATGGCCATCTCGCTGCTCTCGGCGGGCATCATGTGGCGGCTGGTGTACGAGCAGGACCCCGGCCGCGGCCTGGCCAACGCCCTCCTGCGCGCGGCCGCCTCGCTCGTCCAGCCGCCCGGCCCCTACCCCGGCGCGCGCCCCTCGCAGCCGGACCGGCTCGCGCGCGAGGGCCACGGCTTCCGGAGCACCCGCGCCTACGGGCCCGGCGAGACCGCCGCGTTCGGCCTGGTGGCGATTCCGCCCCGCCTGGTGCCGGCCGGCGCCGCGCCGGCGCGGCCGGCCGCGGCCGCGCCGGGGGCGATCCGGGGCGTCGTCTGGCTCGACTTCACGCGCGGCGGGCGCGGGGAGCGTGGCCGCCTGGACCCCGCGGAGGTCGGCCTGCCCGGCGTGCGGGTCGCCGCCCTGGCCGGCGGGCAGCCGGTCGCCGAGGCCGTGACCGGGGAGGACGGGACGTTCGAGCTGGGCCCGATTCCCGCCGGCGGCGTCCAGCTGGCGCTGGCCGAGGCGTCCTTCCGCCCGCCGTTCGCCGGGTTCGCCTGGCTCGGACGGGACCTGGTCACCCCGGCCATCATCCTGGCCTACGTCTGGATGTGGACCGGCTTCGCCGTGATGGTGATCGCCGCCGGCCTGGCCGCCATCCCCCGCGAGGCGCTGGAGGCGGCGAAGGTGGACGGGGCGGGCGAGTGGCGGGTCCTGCGCCACGTCACGCTGCCGCTCCTCGCGCCGGCCCTGGCGGTGGTGTTCGTCACGCTGCTCATCAACGTGCTGAAGATCTTCGACCTGGTGCTCGTCATCGCGCCCGGCTCCGTGCAGGCGGATGCCACGGTCATCGCGCTGGAGGTCTGGCGGGCCGCCTTCGGCGCCCGGGACCACGGCCTGGGGAGCGCCCTGGCGGTCGTGCTCTTCCTCCTCGTCCTGCCCCCGGTCCTGCTGAACCTCCGGCGGCTGCGGAGCCGCACATGAGCCGCCCCCGCGCCCGCGCCTCGCGCGCGCTCGGCGTCCTGGTCGGGCTGCTGGCCGCGCTGTGGCTCCTGCCGCCGCTGGGCCTGCTGGTGGCCTCCCTCCGGCCCGCGGCCGCCAACGCCGCCGCCGGCTGGTGGACCGCCCTGGCGGCCCCCGGGCAGCTCACCTTCCAGGCCTACGCGCAGCTCGCGGGGGATGCCGGCTTCCTGGGCGCCGCGCTGAACACGGTCCTGATCGCCGTGCCGGCCACCGCCGGGCTGGCCGCCGTGGCGGCGCTGGCCGCCTACGGCCTCGCCTGGGTCCCGGTGCGCGGCCGGGAGGCGCTCTTCCTGGCGATCCTCGCCCTCCTCGTGGTGCCGCTCCAGATGGCGCTCATCCCCGTGGCCGGCCTGTACGAGCGGCTGGGCCTCTTCGGCCGCATCCCCGGCCTGGTCGCCTTTCACATCGCCTTCGGGCTGCCCTTCGCCGTGTTCCTGCTGCGCAACGCCTTCGCCGGCGTGCCGGCCGAGCTGCTGGAGGCCGCCCGGCTGGACGGCGCCGGGGACCTGCGCGTGCTGCGGCACGTCGTCCTGCCCCTCGCCGCCCCCACCCTGGCGTCGCTGCTCATCTTCCAGTTCCTCTGGGTCTGGAACGACCTCCTGGTGGCCCTGGTGTTCGCCAGCCCCGCCAGCGCGCCGCTCACGGTGTTCCTGCGCGAGCAGCTCCGCCAGTTCGGGGCGAACATCGACGTGCTGGCGCCCGGCGCCTTCCTGCAGATGCTCGTGCCCCTCCTGGTGTTCCTGGCCTTCCGCCGCCGCTTCACCGAGGGCCTGCTGGCCGGCTCCCTCAGGTAGAGGGAACTTGAACCGCCAAGACACCAAGAGCGCCAAGATTTGAAGGGGCCACAAACGCCACGGCCCTCCGGGGGGGAGGGCCGTGGCTCATTGCCTGGTCTTCGGTGGCGTCTTGGCGCCGTGGCGGTGCGGGCGGTTCTTATTTCTTCTCCTCGATCTTGCCCACGCGCTTGATGGCGTCGGCCAGCATCTTGGCGTCCTTGTCCCAGAACTTCTGGAACTCGGGCGCGTCCTTGTAGGCGATGGGCGTCTCCATCTTGTCCATGGCCGCCTTGAACTCCGGCGTGGCCACCGCGGCCCTGACCGTCTCCCGCAGCTTCTTCATGACCGGTTCCGGCGTGCCGCGGGGCGCGAACATGCCCGCCCAGATGTAGAACTCGGCGTTGTAGCCCAGCTCCTTCAGCGTCGGCAGGTCCGGCATGGACTCCAGGCGCTTGTCGCCCCAGCCGGCCAGGGCGCGCAGCTTCCCGGCCTTGATCTGGGCCAGGACGCTCGCCGGGCCGCCGGCCATGCAGTCCACGTGGCCGCCCAGGAGCGCGGTGAGCGCCGGCGCGGCGCCGCCCGTGGGCACGTGCTTCAGCTGGATGCCGGCCGAGTGGACCAGCATCTCCATGGCCATGTGCAGGGTGCCGTAGATGCCCGAGGAGGAGTAGGCGATCTGGTTGGGGCGCTTCTTGGCGTCCTCCACCAGCTCCTTCACGCTCTTCCAGGGCCGGTCGCTCCGGCAGACCAGGATGGTGGGGTCGGCCGAGACCAGCGCGATGGGCACGAGCTGATCCATGGTGTAGGCCGGCTTCCGGTCGAAGAGCTTGTCGGCCTCGGGGATGATGGAGATGCTGGACAGGGCCATGAGCAGCGTGTACCCATCCGGCTTCGAGTTGGCCACGTAGGCCATGCCCACCGCGCCGGCCGCGCCCGTCTTGTTCACCACCGCCACGGGGCTCTTCAGCAGCTTCTCCATGGCCGCGGCCGTCGGCCGGGCCATCAGATCCGCCTGGCCGCCGGGCGGGAAGGGAGCCACGAGCGTGATGGGACGGGTGGGGAAGGGTTCCTCGGCCGCGCCGGCCGCGAGCGGCAGGGCCAGGCCGAGCACGAGGAGCGCTGCCAGCCATCGAGCGTTCATTGGGTTGCCTCCTTCTCCTCCGAGGTGGATGGCCCCAGGCCGACC
>JBHGAX010000197.1:0-7735 GCA_041946635.1 Methylomirabilales bacterium (SeqCode)
CTGCGCCGCCACCCCTGGCGCGGGAACATCCGGGAGCTGGCCAACGCCGTCGAGCGCGCCCTCATCCTGGCCGAGGACGGCCTGCTGACCGCCGCCCACTTCGGCCTGGACGGCGCCATGGCGCCCCGGCGGGCGGACGCCGGCGAGCAGCCGGCGGAGCCCGGGGTGCCCGAGGCGCTCGCCGACCTGGAGCGGCGGGCCATCCTGGCCGCGCTGCAGCACGCCCGGGGCAACAAGACGCAGGCCGCCGCGACCCTGGGCATCACGCGCACGCAGCTCCACACCCGCCTCAAGCGCTACGGCCTGGCCGCGCCATGAGCGTCGCCCTCGCGGACCCCGACCTCCTGGCCGCCCTCGAGGCGATCGGGCGGGCCATGCAGGAGCAGCTGGACCCGCACCGCTTCCTGGAGGAGTTCTCCCAGCGCCTCCGCGGCATCCTGCCCCACGACCGGCTCGTCATCGACCACCTGGAGGACGAGGGGCGGACCTTCACGGTCGTGGCCGAGCATGCCCCGCCCGGCCTGCTCCTCCACGACGAGCACTACACGACGGCCTTCGCGCCCGCGGCGCGCTACATCGTGGACGAGTGGATCATCCGGGACGTCTTCGCGGGACAGGCCCTGCTGGTGCACGACTTCGCCTCCGACCCGCGATACACGAACCCGAACCCCTACGAGCGGCGGCTCCTGGCGGCGGGCATCCGCTCGGGGGTCCTGGTCCCCCTGGAGAGCGGGGGCCGGGTGATCGGCGCCCTCGTGGCCACCAGCCTGCGCCCGCACACGTACACGCCGGCCCACCTCGCCGCGCTGCGCCAGATCGCGGCGCTCATCGCGCCGTTCATCCACAGCGCGGTCCTGCTGCACCGCGAGCGGGAGCTGCGCAGCCGCCTGCGCGCCGTGGGCGGCCTGACGGAAGTCCTGGGAACGAGCCTGGATGCCCGGGACGTCTTCGGCCGCCTGGCCACCGCCGTCCGGCCCATCCTGGACTTCGACGTGATGGGGGCCCTCCTCGTCTCGGCCAGCGGCCGGGACCTGGAGCTGCTCGCCAAGGTGAGCCCGCCGGACGCGCCCGGACCCCCGGAGCGGATTCCGCTGGAGCACTACTCCTTCACGCAGCGCGTGTCCGCGGGGGAGGCAGTCGTGATCCAGGACGCGGCGGCGGAGCTGGACCGCACCCTGCCCGGCGATCGGCGGATCCTGGAGGGGGGCGCCCGCTCCTGCCTGATCGTCCCGCTCCGCTTCGGCGAGCGCGTGGGGGGCGGGCTCTACTTCGGCAAGCGCCGGCCCTACTGGTTCGGCGCGGTGGACGTGGAGCTGGCCACCGGCATCGCGGCGCAGGTGGTCCTGGCGGTCCAGCACCAGCGGCTGGCCCACGAGCAGCGGCGCCTGGCGCTGGCCGAGGGGCGCACCCGGCAGCTGGAGCAGCGGCTCACCACGCTCCGGCAGGAGCTGGAGGACCGGTACGGCTTCGACCGGATCCTCGGGCGCGCGCCGGCCCTCCGCGAGGCCCTCGCCCGCGCCGCCAAGGTCGCGCCGACGGAGACCGCGGTGCTCCTCACGGGCGAGAGCGGCACGGGGAAGGAGCTGGTGGCCCGGGCCATCCATCACGCCAGCCGGCGCGCCGAGGGGCCGTTCGTCGCGGTGAACTGCGCCGCCCTGCCCGAGACGCTCGTGGAGGCGGAGCTGTTCGGCCACGAGCGGGGCGCGTTCACGGGCGCGGACAAGCAGAAGCCCGGACGCTTCGAGCTGGCCGCGGGCGGGACGCTGCTCCTGGACGAGGTCGCCGAGCTTCCCCCGAGCACCCAGGCCAAGCTGCTCCGGGTCCTGCAGGAGCGCGAGTTTCAGCGGGTGGGCGGGACGGCGACGCTGCGGGCGGACGTGCGCCTGCTCACCGCCACGAACCGGGATCTGGCCAGGGCGGTGGAGGAGGGGGCGTTCCGGGAGGACCTGTACTACCGGCTGCACGTCTTCCCGGTGCATCTCCCCGCGCTCCGCGAGCGCGGCGACGACGTGCTGCTGCTGGCCAACCACTTCGTGACCGAGCTGGCCCCCAAGCTGGGCAGGGGCGGCGCCGGGCTCAGCCGGGATGCGCTGGAGGTGCTGCGGTCCTACGCCTGGCCGGGCAACATCCGGGAGCTGGCCAACGCGGTCGAGCGCGCCCTCATCCTCGCCGAGGGAGGGCTGCTCACGGCGGCGCATTTCGACCTGGATCGGGCGGGGAGCCCGGCGAGCACGACAGGCCGGGACCGGGCAGCCGACGCCTCCCCCCCGGAGACGCTCGCCGACATGGAGCGGCGGGCCATCCGCGCCATCCTGCAGCGCACCGGGGGCAACAAGACCCAGGCCGCCGCGCTCCTCGGCATCACCCGGACGCAGCTGCACACGCGGCTCAAGCGATTCGGGATCAGCGCGTAGCGGGCAGCCCTGGAACTCCCTGAGACTGCCCGTTCGGGCGTCCATTTCCAGACAATCCGTCTGCCGATGCGCATCCCTCCGTGCACCCGCGCACACCGTCCGCGACCCGGCCCGCTGCCCACAGCCTCGACCCTTCACCATCGCACGGTTAAGCGCCGGCGCGGTGGCACCGACCCTGCTTCTGGACCTCGCGCGACCCTGAACGTCGCAACGGGGATTTGCCCACGGCCACGCGGATTTCGCGCCCCATCTGAGCGGGGTCAGGAGGCTGGCATGGAGGCAGTCGTGACCGGTGTCCTCATGCTGATCGGTATGGCGGCGGTCTTTCTCCTGGGGCTGGCGCTGGGTGCCGGCTCCTGGGCGTTGCTCGACGGGCACCGGAAGCGCCGGGACGAGGCGGTGGAGCGCCAGATTGCGCTCACCGATGCCCTGGACGCGAGGCTCGGCCCCATCGTCTCGCCGGTGGTGACGAAGCCGCGGCGGGGCCCGTGGGAGATCTCCATGGCGGTGCCCTTCCTCCAGCCGGCCGCCGTCGCGACCGTGCTGGCCGTGGTGGATGAGGTCTTCACCGCCCTGGACCCGGAGAACTGCCGGTCGTACCGGGTCGTCCTTCGAGCCCGGGACCCGGAGCAGGGCCAGGGGCCCACGAGCCACTGGACCGCGAACCGCCTGGCCGCGGCCTGACCGGTTGGCGTCGGAACTCGGTCGGCCGGCGCGGCCGGACGGCTCTCAACGGAGGGATGTCGATGGAGGTGGATGCCCAGATCGCGCTGCGGATGGCCAAGGCGCAGATTCAAGAGGCCATCCGCCATGTGGAGCACCGGCGCGCCGCCCGCCACAGAGGGGGCGGCGGCTCGCTGTTGCGGCGGCTGGGGGCCGCACTCGTCTGGCTCGGCCACCGCATGCAGGGTTGAAGCGCCGGCAAGGAGCGCGCCTGCGCGCGCTCGTAGAGTGGACACTCGAGAACGTGCACGCCCACAGGCCAAGGAGGGCCACCGATGAGCAGCGCGAAGCCCGTACCCGCCGGACACCGCACCGTGACCCCGTACCTCACCGTGAAGAACGGCGCCAAGGCCCTGGAGTTCTACAAGAAGGCCTTCGGCGCGACCGAGACCTTCAAGCTGATGATGCCCGACGGCCGGCTCGGCCACGGGGAAATCCGCCTCGGGGACTCGCTCATCATGCTCTCGGACGAATTCCCCGAGCATGGCGGGGCGTCGCCGGAGCGGCTTGGCGGATCGCCGGTCAGCATCCACCTGTACGTCGAGGACGTGGACGCGTTCTTCAATCGCGCCCTCGCCGCCGGCGCCAAGCAGCGCAAGCCGGTGATGGACCAGTTCTACGGCGACCGCTCGGGCCAGCTCGAGGATCCCTTCGGGCATCTCTGGTGGGTGGCCACGCACAAGGAAGACGTCCCGATGGAGGAGCTGCAGAAGCGCCTGCAGGGGATGCTCGCGGGGAAACACTGAGCCGCCGCGGCGTCGCGGCGAGCGGAGGAGCCATGAAGTTCGTATGCCTCGGGTACATGGAGGAGCAGGCCTGGGAGACGATGTCCGAAGGCCAGCGGAACGCCATGGTGGACGAGTGCTTCGCCTACGATGACGTCCTGCGCCGGAACGGCCACTTCGTCGGCGGGGAAGCCCTGGAGAGCGCCCGCCGGGCCGTGACGCTGCGCTGGAAGAACGGGAAGGTGGCCGTCAGCGAAGGGCCATACGCGGCCACGAAGGAGCAGCTGGGCGGGATCCTCGTGCTCGAGGCGAGAGACCTCGACCACGCCATCGAGCTGATGTCCCGGCACCCCGGCGTGAAGGCCGGCCCCTTCGAGATTCGCCCGGTTGCGGACTTGAGCGACATGGTCCGCGAGAGCGAGCTGCGACGCGCCGCCGCCGTGCCGGGAGGTGAGCGACGATGAGTCCGGGAGCACTGAAGGTCACGACGCCGACGGAGCGCGAGATCGTGATGACCCGCGTGTTCGATGCCCCGCGCGGCCTGGTCTTCGAGGCGCTCACCACGCCGGCATTGCTCCAGCGCTGGCTGCTCGGGCCGCCGGGCTGGTCGATGCCGGTCTGCGAGGTCGATCTGCGGGCGGGGGGCGCCTTTCGCTTCGTCTGGCGCGGCCAGGATGGCCGCGCGATGGGGGTGCGCGGCGTGTACCGCGAGATCGTGCCGCCCGAGCGGATCGTCCACACCGAGCTGTTCGACCAGGACTGGACGGGCGGCGAGACGCTGGTGACGACGACGCTCACGGAGTACGACGGGGCCACGACCCTCGTCACGGTGGTGCGCTACCAGTCGCGGGAAGCCCGCGACGGCGCGCGGAAGACCGGCATGGAACAGGGCGTGGCCGCGAGCTACGACCGGCTGGAAGCGTCGCTGGCATCCACGCTCGCCTCGCGAAGCTGACGTGATGGAGCGCAAGAGCGACGCCCACCGCGTACTCACCTCCCATATGCGGGACGAGGACGGTACCTGGCGTCCGTTCATGACGTGCACCTACAGCCGGAAGAAGTAGTGCGCCACCTTGGCGATCCCGTGCGCCATCTCCTGGATGTCCGTGGCGGTGTAGTGCTCGTAGATGTTGGTGGTGATCCAGCGGTCGAAGGCCGCCTCGGCGACCGGGCAGTCGCCCTTGCCGTAGAGGCGGCCCTGCAGGGGCCACTCGGTCCCGGGAAACGCCGAGCGGTTCCGGAAGATGCGGTACTGGTAGACCGGCATGCCCCCCGTGATGAGGCGGGGCTTGTTCGGGATCCCCTCGGCGGCCAGCGCCTCGGAGAACTGCTCGCTGGTGCAGCGGAGCCGGTCCAGGTCCAGCCGGAACACGTAGAGGAAGTAGCCGTGCCGGCAGCCCTCGGGCGTGGCCTGCGGCGTGATGCCGGGGATCTGCCGCAGGGAGGCGTCCAGCTGCATCCCCAGGCGGCTGCGCGCCGCCACGATGCTCTCGACCTTCTCCAGCTGGGCCAGGGCCACGGCCCCCTGCAGCTCCGTCATCTGGTAGTTGGGCGCCAGGAAGAAGGGGTCCCGGATCCCCTCGTCCCGCTGGTAGCACTTGTCCAGGAAGAGCGAGGCGTGGTACCGGAGCGCGTCGTCGTCGGTGAGGACCAGGCCGCCCGAGCCGCAGGTGATGTGCTTGAAGTGGTTCAGCGAGAAGGAGTTGATCACCCCCATGGTCCCGGCCAGGCGTCCCCTGTAGTAGCAGCAGTACGACTGCGCGCAGTCCTCCACCACCGGGATGCCGGTCTCCCGGCCGAGGGCCAGGAACCCGTCCATGTCCGCCGCCAGCCCCGCGTGGTGCACGACCACGATGGCCCTGGTCTTCGCCGTGATGCGCTGGCGAACGGTCCCCGGCGTCATGTTCAGCGTGTCCGGGTCCACGTCGGCGAACACCGGAACCAGCCCCTGGTACAGGATGCCGGTCAGGGAGCCCATGTCCGTGATGGCCGAGGTGATGACCTCGCTCCCCACCGGCAGCTGGAGCGCCGCCACCGCCATGTGGACCGCCGCCGTGCCGCTGCTGCAGGCGATGCAGTGCTTCATCCCGTACATCTCGGCGAAGCGCCGCTCCAGCGCCCGCACCTTGGTGCCCAGGTAGAAGAACAGCATGTCGGAGTCGATGACTTCCTCGAGGTACTTCTTCTCCAGGTCCCCGTGCCGCTTGCCCGCCGGGAATGGAGTCCGCTTCGCCTTTGGACCGCCGTGGATCGCCAGCCGCTCCCTCGCGTCCCGGTTCATGCGTGATCCTCCTCCGTCGTGACCCACGCGGACGCTATACCCGCTGTGCCCGCCTGTCAACGGTCCCGCCCCGCCCCGACCGCCCCTGGCTCGCGAAAGCTTGACGGCCGCGAAAGGCCGGGAGGATAATCCTCGAGTCCCCCGCGCGCAGGACATGCATGATAGCGTCCGCGCTCCGGCGTCCTGCCGCGCACGACGACGTGTCGGCCCCTCACCCAAGGAGGAACGCGCCATGCGAACCCTCAGAGTCGCGTGCCTTGCCCTGGCCGTGCTGCTCGCGGCCGCGCCGGCCGCCATGGCCGGCGCCAAGACAATCACCCTCTGGTACCCGGCCGGCGACATCACGGCAGGGGCGGCCCACTTCTCGGACAAGACGCTCTTCGCGGACTTCGAGGCCAAGACCGGCATCAAGGTCGAGGCCGTCGGCATGGACTACGACACCATGCAGCAGAAGATCTTCGCCGCCGCGGCGGGGAGGAACATCGCGGACATCCTGTTCATCGACAGCTCCTGGATCCCCGGCTTCCTCAAGGAGGAGATGCTGGAGCCGGTGGCGGATGCCAAGGCGAAGGCCTGGCTGTCGGCCGTCTCGCCCGAGATCAAGGAGCTGTCCGACTACGGCAACGGCCGCATGTGGGGCTACGTGCAGTACGGGATCGACGTGTACGGCCTCACCTGGAACAAGGATCACTTCCGGGAGGCGGGCCTCGACCCGGAGCGGGCGCCTCGGACCTGGGCTGAGCTGCGCGAGTACTCCAAGAAGCTGGTGAAGCGCGACGCGCAGGGCAACATCACCCGCGTGGGCTACGCGATCCGCCACGTCGGCCACCCGCACGGCATCGTGCACAAGCACTTCTGGGCGCTGGTGGGCGGCGGGATGCAGCTCGTGGACGACCCCAACCGCCTGCGGGGCGGGAAGGCCGTGATCAACACCGCGGGGGGCCGGGAGGCGCTCCAGCTGGTCCTCGACATGCTGGACGTGGACAAGTCCACCAGCCTGAATTTCCCGGATCCGCGCGCCGCCTTCCTGAAGGGCATCGCCTCCATGCAGATCAGCGAGACGGTGAGCATCCGCGCCCGGCAGCCCAAGGAGGCCCCCGACCTGAAGTGGGGGATGGCGCTGCCCCCCGCGCGGAAGGCCGGCGACAAGCCGGTGACCCTCCTGGGCGGCTGGCTCTACTCGGTGCCGAAGCAGGCCAGGAACAAGGCCGAGGCCTGGCAGGCCATCGAGTGGATCAACAGCGTGGACAAGGACTACGAGCTCTGCAAGAAGTACAACGCCTCCCCGCGCTACCAGGTCAACTGGGGCAAGGAGCCGTTCAAGTCCGACCCGTACAACATGGGGCTGAAGCAGCTCTACCCCTACGGCAAGAAGCTGCCCATCAACCTCGGCTTCAACGGCGTGATGGACGCGGTGGGCGGCGCCATCCAGAAGGTCTGGCACCACGAGGCCCAGGTGGAGCCCGCGCTGGCCGAGGCCGAGCGGCTGGCCAACAAGGCCATCGCCGACGCGGCGAAGTAGGCTTCGCCGCTCATGGCTCATGGCAAGAACCGGGCGTGAGCGATGACGGAACGGAGCGCCAGGTGGAAAT
>JBHGAX010000198.1:0-7634 GCA_041946635.1 Methylomirabilales bacterium (SeqCode)
CCTCCCCGGCCGGCATTATACGCATTGCGCGCGCTCGGGTAAACTGCAGGGAGCGGCCCCCAACCTCCGGCCCGCTTCCGTTCGCCCCCGGGAGGGGACGCGCCCCCACACCTGGCGTCCTTGGCGCTCTCGGCGTCTCGGCGGTGCCGCCCCTTCTGCGGCCTAGCGTCGCGGAAGGACTCGGTGCCCTCAGGCTGCTCAAAACGGCCCTGGTGCAAGGCGCCTCGCCGAGGGCCGAGCGAGGCGTACTGCAGGTACGCCGCAGCGAGCGCCGAGGCGGGGCCACGCCGCAGATGGGCCGCTTTCAGCCGCCTGCTAGAACTCCGGCGGGAGCTGGCGGATCTGGGCGTAGGTGAAGACGGGGCCGTCGAGGCAGACGTAGGTCTTGCCGATGTTGCACCGGCCGCACTTGCCCACGCCGCACTTCATCTTCATCTCCAGCGTGGTGATGATCTGCTCGTCGGTGAAGCCGAGCTTGGCCAGCTCGGGGAGGGTGAACTTGATCATGACGGGCGGGCCGCAGGTCACGGCCACGGCGTTCTTCGAGGAGGGCGCGACGTCGCGGACGTAGGCCGGCACCACGCCCACCTTCCCGTCCCACTTGTCGTCGCCCCGATCCACGGTCAGGTAGACGCTCGTGTCCGGCGCGCTGCGCCACGCGTCGAACTCCCGCGTGTAGCAGAGGTCGCCCGGCGTGCGGGCGCCGTAGAAGATGTCGATGTGGCCGAACTCCTCCCGCCGGTCCAGGCAGTAGTTGAGGAGCGAGCGGAGCGGCGCCATCCCGATCCCGCCGCCCACGAACACGAGGTGCTTGCCCTTGAGCGACGCCACGGGAAACCAGTTGCCGTACGGGCCGCGGATCCCGACCGCATCGCCCTCGCCCATCTCGTGCAGGGCGGACGTGACGGCACCCACGCGCTTCACGGAGAACTCGATGAAGCCGGGCCGCGTCGGGGTGGACGTCAGGCAGAAGGTGGACTCGCCCACGCCGAAGACCGACACCTCCTGGAACTGTCCGGGCTGGTACGTGAAGCTCCTCCGCACGGCCTCGTCGGCGAAGACCGCCCGGAAGGTCTTGGTGTCCCAGGTCTCCTCGACCACCGCGTCGATCCTGGCGATCCTGGGCAGGTAGATGCTTCCCGCCTGGCTCATCCCGCAAGCTCCCGCAGCACGGCGCGCAGGTCGATGTTGACGGGGCAGCTCTGCACGCAGCGGCCGCAGCCGGTGCAGGCCACCACCCCGAATTCCTCCACCAGGTAGCGGAACTTGTGCATCACCCGCTGCCGGGTGCGCTCCGTCTGGCTCATGCGCGGGTTGTGCCCCGCGCCCATCTTGGTGAACTCCTCGAACTGGCAGGTGTCCCAGCAGCGCAGCCGCACGCCGCCGCCGGCGCTCTCCTCGTCCTGGATGTCGAAGCAGTGGCAGGTCGGGCAGCCCAGGCTGCAGGCGCCGCAGCCCAGGCAGCGCTCGGCCAGCGCCTGCCAGGCCGGGGAGTCCCAGGCGATGCCCGCGAGCGCGGCGTCCAGGTCGAAGGCTCTGGGCAGCAGGGCCTCGGCCCGGGCGTTCGCCTGGGTCGCCGCGTCCCGGTCGGCCGTGCGGGCGGCCCGCATGGCCGGATCGTCGGCCAGCTCGCCCCCGTCCTGCGTCAGCACGGCCACGTGGTACCGGTCGCCGAGGTCGGTCAGCAGCAGGTCCAGGCCCTCCCTCCCCGCCGGCGATCCTCCCACGGAGGTGCAGAAGCAGCCCCAGTCCGGCTCGCTGCACGCCAGGCCCACGAGGACCGTGCGGAGCCGCCGCGCCTCGTAGATCGCATCCCGCTCCTTGCGCTTGAGGAACACCCGGTCCAGCGTGGTGATGGCCCGCCCATCGCAGGGCCGCACGCCGAAGATCACCAGCGGCTGCGCGGGCGGGGCCGCCGGCCGGAGCGTCAGCGACGCCCCCGACCCGCCGTACATGAAGAGGGGCTCGGTCTGCGGCAGCAGGTGCTCCTTCGGGCTCCAGGTCGCGCGGGCGCCCTCGAGGACCGGCGCGCCGTCCGGCTGCGCCGCGCGGAACCGCGTCACGCCCTCGCCTTCCGCCGTCGGCCAGACGAGCCGGCGGCTCGCCTGCAGGCGCCGGAGCCAGGTCGCCAGGTCCGCCTTCTGTATCACGCGATCAGTCATGCGCCTCGCCTACTGGAAGAAGACGTGAACCGCCAAGACGCCAAGCGCGCGATGGTGCCGCCCTCACCCTGGCCCTCTCCCTCCACGGAGGGAGAGGGGACACCTCGGACCAACGATCCCCCGAGACCGTCACAGGCGCGAGGATCCTTCATTATCCGAAGGAACCTTCGATTCTTGGCGTCCTTGGCGCCTTGGCGGTTCAAGGTCTGTCCCCCGGCTCGGGATCGGTGTCGCGGTAGGTGCCGAGGGCCGGGGCGGCGCCGGGGTCGAGGCCGGCCACGTGGTCGAAGCGCTCGTGCACCAGCTTGCCGAGCGCGCGCGTCAGCGCGGTGAGCGGGATGTGGGCGGGGCAGGCCCGCTCGCACGCCCCGCACTCCACGCAGCGGCCGGCCAGGTGGAAGGCCCGGCCCGCGTGGAACATCCAGGTCTCCTCGCTCCGGTTCGCCTTGGACACGAAGCGCGGCGCCGGCTTGTCCGCGAAGCAGGTCCGGCAGTAGCACGCCGGGCAGGCCGCGCGGCACGCGTAGCAGCGCAGGCAGCGGTCCAGGTGCGCGCGCCAGGCCCGCAGGCGCTCGTCGGCGGAGCCCGCGAGGAGCCCCCGCGCTCCGGGCGACGCCTCGCCCGCCGGCAGCCGGACCGCCTCGCCGAGCCGCTCGTCCGCGAGGGCCGGGGTGGGGTGCTCGCAGGCCCGGCAGTCCTCCAGGAGCACCTCGTACAGCGGGATGCGCCGCTCGCCCTGCGGGGTCCCGACCCGCAGCTCCCCGCCGGCCTCGGCCGCGTCCCACACGTCCCGCAGGTGCACGCGGGCGCCCAGGCGCCCGGCGTCCACCAGGCCCGGGCACGGCACGCCCAGCACCAGCACCCGCTCGCGGACCAGCTGGTGCTCCTGCAGGAGCACCGCGATCGCCCGCGCGTCGCAGCCCTTGGCCACCACGGCCACGGGGCCGCGGGCCGCCAGCCGCGGGACGTAGAGGGCCAGGTTGTTCGTGCAGAAGCGGTTCCAGACCAGCCGGCCGGCATCCCCGGCGGCCCGCACGAAGGCCGGCGCCGTGCGGAACGGCACGCTCCCGCCCGCGTACCCCAGCACGGTCTCCACGCGCTTCTCGGCGAGCAGCCGGGCGGCCGTCTCGCGGACCCGGGCCTCCACGTCCCTCATGGCTCCACCCGCCCGCATGCCGCGGAATCCTCCAGCACCCCTCCACACGGCTCGGGCCAGGCGCTGAGCCGCGTCCCCATGGGCCCCAGCGCCTTCACCCGCTCGGTGAGCGCCTGCACCACCTCGGCGAAGCGCCCGCTCTCCGAGGCCGACACCCAGTCGATCTGCACGCGGTCCGGCTCGATGCCCAGGTAGCCCAGGAACTCGCGGAGCAGCGGCAGGCGCCGCCGCGCGTAGTAGTTGCCCTTGGCGTAGTGGCAGTCCCCCGGGTGGCAGCCGGCCACCAGCACGCCGTCGAAGCCCCGCTTGAAGCAGTCCAGCACGAAGAGGGGGTTCACCCGGCCGGAGCAGGGCACCCGCACCACCCGGATGTTGGCCGGGTAGCTCAGCCGGCTGGAGCCCGCCAGGTCGGCCCCCGCGTAGGAGCACCAGTTGCACAGGAAGGCCGCGATGAGCGGCTCCCAGCCGTTGCCGCGTGCCTGCGGCGCGGGTGCCGTCATGGCCGCCTCCCCAGGCCCAGCGCGGCGAGCTGGACCAGCACCTGATCGTCGCTGAAGCCGCGCAGCCGCACGGAGCCGGAGCGACACGCCGCCACGCAGGTGCCGCAGCCGTGGCAGAGGCCCTCGTTCACCCGGGCCACCCGCCGGGGCTTCCGCGTGGCCGGGTCCGTGATCTCGACCGCCGCGATGGCCGTGAACGGGCAGACGCTCTCGCAGAGCAGGCAGGCGGCGCACTGGCCCTCGTCCACCGCCGCGATCATCGGCTCGGACAGGAGGTGCGGCTTGGCGAAGAGGTCCGCCACCTTGGCCGCGGCGCCCGACGCCTGGGCCACGGTGTCGGGGATGTCCTTGGGGTACTGGCAGGCGCCCGCCAGGAACACGCCGGAGGTCAGGACCTCCACCGGCCGGAGCTTGGGGTGCGCCTCGGTGAACCACCGGTCCTGGTCGGTGGCCAGGCCCACCTTGCGCGCCAGGTCCACGGCGTCCGCCCGCGCCTCCATGGCGGTCGCCAGCACCACCATGTCGGCCCGCACCTCCACCGGCACGCCCAGCAGCGTGTCCGCGCCCTTCACCACGTACTGGCCGTCCTCGGCGTAGATCCGCGAGACGCGCCCGCGCACGTAGGTGGCGTCGTAGCGCTCCACCACCCGCTGGACGAACTCCTCGTAGCCCTTCCCGTTGGCCCGGATGTCCATGTAGAAGATGTAGGCCGTGGCGTCGGGCACCTTCTCCCTGAGGAGCAGCGCGTGCTTGGCGGTGTACATGCAGCAGACCTTGGAGCAGTAGCCGTGGCCGTGCGCGGGGTCGCGCGAGCCGACGCAGGCCACGAAGACCACGGTCTTCGGCTCGGCGTGGTCCGAGGGCCGCTTGATCTTCCCCTCGGTCGGCCCGGAGGCGTTGGCCAGCCGCTCGAACTGCAGCCCCGAGATCACGTCGGGCAGCTGGCCCCCGCCGTACTCGCCCAGCTTGGAGGCGTCCCAGGTGTCGAAGCCCGTGGCCACCACGATGGCCCCGAACTTCTCGGTGATGACCTCGTCCGGCGCGTCGAAGGCGATGGCGCCCGGGCCGCAGAACTTCTGGCACACCTTGCACTTGCCGTTCTTGTAGTAGGTGCAGCGCGCGCGGTCGATGACCGGGACGTTGGGCACGGCCTGGGGGAAGGGTACGTAGATCGCCTTCCGCGTGCCCAGCCCGCCGTCGAACTCCGAGGGGGCCTTGATGGGGCACTTCTCCCAGCACACCCCGCAGCCGGTGCACTTCTCGGGGTCCACGCCCCGCGAGCGGCGGCGGATGGTCACGTCGAAGTTGCCGACGTAGCCGCCCACCGACTCGACTTCGGAGTAGGAGAGGATCCGGATCCGGGGGTTCGAGCCGCACTCCACCATCTTCGGGGTCAGGATGCAGGCCGCGCAGTCCAGCGTGGGGAAGGTCTTGTCGTACTGCGCCATGCGGCCGCCGATGGAGGGCGTCCGCTCCACCAGCGTCACGGGATAGCCGGCCTCCGCGATGTCCAGCGCCGCCTGGATGCCCGCGATCCCGCCGCCGATCACCAGGGCCGACTTGGTCAGCGGGATCTGGGCCTGGCGGAGCGGCTCGTTCCGCCGCACGCGGGCCGCCGCCATGCGCGTGAGATCGATGGCCTTCGCCGTGGCCGTGGGCCGGTCCGCGTGCACCCAGGCGCACTGCTCCCGGATGTTCGCCATCTCGGCCATGAACGGGTTCAGGCCCGCCTGCCCCGCGCAGCGGCGGAAGGTCGGCTCGTGCAGGCGCGGGGAGCAGGCGGCCACCACCACGCGATCCAGCCGGTGGTCGGCCACCGCCTGGCGCAGCAGCGCCTGGCCCGGCTCCGAGCACATGTACTTGTAGTGCGTGGCGTGCACCACGCCGGGGAAGCCGGCCGCCTCCTGCGCCACCCGCTCGACGTCAACGGTCTTCGCGATGTTGGAGCCGCACCAACAGACGAAGACCCCGATTCGCGCCATGCCTGTCTCCGCTTCAGAACGTGAGAACCATGAGCCACAAAGAAGCACAAGCATCACAAAGGGGGTTCAGCTCTCGTTCCTTGAATCCTTCCTGTGCCTCTGGTGCTTCTTGTGGCCAAATGCCTCAGGCGGCCCGCTCGTGTCGCCGCGCGATCGTCTCGGGTCGCGCGTAGTTCGGCAGCAGCATGGGCGCGGGGACGCCCGTCCCCTTGCCGCTCTCCGCGACGCGCCGGCCGTACTCGCGCACGTGATCCAGCGTCAGCCGGCCCGGCCGCACGCCCGCGACCCGCTCGGCGGCCGCGATGCCGGCCCGCCGCCCGAACACCAGGATGTCCAGCAGCGAGTTGCCCATCAGCCGGTTCCGGCCGTGCACGCCGCCGGACACCTCCCCGGCCGCGTACAGGTTCGGCACCACGGTCTCCGCCTGCGCGTTGATGAGCAGGCCGCCGTTCTGGTAGTGCTGCGTGGGGTACACCAGGATCGGCTGCTTGCGCATGTCGATGCCGAAGCGCTCGTACTGGCGGAACATGGCGGGCAGCGCGCGATGGATGGTGCCCTCGCCCCGCAGCAGCTCGATCATGGGGGAGTCGAGCCACACGCCCACCATGCCCGTGTTGGTGCGCAGGCCCTTCCCCCGCTCCCCGCACTCCCGGATGATGGCCGCCGAGACGGTGTCCCGCGTCTCCAGGTCGTAGATGAAGCGCTGGCCCTCGGCGTTGACCAGCTGCGCGCCCAGCCCGCGGACCTTCTCCGTCACGAGGAGCCCCACGATCTGCTCGGGGTACGCCACGCCGGTGGGGTGGTACTGCACGGCGTCCATGAAGGCCATGCGCGCGCCCGCGCGGTAGCCGATCACCAGGCCGTCGGCCGTGGCGCCGTAGTGGTTCGTGCAGGGGAAGCGCTGCACGTGCAGCCGCCCCATGCCGCCGGTGGCCAGGATCACGGCCTTGGCCCGGACCAGGCTGTACTCGCCCGTCTCCATGTCGTAGAGGATCGCGCCCGCGCAGGCGCCCCCCTCGTCCAGCACCAGCTCCACCGCGGCCGAGAACTCGCGCACGGGGATGCGCTGGTTCTTGAACTCGTCGCGCAGGGTCCGCATGATCTCGGCCCCGCTGTAGTCGCGGGCCGAGTGCATCCGCCGCCGGCAGGTGCCGCCGCCGTGGATGGAGACCATGGTCCCGTCCGCCTCCTTGTCCAGCATGGCCCCGAGGTCCTCGAGCCACTTGATGGCGGACGGCGCGTCGCGGGTGAGCGCCTCGACCAGCTCCGGGATGTTCGTGAAGCCGCCCCCGCCCATGACGTCCAGGTAGTGGACGGCCGGGGAGTCGTTGGGCTTGTCGGCCGCCTGGATGCCGCCCTGGGCCATCATGGTGTTGGCGTCGCCGACGCGGAGCTTCGTCACCAGCAGGACCTTGGCCCCGCGCTCCTGCGCCATGAGCGCGGCCGAGGTTCCCGCCCCGCCCCCGCCCACGATGAGGATGTCCACGTCCTCGTCCGGCGCGTCCAGCTTGAACGCGTCCGGGTCGATGCGGCTGGTGCCTTCCAGCAGGTCGGCCAGCTCGTGCGGCACGCGCTCGCCCGCGTTCGGCCCCACCAGCAGGGGCCGCATGCCCTCCGGCCGGTAGTCCGGGTGATAGCCCTTGAGGAGCGCCTGCTTCTCCTCGGGCGTCAGGCGCGGGAACGTCTGGTGCAGCCGCGAGGGGCGGCTCGCCTCCACCCGCCGGATGGACTCCAGCATGTGCGCATCGTACGCCACGGATTCCTCCTCAGGCTGCCGCTCGCGCCGGCCGGAAACTTGCCCCTCGACTCCGCTGCGCTCCGCTCGGGGCGAACG
>JBHGAX010000199.1:0-7629 GCA_041946635.1 Methylomirabilales bacterium (SeqCode)
CCTGCTCGAAGATCTCCAGGGCCGCGGTGCCCTGCCCCGCGATCACCGCCGGGTCGGCGAAGGGGTGCAGGTAGGTCAGGCCTTCCCGCTCGGCCAGCGCCAGGGCCGCCTGGTTGGCCTCGTGCCACTGGCTGCCGTGGATGACGACCTTCGCGCCCCAGCGCTCCAGCTTCCGGATCTTCTCGGGCGAGGCGTTCGAGGGCAGGAAGATCGTGGCGCTGGTGTTGCCCAGCTTCCCCACGTAGGCCGTGGCCAGGCCGTGGTTGCCGCCGGAGGCCGTGACGATGCCACGGCGGATCTCCTCGGGGGAGAGCGACAGCAGCTTGTTGCTGGCGCCCCGCCCCTTGAACGAGCCGGTGACCTGCAGGCACTCCAGCTTCATGAGCAGCGTGCCGTTCGGCAGCGGATGCTCCGCCACGCAGCGCACCGGCACCAGCGGCGTCCTGCGCACGTAGGGAGCGATGCGTTCCGCGGCCCGTCGCACATCTGCACTCGTGACCATGCCGTCTCCCTGGTTCCGCCGCCGCCCCGTGCGGCGGGCGGGGCGCAGTATGCGCCTTTTCTTCCGGTGAACGCAAGCGTTCACGCGGCACCTTGCTTCTTCCCGACCCAAGCTCGGACGCGCCCCTCGACTTCGCTGTCGCTACGTTCGGGGCGAACGGCACACAAGAACCGCGCGTGTCGAGCGTGGCGAATGCGGCGTCGAGACGGCCCCCCAGGTGAGTCAGGGAGCGCCGGCCGCTGATCGCTGGCACCTCGGGCACCAGTAGGTCGAGCGCCGCTGCTCGCCCTGCCGGGCGCGCTGCACCGGGGCGCCGCAGCGGCGGCAGGGCTGACCGGCGCGGCCGTACACCCAGAGCGGCTCCGGGGAGAGGCGGGGTCGGGTGTGGCGGGTGCCGGGGCCCAGGTTCAGCCGCATCACGCGGACCGCCGTGGCGATGAGGCGGTCGAGGGTTCCATCCTCCAGCGCCGCGACGCGGACGAACGGATCCACCCGCTCGAGAAAGAGGATCTCCGACTTGTAGACGTTCCCGATGCCCGCCAGCGCCGTCTGGTCCAGGAGCGCGACGCCGATCTCCACCTGATCGTGCGCCCGGAGGCCCGCCCGCGCCGCGGCGGCATCGACGTCAGCGGCCAGGAGGTCCGGCCCCAGGGCGCGGAGGCCGGGGTGCGCGGCCGCCTCGGCCGCCGAGAGCAGCTCCACCAGCGGGGCGCCGAAGCAGACGGCCAGGACCTCGGCCGTCTCGATCACCGCCCGCGCCGCACGCGGGGACTTCCGCCACGGCGTGCCGAGGCGGTAGGTGTGCCAGGAGCCGTGCATGCCGAGGTGCGTGTGCAGGGCCGCGCCCCCGGAGAAGTGGACCAGGAGGTGCTTCCCGATGGGCGCGACATCGGCCACCGTCTGCCCCACCAGCGCGAGGCGCCGCGCCGCGGCGGCCACGCGCGGATCCGGGGAGGAAAACCGCGTCACCGGGCGGCCGCGCAGCACGCCGCGGAGCGTCCGCGCCGTCTTCCAGATCGTGTCGCCTTCGGGCATACGCGCTCCGCGCGTGGCTCATGGCTGATGGCTCATGGCTGATGGCCGAGACCATGAGCCATGAGCTATGAGCCATGAGCCGGCGCAGCACCGCTGCGCCGAAAACCCGGCCCCCAGGGCTGAAAGCCTTCCGCCGTCAGGAATGGCGCGAGCGCGCCGAGCCCCGGGGCCTGGCCGCCCCAGGCGAGCATCGTGCGGCCGCTCCGGTCCATCCAGCCAGCGAGCGCGCGCGCGGCGGCCCGGGCCACCGCCGTGCGCCCCGGCTCCGTCTCGGGCAGGAACGCCGTCACCTCCCGCTCCTCCCGCGACAGGTAGAGGACCAGCGCACCGTCCACCAGCAGCACGTGGGCCCCGGCCACGCGCGCCAGGGTCGCCGCCGTCTTCGGCCACGGGAGCGCGGCGCCATACGGATTCGCGGGGTCGGCGGCCGCCAGGACGACCCCCGCCGGGCCGTCCTCGGGCGGGTCGCGCAGCAGGCGCAGCCGCTCGAGGGCGCCGGGGTCCGCGAACTGGGAGCCGCCCAGGCCGGCCACGAAGTACCCGCGCCGGATCCGCCCCTGCGCCTCCAGCGCCGCCAGCACGGGATACAGCGCCGCGAAGCCGCCCGGCACGCCCTCGAAGGCGACCACGTCGCGGGTGAGCACGCCGTGGCGGGCCAGGAGCTGGCCGGCCAGCGCGGCGAGCCGCTCGGTGGGCGTGGGATCCCCCTCCGGGGGGCGGGGCAGCAGGCTCCACCGGCCGGCGGCCGAGGCGGGCGCCGGCCGGCGCGCGCGGTAGGCCGCCAGCCGGCGGCTGGCGCGGCGGTCGCGGGCGGCCGGCCGCAGGAACCCGCGGAGCGGGGCCAGCGTGTCGTTCGTCACCTCGCCGGCCCACACCAGGTCCCACAGGGCCTCGAGGAGCGGGCGCGGGAGGCCGCCGACGGCCTGGTGCAGCTCCGCGAAGAAGCTCGCGCCCCGGGCGCCCAGCACCCGGCGGATGGCCTGGTGCAGCTCGCCCGCGGGCGCCTCCTCCGGCGGCCGCCGGAGCACCGGCAGGTCGTCGGCCAGGTAGAGAGCCAGCTTGCCGTCGCGCTCCCCCAGCGGCGCCGCGCCCACCCACACCACGTCCCCGGACGCCGTCAGGGCGTCCAGGTCCTCCGGCCGGTACGCCGGCAGCCGCGCCCGCAGCACGTCGCCCTCGAGCGTGGAGGCCGGCACGACGGCCCCTTGCAGCCGCTCCAGCACGTCCACCAGCGCGCCGGGCCCCGGCTCCGGGCCCGTCCCCTCCGGCACCACGCCCTGCCAGTCGAGGAGGAGTCGCGCCAGCGCCGCCGGCTCCGCCGGCTCCACCTGCTTCCGGAACCGCGCCAGGGACCGCCGCCGCAGCGTGGCCAGGACCTCGTCGTCGCACCACTCCCGGCCGCGGCCGCCGGGCCGGAACTCCCCCTCCAGCACCCGGCCGGCCCCGGCCAGCTGCCCGAGCGCGGCCTCGACCGCCGCCGCCCCGACGCCGTAGCGCGCGGCCACGTCGCGCGCGGCGAAGGGCCCGTGCGTCCTGGCGTAGCGGGCCACCAGCTGCGTGAGCGCGTCGGGCACCGGCTCCAGGAAGGCCGCCGGCAGGCCGGGCGGCGGCTGGACGCCCAGGGCGTCCCGGAAGCGGCCCGCCTCTTCCGCGGCGATCACCCGCGTCTCGCCCGCGACCCGGAGGCGGAGCGCCCGGCGCTCCTCCACCAGCGCCGCCGCGAGGCGCTCGGCCAGCGCGGCCGCCTCGGCCGGCGCGCCGGCCACGCGCGCCGCGATCTCCGCCGGCGTGAGATCCCCGAGCCGCAGGAGCAGGTCGTGCAGCCTGTCGGGACTGGCCACCCGGCGTTCGCCCAGGCCCTGCAGGGCGAGCTCCAGCTCGCCGAGCGCCGCCGGGTCCAGCAGCTCGCGCAGCTCCGCCTCGCCCAGCAGCTCGCGCAGCTGCCGCTGGTCCACGCTGAGGGCGTGCGCCCGCCGCTCGGCCAGCGGCGCGTCGCCCTCGTAGATGTAGTTGGCGACGTAGCCGAACAGGAGCGAGGCGGCGAAGGGGGAGGGCGCCTCCGTGTCCACGGTCACCAGCCGGACGTCGCGCCGCCGGACCTGCTCCGCCAGGTCCACCAGCGCGGGGAGGTCGAAGACGTCCTTCAGGCACTCCCGGTAGGCCTCCAGGAGGATGGGAAACGAGCCGTAGCCGGCCGCGGCGGCCAGGAGGTCCGCCGCGCGCTTCCGCTGCATCCAGAGCGGCGTGCGCTGCCCGGGCCGCCGCCGCGGCAGGAGCAGGGCGCGGCCGGCCGCCTCGCGAAACGTCGCGGCGAAGAGCGCGGTGCCGCCCAGCGCCTCCACCACCAGCTCCTCGATCTCCTCCGGCTCGGGCAGGAGCGCGGCGGCGTCCGGGGGGCGCTCGCGGTCGGGCAGGCGCAGGACGATGCCGTCGTCGCTCCAGAGGGTCTCGATCTCGGGCTCCCCGGCGCGCCGCAGGCGGCCCTGCATGGCCAGGGTCCAGGGCGCGTGCACCCGCCCGCCGAAGGGCGAGAGCAGGCAGAGCCGCCAGTCGCCCATCTCGTCGCGGAAGCGCTCCAGCACGATGGTGCGGTCGTCGGGGAGCCGCCCGGTGGCGGCGCGCTGCTCCTCCAGGTAGGCGAGGAGGTTCTCGGCGGCGCGCGCGTCGAGCGCGTGCTCCGCGGTGAGGCGGGCCACGGCCTTGGCGCGCGGCACGCCCAGCAGCTCGCGGGTCAGCCGGCCGATGGCGCGCCCGAGGTCCACCGGGCGGGGCGGCCGGTCGGCCTTCCAGAAGGGCAGCCGCCCCGGCTCGCCGGGCGCCGGGACGACCAGCACGCGGTCCCGGGTGATCTCCGCCACGCGCCAGCTGGAGGCGCCCAGGACGAACACGTCCCCCACCCGCGTCTCGAAGACCATCTCCTCGTCCAGCTCGCCCACGCGGCGGCCGCCCCGCCGGCCGTCGGCGCCGGGCTCCTCCCCCGCCAGGAACACGCCGTAGAGGCCCCGGTCCGGGATGGTGCCGGCGTTGGCGACCACGAGCGCCCGGGCGCCCTCGCGCGCCCGCACCGTTCCCCGCAGCCGGTCCCAGACCAGCCGCGGCCGCAGCTCGGCGAAGCGCTCGGAGGGATAGCGGCCCGAGAGCATGTCCAGCACGCCCTCCAGCTGGCCGCGCGGCAGCGCGGCGTAGGGGGCCGCCCGGCGGACGAGCGCGTGGAGGTCGTCCACCCTCCGCTCGCCGGCCAGGACGAGCGAGACGAGGTGCTGGGCCAGGACGTCCAGGGGGGTGGCCGGAATGCGGGTCTCCTCGACGGCGCCGTCCAGCATGGCCCGGGTGATGGCGGCCGTGGCCAGCAGGTCGCCCCGGTACTTCGGGAAGAGCACCCCGCGGGACACCGCCCCGGCCTGGTGGCTGGCCCGCCCGATGCGCTGGATGCCGCTGGCCACGGAGGGCGGGGTCTCGATCTGGATCACGAGGTCCACCGCGCCCATGTCGATGCCCAGCTCCAGCGTGGAGGTGGCCACCAGCGCCGGCAGGCGGCCCGCCTTCAGCAGGTCCTCGACGCGCTGCCGCTCCTCGCGGGCCAGGGAGCCGTGGTGGGCCCGCACCAGCTCCTCGCCGGCCAGCTCGTTCAGGGCGGCGGCCAGCCGCTCGGCCAGCCGGCGCGAGTTCACGAAGAGGATGGTGGACTTGTGCGCGCGGATGAGGGCCAGGAGGCGGGGGTGGATGGCGGGCCAGATGGAGCGCCGCTGCGCCAGGGCGGCCGGCCCCTCCGGGATCTCGCCGCCGGCGGGGTCCAGGACCTCGCCCAGGCGCGCCATGTCCTCCACCGGCACCTCGACGGTGAGGTCGTAGGCCTTCCGCGCGCCGGCGTCCACGATGGCCACCGGCCGCGGCGTCCAGCGGCGACCGGGCGCCCCGCCGCCCAGGTAGCGGGCCACCACCTCCAGGGGCCGCTGCGTGGCGGAGAGCCCCACGCGCTGCAGCTCGCGGCCCGCCAGCTCCGCCACGCGCTCCACCGAGAGCGCCAGGTGGGCGCCCCGCTTGCTGCCCACCAGCACGTGGACCTCGTCGAGGATGACGGCCTCCACGGCCCGGAGCATCTCGCGCACGGCGGAGGAGAGGAGGAGGAACAGGGACTCGGGCGTGGTGATCAGGATGTCGGGCGGCGTCCGGGCCATGCGCGCGCGCTCGACGTCCGGCGTGTCGCCGGAGCGGATGGCCACGGCGGGCGGCCGGGCGGCCTCGCCCCGGCGGGCGGCCTCGCGCGCGATCCCGGCCAGCGGCGCGCGCAGGTTCCGCTCCACGTCCACGGCCAGCGCCTTCAGGGGCGAGACGTAGAGGACGCGGCAGCGCCGCTCGCGCGGCGGCGGCGGCGAGAACATGACGTGCTGGAGGGCGGCCAGGAACGCCGCGAGGGTCTTCCCCGACCCGGTGGGCGCCAGGACCAGCGTGGACCGGCCGGCCAGGATCTCGGGCCAGGCCAGGGCCTGGGCCCGCGTGGGTGCCGGGAAGCTGGCCCGAAACCAGTCCTGCACGGCCGGCTGGAACGCGGCCAGGGGGTCGTCGGCGCGAGGCCGTCGAGGCGTCGTCATGGTCCGTGACTGCTCCAACGTGCGCGGCCTTCACTCTTGCCCCAACAGGCCCGGAAGGCAAGCGCTTCTTTCACCACGGCCCGGGCGCGGCTCTCGCGCCCCACCAGACATCCGGCACGGTCGCCTTGACGCTGGGAGAGCCCTTCTCTAGAGTGATCCCGCCCCTGCTCCCCGATCGGCAACCTTCCGTTCACCAGGGCACCCCACGGCCCGTCTCCCTGCGGGAGAGAGGCAGTCCTCTCCCCTTGCGAGGGCACGCGGGACGGGTGCCCCGAGGATGCCATATGCCGCGAGCCCCACGCGCCGTGCCGGGACGCTGGAGCCCCCCACGCGAGCAGCGGCAGGCCGGGAGCCGGCTCGCCACCCTCACCCGCCTGGCCTGGCTGCCCGTGCCCCTCACGGCCGGCGGCATCCTGCTGCTCGCCGCGCTGGAGCTTCCCTTCGCCTACGACCCGCCCCTCCTCGTCCACACCCTGAACTTCGCCCTGATCTCGGCCGCGTCGCTGATCGTGACGTACCTCGCCGCGTGGGGCTATGCCTTCGGCGGCGCCACGGCACTCCTGTTCCTCGGGGCCGGCGTCCTGGCCTTCGGGCTGGGGAGCCACGTCTCCGTCGTCCTCCACAACCTGCAGGCCGACAACTCGGCGGTCACGCTGCACGGCGCCTCGGCGCTCCTCAGCGCCTCGCTGCACGTCCTGGGGGCGCTGGGCGGCGCGACGTTCACCGGCGACCCGCGGGGTGCGCGCAAGACCGCCCGGCTGGTCGTCGCGCACCTCCTGGTGCTGGCGGCCATCGCCGCCGTCACCGCCGCGGCCTGGTACGGCCTGCTCCCCCCCTTCTCCGTCCCCGGGCAGGGGGCCACGCGGCTGTCCCGGCAGGTCCTGCTGGCCGCCACCGGCCTGTTCGGGCTCGCGGCCGTGCTCGTCGAGGTGATGTACGCCAAGGTGGGGCGGGAGTTCCTGCGCTGGTACGCCGTGAGCCTGGCGCTGCTCGGCACCGGCCTGCTGGCGTTGCTCGTGGCCGGGCCGCCCGGCAGTCCCGTGAGCTGGGTCGGGCGCTTCGCCCACTACCTGGCGGGGGCGTCCCTGCTCACCGCCCTGGTGAGCATCGTGCCTCCCCGCGGGGTGCCGGTGAGCCAGGAGCTGGCCAGCCTCTTCACCGAGGCCAAGGCGGAGTACGCCCCGCTGGTGGAGGCGGCGCACGACGCGATCGTCCTGCTGGACGCGCACGGCGGCATCCGCTTCTGGAACGAGGCGGCGCAGCGGCAGTTCGGGTACGCCACGGCCGACGTGTTCGGCCGGGACCTGGCCGGGCTCCTCGTCCCGCCCGAGGAGCGCGAGGCCGTGCGCCGGCGCTTTGGCCTGGGTGGCCAGATGGTCGGCGGCTCCGCCGAGGTGCGGCTGCGCGACCGCGACGGGCGCGTCTTCTGGGCCGAGCTGAGCCTCTACCCGCGCCGCGCGGGCGGCGAGACGGCGGTGGCCATCGTGCGGGACGTGACGG
>JBHGAX010000002.1:0-47667 GCA_041946635.1 Methylomirabilales bacterium (SeqCode)
CGGGTTACGCGTTGGTTCTCAGCCCGAGCACGTCCAGCATGCTGTAGAGGCCGGGGGGCTTGCCGGTGAGCCAGCCGGCGGCGCGGATGGCACCCCAGGCGAAGTTGTCGCGGCTGTGGGCGCGATGCGTGATCTCGATCCGCTCGCCCAGCCCGCCGAAGAGGATGGTGTGCTCGCCCACGATGTCGCCCGCCCGGACGGCGTGGACGCCGATCTCCTTGGGCCCCCGCTCCCCCACCATGCCGTGGCGGCCGTAGACCCCCACCTGCCCCAGATCCCGCCCCAGGGCCTGGGCCAGCACCTGCGCCATGCGCTCGGCGGTGCCGCTGGGCGCGTCCTTCTTGAGGTGATGGTGCGCCTCGATGACCTCGACGTCGTAGGCGTCCCCCAGCGTCCGCGCCACCTGCGCCAGCACGCCGTAGAGCACGTTCACGCCCACGCTGAAGTTCGGCGACTGCACGCAGGGGATGCGCCGCGCGAGCTCCCGCAGCCGGGCGAGATCCGCCTCGCTCAGGCCCGTCGTCCCGACCACCAGGGCGACGCCGGCCTGGCTGGCCGCCTCCGCGTGGCGCATCGCGGCCGCCGGGGCGGTGAAGTCCAGGACCACCTGGGCGCCGCCCAGCACCCTGGGCAGGCTGTCGCCGATGAGGACGCCCAGCCGGCCGATCCCCGCCACCTCGCCGGCGTCCCGCCCGAGGTCCGGGTGGTCGGGCCGATCCACGGCGCCCGCCAGCTGGAACGCTCCGCTCTCCTTGAGCAGGGCGACCAGCCGCCTGCCCATCCGCCCCGCCGCTCCCGCGACGACCGCCTGGATCACGCGTGCCTCCCCGGCGCGAGGCTTCCGGTCTGCTGCTCCCGGCGCCGCTGCGCCGCTGCGGCTAGATGACGCCGTAGCTCTTGAGCGCGGCCTCCAGCTTCTTGCGGTTCGCCTCCGTCATGGAGCAGAGCGGCAGGCGGAACTCCTCGCGGATCTTGCCCAGCATGGCCAGGGCGGTCTTCACCGGGATGGGGTTCGTCTCGTAGAACATGGCCTGGCACAGCGGGAAGAGCTTCAGGTGCAGCTCGCGCGCGCGCTTCCAGTCGCCGGTCAGGAAGGCCTGGGTCAGGTTCGCCACGTCGCGCGGTACGATGTTGGAGACGACCGAGATCACCCCCGAGCCCCCCACCGCCATGAGGGGCAAGGTCAGCGTGTCGTCGCCGGACAGGAAGGACAGCTTGTCCCCGCAGAGCACGATGTCCTGCGTCATCTGCTCCAGGTTCCCTGTGGCCTCCTTCATGCCCACGATGTTCGGGTGCTCCGCCAGCTGGGCGACCGTCTCGGGCAGCATGTTCACGCCCGTGCGGCCGGGGATGTTGTAGAGGACCAGGGGCAGCTCGCAGCGATCGGCCAGGGCCCGGCAGTGCTCCAGCAGCCCCTTCTGGGTCGGCTTGTTGTAATACGGCAGCACGATGAGCGCCGCGTCCGCCCCCGCCTTCTTGGCGTGCTGCGTGAGGCCGATGGCCTCGGCCGTGCTGTTCGAGCCCGTCCCGGCGATCACGGGGATGCGCCGGTTGACCGTCTCGATGACCACGTCGATGACCCGCCGGTGCTCCTCGTGGTCCAGGGTCGGCGACTCGCCCGTGGTGCCGCAGGGGACGATGCCGTTCGTGCCGTTCGCCACCTGGAACTCGACCAGCGACCGCAGCGCGGGCTCGTCCACCTTGCCGTCACGAAACGGCGTCACGAGGGCCGTGATCGAGCCCTGGAACCTGCGCTTTGCCATGGCACCCTCCTGGCTGTAGCCCAACAAGGCACAAGAATCACAACGGGGAAGACCCGCGCCTATGTGCCTCTTGCGCCTCGTCGTCGGTTGGTCCTGTGCCTTGCCCTCTTGCGCCTTTTGGGCCTTCTTGTCGCTCAGGCTCTTGCGATCAGTCCAGCGTCCGCTCGCCGTGGACGAGATCCTCGTACGTCTCGCGCGCGCGCACGACGGTGTAGGCGTCGCCGTGCACGAGGACCTCGGCGGCGCGCGGCCGCGCGTTGTAATTGGACGACATGGTGAAGCCGTAGGCGCCGGCCGACATGACGGCGAGCAGCTCGCCCGGCTCGCAGCGCGGCAGCGCGCGCTCCTTGGCCAGGAAATCGCCCGACTCGCAGATGGGGCCGACCACGTCCACGGTCTCCTCGCCCCGGCCGGCCGTGCGCCGGACCGGCTGGATGGCGTGGTAGGAGCTGTAGAGGCTGGGCCGGATCAGGTCGTTCATGCCGGCGTCCACGATGAGGAAGTTCTTGGCCGCCGTCCGCTTGGTGTAGAGGATGCGCGTCAGGAGAATGCCGGCATTCCCCACCAGCAGGCGGCCCGGCTCGAGGAGCAGCGTGACCCCCAGGTCGCGCAGGATGTCCATCAGCGCCCGGGCGAACTCCGAGGGCGGCGGGGGCTCCTCGTCCTTGTAGGTGATGCCCAGCCCCCCGCCCACGTTCACGTAGCGAATGCCCATCCCGCGCTCGCGCAGGCGGCGGACCAGGCTCGCCGTCTTCTGCAGGGCGTCCACGAAGGGGCGCACCGCGGTGATCTGCGAGCCGATGTGGTGGTGGATCCCCACCACCTCGAGGGCCGGCAGCTTCCGCGCCAGCTCGTACTCCTCCAGCGCCCGGGTGATGTCGATGCCGAACTTGCTCTGCTTGAGGCCGGTGGAGATGTAGGGGTGGGTCTTGGCGTCCACGTCCGGGTTCACCCGGAGCGCGATGCGGGCCTTGACCCCCATGCCGGCGGCCACGTCGTTGATGGCGCGCAGCTCCTGATCCGACTCCACGTTGAACATGAGGATGTCGGACTTCAGCGCCAGCCGGATCTCCTCCCGCGTCTTCCCCACGCCCGCGTAGACGATCCGGGACGCGGGCACGCCGGCCCGCAGGCCGCGGAACAGCTCGCCGCCCGACACGACGTCGAGCCCGCCTCCCAGCCGGGCGAAGAGCTGCAGCACGCCCAGGTTGGCGTTGGCCTTCAGCGCAAAGCAGAGCAGGTGCGGCACCGCGCCGAAGGCCTCGTCCAACACCTGGAAGTGCCGGGTCAGCGTCGCGCGGCTGTAGACGTAGGCGGGCGTGCCCACCTCCTCGGCGATGCGGGCCAGGGGCACCTCCTCGCAGTAGAGGTCGTCGTTCCGGAGCGCGAAGTGATGCATGCGGCAATCCTCGGGGGCAGCGAAATCGGGGGAATGGGTACCACAGGCGTGGGAGCGTGTCAAAACCAAAAAAGGCCCGCAGACACCCCGATGGCGATGGTACCACCCGCCCCGGCCCCGCACAACGCCGGCCGCCCCCGCGCCGCGGACCGGACGGTCCAAAAGCTTGGCTTGACACGCCCCCGGGCCTTGGATAGGTTCCAGCCCGCACCGAGCAGGCCTCCCGGTTTGCTTCCCGGCCCCCGGCAGCCGCCGCGGGCCCGTCCGGCCGTCCACGGAGGTTCGAGAGAGGAGGAGAGGCATGAAATCGAAGGTCCACCTGCTTGTGCTCGTGCTCGCGATCCTCGGCCTCGTCGTCGCCCTGCCCGCCTCCGCCGCGAAGATGAAGATCAACATCGGCTCGACCTACGGCCCCGACGCGCCCGTGCACTTCGGCCAGGTGAAGTTCAAGGAGCTGGTCGAGCAGCGCAGCAAGGGAGAGTTCGAGGTGCAGATCCACGTCGGCGGCGCCATGGGCGGCGAGCGCGACGTGTTCGAGGCCATGAGCTCCGGCGGCCTGGAGATGGGCGGCATGGGCTCGGGCGACGTCTCGCAGTTCTTCCCCAAGTACATGGTCTTCGAGGTGCCGTACGTCCTGCGCGACGCCGACCACTTCTGGAAGTTCTGGAACGGGCCGGTGGCGAAGGAGATCAACGACGTGGTGCTGAAGGAGCGCGGGGTCATCACCGCCGGCATCGTCTACCGGGGCGCCCGCTACCTGACGGCCAACAAGCCGATCCGGCGGCCCGAGGACGTGAAGGGGCTGAAGCTCCGCCTGCCCGAAGTCCGGGCCTGGGTCAAGATCTGGGAGAGCCTGGGCGCGCTGCCGGTGGTGGTGGCCTTCCCCGAGGTGTACATGGCCCTGAAGACCGGCGTGGCCGAGGCGCAGGAGAACCCGCCCGAGTCGATCTGGAGCTACAAGTTCTACGAGGCGCAGAAGTACCTGATCGCCACCCGGCACGTGTACTCGGCCTGCCGCTACCAGATCTCGAAGAAGTGGTTCGACCGGCTCAACGCCGACCAGCAGAAGCTGATCATGACGGCCTGGAAGGATGCCACCGATTACGCCAACGGGCTGGCGGTGGCCGCGGACGCGAAGATCCTCAAGGACCTCCAGGGCAAGGGCATGACCCTGATCGAGCCGGACATGGCGGCCTTCCAGAAGGCGGTGCAGCCGGCCCTGCAGGAGCTGAACCGGACGCTGTGGGTCCCCGGCCTGCTGGAGCGGGTGCTGGCCATCAAGTAAGTCGCGTGAGTCGCGTGCGGGACTTCCCGGCGAAGAACCCCGGCGCTCCCTCGGCAGCGCCGGGGTTCGTCGTCTCTGCCGTCATCTGCCCCGCGAGGTCTGCATGAAACGCGTACTGGAATACACCATCGGCGTCCTGCTGCTGCTCATGGCCGCCATCACGTTCTACCAGGTGCTGGCGCGGGTCGTGCTCCAGATCTCCTCGACCTGGTCGGAGGAGCTCGCGCGCTACACCTACGTGGGCATGGTCTTCCTGGGCGCCGCCGTGCTGGTCAAAGACGACGGCCTCATCCGGGTCACCGCCTTGACGGACCGGCTCGGCCCCCGGGCGGGCGCCCTGCTCCGCGTCCTGGCGGATGCCGTGGCCCTGCCCTTCTTCGCGGTCCTGACGTGGGGATCCTGGCTGAATGCCCGCTCGAATTGGGGGACCTACGCGCCGACCATCGAGTGGCTGGCCATCGGCTACGTCTACCTCGTCATGGCGGCCGCCGGCGTCGTCATGCTCTGGTACCTGCTGGTGACCCTGACGCGCGATCTGCGCAGCGCGTGCGCCGGGAGCCGGACATGACGTACATCATCACCTTCGGGCTCATCAGCCTCTTCTTCCTCGGCGTGCCGATCGCCACCTCCCTCGGCCTCTCCGCCCTCGTCGCCTTCGTCGTCGAGCAGGGCACGCGGACGAACGTCCCGATGATCGCCCAGCGGATGATGTACGGGATCAACAACTTCGTCCTGCTGGCGGTGCCGCTCTTCATCCTCTCGGCGCGCCTGATGAACACCTCGGGCATCACCGACCGCCTGTTCCGGTTCGCCACCACCCTGGTGGGCTTCCTCCCCGGCGGCCTCGGGCACGCCAACTGCGTGGGCAGCCTGATCTTCGCCGGGATGTCGGGCGCGGCCGTGGCGGACGCCGCCGGCCTCGGCCAGGTCGAGATCAAGGCGATGGACGACGCCGGGTACGATCACGAGTTCTCGGTGGCCATCACCGCCGCCTCCTCCACCATCGGACCGATCTTCCCGCCGAGCATCCCCATGGTCATCTACGGCCTGGTGGGCGGCGTCTCCGTGGGACGGCTCTTCCTGGGCGGCGTCGTGCCCGGCATGCTCATGACCGGGGCGCTCATGCTCATGGTGGGCTGCTACGCGCACCGGCGCGGCTACCCCCGCAGCCCGTTCCCCACCCTCGCCGGCGTCGCGCTCGCCACGGCGCACGCCTTGCTGCCGCTCCTGACCCCCGCCATCCTGCTGGGCGGCATCTGGACGGGCTGGTTCACGCCCACCGAGGCAGCCGGGGTGGCGGTCGTCTACGCCCTGATCCTCGGGACCATGATCTACCGCGAACTGGGGTGGAAGGACGTGGTGCGCGTCTTCATCGACAGCGCGAGGGACACGGCGGCGCTGGGCTTCATCGTGGCGGCCGCCTCCTTCTACGGCTGGCTGCTCATGCGGACGGGCATCCCGGGCCGCATCGTCTCGACGCTGCTCGGCATCAGCCAGGACTGGCTCGTGCTGATGCTCATCATCAACCTGCTCCTGCTGATCGTCGGCTGCTTCTTCGAGACCATCGTGGCCCTGCTGATCCTGGGGCCGATCCTCCTGGAGGTGACGAGCAAGGTCGGCATCGACCCGGTGCACTTCGGCGTGGTCATGGTCCTGAACCTCATGATCGGCCTGCTCACGCCCCCCTTCGGCGTGGTCCTCTTCGTGATGCAGCAGGTGGGCAACATCTCGTTCGAGCGGGTGGTCCGCGCCACGGCGCCCTTCATCGTGCCGCTGGTCCTGGTCCTGGCGCTGATCAGCGTGTTCCCGCCCCTGGTCACCTGGCTGCCCGACGCGGTGATGGGGAAGTAGGCTGCGAGAGCCGGGATCGGCAGTGTGGTAGGAAGGAGGGCGAGGCCAGGGCCGGCGGGACGGGGCCCGGCAGGCTCGTCACGTCTTGCGTCTGACGGTTCGTTCTTGGTCCTTCGGCATCAGGTCCAGCACGATCAGGATGGGGTCCACCAGGAAGTAGCAGAGCCCCCCGCCGAAGATCAGCAGCGCGCCCAGGGTTTTCCAGCCCGCCAGGCCGAGCCCGATGCCCACCGGCACGGCGAGCAGCGAGGCCCAGCTCAGGATGGCCCGCAGCACCCGCCGCGCCAGGCGCTTCACGGCCTCCAGCACAGCAGCAACTCCCCTGTCGTGAAGAGCCGCCCGGCCTCCCTAGGGCAGCGTGACCACCACCTCGTCCGACGGCGCGCTTTCGTTGCCGCGCGGTGACCGGTCCACGGCGGTCACCGTGTACGCGGCGCGCCCCGGCCCCCGCCCCTCGCCGTCCACGAACGTCGTGGCGGTGATGGGCGCCGGGGTGAGCCGCCGCGGCACCAGTTCCGGCAGGATGCGCCGGTACACCAGGTAGCCCCGCAGGTCGGGCTCGCCGCCGGGCCCCCAGCTCAGCGCCACGCCGTCCGGCCGCGGCGTCGCGACGAGCCCCCGCGGCGGCGCGGGCGGCGTGCGGTCGGTGGGCGCCGCCGAGACCTCCATCGAGTCCGGGCTCTCGCGCAGCGGCGGCCGTTCGCCGCCCACGGACCGCACCACGTAGTAGTAGGTGCGCTCGTTCTGGACGCCGGTGTCCCGGTAGCGGGGCTCGGTGATGGGATCGGGGTTCAGCGGCCGGCGGCCGCGCCGGCCCGGCTCCTCCGCTCGGTACACGTTGTATCCCCGCACCAGGGGCCGTCGGGGATCGGGGGCCGGCGCCTCCCAGGCCAGCTCCACCACCCCGTCCCCCGCCGTGGCGGACGGCCGCCCGGGCGGCGGGGGCGCCTGGCCAAAGGCCACCGCCGCCTCGGCCGGTGCGCCCAGCACGCCGCGCCGGTTGACCGCCTGCACGCGGTAGGTGTACCCCACGCCGGGCCGCAGCCCCCGGCCTCCGCCGTCGTCCAGGAAGGCGTAGCGGTTGTCGCGGAGCACGGCGTTGTCGGGCGCCTCCGCCCGGACGGCCGCCAGGAAGCCGAAGCCGTTGCCCCGGCCCTCGGGCTCCGGCCCGGGCGAGCGGGACAGGCGGAACTCCAGCAAGTCGGTGAGCGGCGAGCCGTCCTGATTCCGCGTCGGGCGGGTCCAGGTGACCAGGATCCCGGCCTCCTGCGGCTCGGCCCGCAGCTCCCCGACCGCGGCGGGGATGACCGGGCGCGGCGGCAGGGGCGGGCCCTTGCGCCCGCAGGCGGGCGCCAGCGCCGCCAGCGCCAGGAGGAGAGCGAGGCCCGGGCGCCGCCTCATGGGCGGCGCAGCCGCTGCCGGGCCTGCCGCAAGGCCTCGCCCACCATGCGCGAGCTGGTCCCGCCGGCGCTCTTGCGCCGCTCCACGCAGGCCTCCAGCGCCAGGTACTTCAGCGCGTCCGGCCCGAGGTGCGGCGAGGCGCGGCGCAGCTGGTCGGGCGTGAGGTCCTCCAGCCGCTGCCCGGACTCCAGGCAGCCGCGCACCAGCCGGCCCACGATCTCGTGCGCTTCCCGGAAGGGCACGCCCTTGGTCGCCAGGTAGTCCGCGAGGTCCGTCGCGTTCAGGAAGCCTTCCGAGGCGGCGGTCCGCAGGCGGTCCACCCGGAAGCTGACCGCGATCAGCATGGGCGTCAGGACCTGGAGCACCTGCAGGATGGTGTCGGCGGCGTCGAAGAGCGGCGGCTTGTCCTCCTGCAGGTCCCGGTTGTACGTGAGCGGCAGCCCCTTGAGCAGCGTGAGCACCGTGACCAGCGCCCCGTACACCCGGCCGGTCTTGCCGCGCACCAGCTCGGCGACGTCCGGGTTCTTCTTCTGCGGCATGATGCTGGAGCCTGTGGCGAAGGCGTCCGGCAGCTCGATGAAGGCGAACTCGGCGCTGGCCCAGAGCACCAGCTCCTCGGCGAGGCGCGAGAGGTGGGCGGCCAGGATGGCCAGGTCGCTCAGGAACTCGAGGACGAAGTCCCGGTCGGCCACCGCGTCCATGCTGTTGGCGGCCACCGCGGGGAACTCCAGCAGCTTGGCCGTGTACTCCGGGTCGATCGGCAGGCTGGTCCCGGCCAGGGCCGCGGCCCCCAGCGGCAGCACGTTCACCCGGGCCAGGCAATCCGCCAGCCGGTCGCGGTCCCGCTGGAACATCTCGAAGTAGGCGAGCAGATGGTGGGCCAGGAGGACGGGCTGGGCCCGCTGCAGGTGCGTGTAGCCCGGCATGACGGTGCCGAGGTGGACCTCGGCCTTGCTGACGAAGACCTGCTGCAGCTCGCGGAGGAGCCCCCGGATCTGGCCGATGGTGTCGCGGACGTACAGGCGCAGGTCCAGCGCCACCTGGTCGTTCCGGCTGCGCGCGGTGTGGAGCTTCCCGCCGGCCTCGCCGATCTTCTCGATCAGGCGACGCTCGATGTGCATGTGGATGTCTTCCAGCGCGGGGTCCGACCGGAACTGGCCCTGGGCGATCTCCTCGCCGATCTCGCCGAGGCCCTTGACGATCGCCTCCACCTCGGCCTTGGTCAGGAGGCCGACCTTGCCCAGCATCCGGGCGTGGGCGATGCTGCCCGCGATGTCGTACGGGGCCAGGCGGCGGTCCACCTCGATGGAGGCCGTGAAGGCCTCCACCTGCTTGTGCGTCTCCACGCCGAAGCGGCCGCCCCAGGGCTTCTTCCGGTTCGTGGGCACCTTCGGCTACCTCCCGGCCCGACGGGCCAGCGCCCCGATCCGGAGGCGGAGGGCGTTCAGGCGAATGAAGCCGGTGGCATCGGCCTGCTGGTAGACGCTGTCCGCCTCGAAGGTGGCGAAGGCGGGATCGTAGAGCGACACGGCCGCCTTCCGGCCCACCACGTCGCAGTTGCCCTTGTACAGCTTCAGGCGGGCGACGCCCGTCACCGGCTTCTGCGATTCGGCGATGGCCGCCCGCATCATCGCCATCTCCGGCGAGTACCAGTAGCCGTAGTAGACCAGCTCGGCAAAGCGCGGGGTCAGGCTGTCCCGCAGGTGCATCACCTCGCGGTCCATGGTGATGGACTCCACGGCCCGGTGGGCCGCCTGCAGGATGGTGCCGCCCGGCGTCTCGTACACGCCCCGCGACTTCATGCCCACGTAGCGGTTCTCCACCATGTCCACGCGGCCGATGCCGTGGGCCCCGCCCAGCCGGTTGAGGTGCTCCAGGAGCGCGGCCGGGCCGAGGCGCCGGCCGTCCACGGCCACCGGGACCCCCTGGGCGAACTCGACCTCCACGTACACCGGCTTGTCGGGGGCCCGCTCGGGCGACACGGACAGGACGTACATCTCCTCGGGCGCCTCGGCCCAGGGGTCCTCCAGGATGCCGCCCTCGAAGCTGATGTGGAACAGGTTGCGGTCGCTGCTGTACGGCCGCTCGGTGGTGACGGGGGTCGGGATGCCGTGCTGCTTGGCGTAGGCCACCAGATCCGTGCGCGAGCGGAACGTCCACTCGCGCCACGGGGCGATGATGCGGATGCCGGGGTCCAGGGCGTAGTAGGTCAGCTCGAAGCGCACCTGGTCGTTGCCCTTGCCGGTGGCCCCGTGCGCGACGGCGTCCGCCCCCTCCGCCTTGGCCGCGGCCATCTGCCCCTTGGCGATGAGCGGGCGCGCCATGGAGGTGCCCAGCAGGTACCGGCCCTCGTAGATGGCGTTGGCCTGCAGGCAGGGAAAGACGAAGTCCCGGACGAACTCCTCGCGCAGGTCCTCGACGTAGCACTTGCTGGCGCCCGTCTTGATGGCCTTCTCGCGCACCGGGGCGACCTCGTCCCCCTGCCCCACGTCCGCCACGAAGGCCACGACCTCACACTTGTAGGTCTCCACGAGCCAGCGCAGGATGACGGAGGTGTCCAGCCCGCCCGAGTACGCGAGGACGATCTTCTTGACGTCGCTCATGAGGCCTCCCGAGAAAGAGCTGCGTAAACGTTTTACGTTTCACGTCTCACGTTTCACATGGCCGCTCCCCCGTCCACCATCAGCGCCTGGCCGGTGATGCTGCGGGCGTCGTCGGAGGCCAGGAAGACGGCGGCGGCGCCGATGTCCTCGGGCGTCTGCTCGCGCTGCAGGGGGATCCACTCCTTCACCCGCTGCTCGAACATCTGCCGGGGCGTCAGGTCCCGGTAGGCCGGGTTGGTCTCCCGGATCACCTCGCCGATGCGCTTCCACATGTCGGTCCAGAGGAGCCCCGGGCAGATGGCGTTCACGTTGACGTTGTGCGGCGCCAGGTCCTTGGCCACGATCTTGGTGAAGGTCACCACGCCCATCTTGGCCACGCTGTAAGAGGGCATGGACTGGCTGGACAGCGGGCCGGCGATGGACGCGATGTTGATGATCTTGCCCGCGCGCCGCTGGATGAAGTGCGGGGCGATGTGCTTGCACGTGAAGAAGACCGACTTCAGGTTGATGTTGAAAACCCGGTCCCAGTCGGCCTCGACCTGCCGCGTGAACGGCAGGCCGAGCCCCGGGTTGATGCCCGCGTTGTTGACCAGGATGTCGATGCCGCCCAGCTGCTGGACGCCCTGGGCGATCGCGTCCCGGACCTCGCCCTCGCGGCTCACGTCCAGCGGGAGCACCAGCGCCTTGCGGCCGAGGGCTCGCACGTCGCCGGCCACCGCCTCCGCCGGCTCGGGCCGGATGTCCGCGATCAGGACGGCCGCGCCCTCGCGCGCCATGGCCAGGGCGATGGCGCGGCCGATGCCCGCGCCCCCGCCCGTGATGAACGCCACCTTCTCCGCCAGCCGCATGAGCACCCCCGCTGTTCTTCGGCCTTCCCCTTTGTGCCTCTTTGTGTGGCTAGACGCTCTGCTCTTTCCCGCCGAGGAGCCGCACCAGCACGGCCTTCTGCATGTGCAGCCGGTTCTCGGCCTGGTCGAAGACGAGGCTCTGCGGGCCGTCCATCACCTCGTCGCTGATCTCCTCGCCCCGGTGCGCGGGCAGGCAGTGCATGACGACGGCGTCGGGCTTCGCCTGCTGCATCAGGCGCCGGTCCACCTGGTAGCCCTGAAAGTCCCGGAGCCGCCGCAGCCGCTCCTCCTCCTGCCCCATGCTCGTCCAGACGTCCGTGTAGATGACGTCCGCAGCTCGGGCGGCCTCCAGCGGATCGCGCGTCACCAGCAGCTGGGCGCCGCTCGCCTTGGCGTGCGCCTGGGCGCCCGCCAGCACGCCCGGGTCCGGCTCGTAGCCGGCCGGGCAGGCCAGCGTGAAGCGCATACCCATCGTGGCCGCCCCCTGGAGCCAGGAGTGGCACACGTTGTTGCCGTCCCCGACGAACACCACCTTCAGGTCGCGGAGGGCCCGCCGGCGCTCCCACAGCGTGAACAGGTCGCAGAGGATCTGCACCGGGTGGTGCGTGTCCGTCAGGCCGTTGATGACCGGGATGCGGGCGAAGCTCGCCAGCCGCTCCACCATCTGGTGGCTGAACGTCCGGGCCACGATCCCGTCCACCCAGCGCTCCAGGTTGCGGGCCGCGTCCTGCACGGTCTCCCGCTCGCCCAGGTGGATGTCGGCGGGCGCCAGGTAGATGGCGTGGCCGCCCAGCTGCGTCATGCCCGCCTCGAACGTCACCCGCGTGCGCAGGGACGGCTTGTCGAAGATCATGGCCAGCGTCTTGCCCGCCAGGAGCGCGTGCGGCAGCCCCTGCCGGCGCTTGGCCTTCAGGGCGCCGGCCACCTCGAACAGCTCGGCGATCTCGACGGCCGAGAGATCCTCCAGCGTGATGAGATGCCGCCTCATGCGCAGGCCTCCCCCAGCGCGCCGTCCAGGATGGCGAGCGCCTCGTCCGCGTCGGCCTCCGAGGCGATGAGGGGTGGGGCGAAGCGCACGACCGTGTCGCCGGCCGTGAGGCACAGCAGGCCGCGCGCCATGCACGCGTTCACGACGGCCTTGGCGGGAACCGACACCTCCAGCCCGAGGAGCAGCCCCTTCCCCCGCGCCCCGACCACCGCCGGCCGGCGGGCCTTCAGCGCGGTCAGCCGGTCGAGCAGGTACTTGCCCACGCGGGCGGCGTTGCCCGGCAGGTCCTCCTGCAGCATGGTCTCCACCACGGCCACGGCCACGGCCGAGACGAAGGGGGTGCCCCCGAAGGTCGAGGCGTGCGTGCCGGGGACGAAGCTGGCCGCCACCGGCTCCTTCGCCAGCATGGCCCCCATCGGCACGCCGCCCGCGAGCGCCTTGGCCAGGGTGAGGATATCGGGCTCGACGCCCCAGTGCTCGTAGGCGAAGAGCCGGCCCGTGCGCCCCATGCCCGTCTGGACCTCGTCCAGCACCAGCAGCACGCCCGCCTGGTCGCACAGCCGGCGCAGCCCCGGCAGGTAGCCGTCGTCCGGGACGTTGACCCCGCCCTCGCCCTGCACCGGCTCCACCAGCACGGCGCAGGTGCGGCTGTCCAGGGCCCGCTCCACGGCGCGCAGGTCGTTGTAGGGCACGTGCTTGAAGCCGGGCACGAGCGGCTCGAAGCCCTGGGTGTACTTGCCCGTGGCGGTGAGGGTGGCCAGCGTGCGGCCGTGGAAGCAGTGCTGCGCCACGATGATCTCGTAGCGATCGGTGCTCCAGCGGTCCTTGGCGTACTTCCGCGCCAGCTTGATGGCGGCCTCGTTGGCCTCCGCGCCGCTGTTGCAGAAGAAGGCGCGGTCCGCGAAGGAGTGCTCGCAGAGCAGGCGCGCCAGCCGGATCTGCGGCTCGATGTGGTAGAGGTTGCTCACGTGGATCAGGCGCTCGGCCTGGGCCCGGATGGCCTCGACCATGCGCGGATGGCAGTGGCCCAGCGCGTCCACCGCGATTCCGCCGGCGAAGTCCAGGTACGCCTTGCCGTCGGAGTCCCAGAGGCGCATGCCCTGCCCCTTGACCAGCACGATGGGGTAGCGGGCGTAGGTGTTGGCCAGGTAGCGGCCGGAGGCCGCGAGCAGCTCCTGCGTGGTCATGGCAGCTCCTGGTTCTTGCGCCGGAGGCGCAAAAACCAAAGGGCCCGTCTGGGCCGTGCTCTTCAATTTACAGGGGCCCGGCTGGGCCGTGCTCTTCAATTGAGTTTTTGCGCTCGGCGCAAAAACTCAGGCGACGATCTGGGTGCCCACACCCTCGGCGGTGAGCAGCTCCTCGATGAGGGCGTGCGGGCGGGTGCCGTTGATGACGTGCGTCTTGCGGACGCCGCCCTTCAGGGCGGTGAGGCAGGCGTGCACCTTGGGCAGCATCCCGCGGGTGATGGTTCCGTCGGCGATGAGGCGCTCCACCTCGGCGCGTCCGAGCGTCGAGAGGAGGGCCCCGGATCGGTCCAGGATGCCGTCCGTGTCCGTGAGCAGGACGAGCTTCTCGGCCTGCAGCGCGGCCGCCAGCTCGCCGGCCACGACGTCCGCGTTGATGTTGAACGTCGCGCCGGCCTCGTCGCCCGCCGTGGGGGCGACCACGGGGATGTAGCCGGCCTCCAGCAGCGTGCGCAGGGGCCGCGGCTCGATGGCCGCCACCTCGCCCACCAGGCCGAGGTCGACCGGCTGGCCATCCACCACGGCCGGGGCGGCCTTGCGGGCCCGGACGAGTCCGCCGTCCTTGCCCGAGAGCCCGATCGCCTCGCCCCCCAGCCGGACCAGGAGCGCGACGATCTGCTGGTTGATCTCCCCCACCAGCACGCGCTCCACGATGCGCATGGTCTCCGCGTCCGTGACCCGCAGCCCCTTGACGAAGGTGGGCTGCAGGCCGGACGCCTTCATGGCCTGATCGATCTGCGGCCCGCCCCCGTGCACGACCACGGGCAGCATGCCGACCAGGCGCATGAGGACGAGGTCCTGCATGACGCCCGTGGTCAGCGCGGGATCCACCATGGCGTTGCCGCCGTACTTGACCACCACCGTCTTGCCCGCGAACGCGCGGATGAAGGGCAGGGCCTCGATGATGATGGCGGCCCGCTGCGACGCTTGCATGCTCTCCTCCAGCAGCCCGGTCGTTCCCGGCGCCTCCGCGCGCCGCCCGCCTCCCCGGTGGCGGCCGGGCGCCTCGGCGGCTCGGCTCCCCGCCTCAGCGGCTCTTGCCCCGCAGCACCTGCAGTTCCTTCAAGCGCGCCTCCAGCTCGCCGTTGGCGCGCGCCAGCCGCGCGTTGGTGGTGGCCAGCTCGTCCACCGAGGCGGTGAGCTGCTCGAAGAGCTGCGCCGTGGCCAGCCCGAGCGACACCAGGCACGCGAAGGTCGTGAACACGGCGAGGTCCAGCTCGTCGAACGGCTCGCCCGTGACCTTGTTGTTGGCGTTCAGGACGCCCACGGTCTTCCCGTTCACCTTGAGCGGCACGCACATCAGCGAGTCGGTGCGGTAGCGCGGGTGGCGGGGCCGGCCGGCGAAGCGGGCATCCTGCGCCAGGTCGCGGATCAGGAGCGGCTGGCCGCTCTTCGCCACCGCGCCGGAGATGCCCTCGCCCACCCGGCAGGCCGCCTGGCGCTGCACGCCCGCCTCGAGCCCCCTGGCCTGGGCGATGCGCAGCGTCCCGTCCGGCTCGTGCACCAGCATGATGGAGACGATCTCCACGCCCACCACCTCCGCCAGCAGCTCGATCACCCGCTGGAAGAAGGCGTTGTTGTCCTTGAGGAACGAGCCCAGCGTGTCCCACTGGATCATCTCGGAGAGCGCCACCGCCGCCTGCTGCAGCCGCTCCAGGGAGGCCAGCCGCGCCGTCGGGCCGCCCGCCGTCCTCCGCTGGGCGATGGCGGTCTGCACCGTCCGCCCCAGCTCCTCGAAGTTGAGGGGCTTCCGCAGGAAGTCCACCGCGCCGAGCCGCATGGCGTGGACCCCCGTGAGGAAGGAGGCCCGGCCGCTCACCACGACGACCGGGACCTGCGGGTAGTCCTTCCGCACGCGCGGCAGGAGCTCCATGCCGTCCGCCCCGGGCATCACCACGTCCATGATGACGGCCTGGACCGGCTGCTTGGCCAGGGCCTCCAGCGCCTCCTGGGCGTTCTCGGCGGTGAGGACGCTGTAGCCGGCCTTCACCAGCTCGTCACGGACCAGCGTGAGGAACAGCCGCTCGTCGTCCACTACCAGGATCGTGTCCATCCCCACCCCGAATCTCAGATTGCAGATTTCAGATCGACCTGCTGTCCGCGCGCCTGGTGTACGGCCCAGCGTCTGACGATGGTCATGGAGCGGGCTGACATCTGAAATCTGAAATCCAAAAATCTGAAATCCGACGTCACAGGATGTACCGGCTCAGGTCCTGGTCCTTCACGATGGAGGCGAGGGTCTTCCGCACCTGCTCGGCGGAGATCTCGATCCGCACGCCGGGCATGTGGGGCGCCTCGAAGGAGATCTCGTCCAGGAGCCGCTCCATGATGGTATACAGCCGGCGCGCGCCGATGTTCTCGGTCGCCTGGTTCACCGCCGTGGCGATGGCCGCGATCTCCTGGATCGCCTCGGGCGCGAACACCAGGGTCACCTCCTCGGTGGCCAGGAGGGCGGTGTACTGCCGGGTGAGCGCGTTCTCCGGCTCCGTGAGGATCCGGACGAAGTCCTCCTGCGTCAGGCTCTTCAGCTCCACGCGGAGCGGGAAGCGGCCCTGCAGCTCGGGGATGAGGTCGGACGGCTTGCTCACGTGGAAGGCGCCGGCCGCGATGAACAGGATGTGGTCCGTACGGACCAGGCCGTGCTTGGTGTGCACGGTGCTGCCCTCCACGATGGGCAGCAGGTCCCGCTGCACCCCCTCGCGCGACACGTCGGGGCCGTGGGCCGCCTCGCGCCCCGCGATCTTGTCCACCTCGTCCAGGAAGATGATGCCGGAGTTCTCCACGCGGCGGATCGCCTCCGCCACGACCTCCTCCTTGTCGATGAGCTTCTCGGCCTCCTCCTGCGCCAGGATGCGCCGGGCCTCGGCCACCTTCACCTTGCGCCGCTTGCTCCGCTGCGGCAGGAGGTTCCCGAGCATCTCGCGCAGGTTCTCCTGCATCTCCTCCAGCCCGTGCCCGCCCAGCACCTCGACCATGGGGACGCCCTTGCTGGCCACCTCCACCTCCACCAGCCGGTCGTCCAGGCTGCCGTCCCGGAGACGCAGCCGCAGCTTCTCCCGCGTCTCCGCCGCCGTGCCGCCCTCGAAGCCGGCGGTGCGCGCCGGGGGCAGCAGCAGATCCAGGAGCCGCTCCTCCGCCAGCTCGCGCGCCCGGGCCTCCACCGTGCGGGCCTTCTCGCTGCGCACCATGTTCACGGCCAGCTCGACCAGGTCGCGGATCATGGACTCCACGTCCCGGCCGACGTACCCGACCTCGGTGTACTTGGAGGCCTCCACCTTGATGAAGGGGGCTTCGGCCAGGCGGGCCAGCCGGCGGGCGATCTCGGTCTTCCCCACGCCGGTCGGCCCGATCATGATGATGTTCTTCGGCGCGACCTCGTCGCGCAGCTCCGGCGGGAGCCGCTGCCGGCGCCACCGGTTCCGGAGGGCGATGGCCACCGCCCGCTTGGCCTCGTGCTGTCCGATGATGTACTTGTCCAGCTCCGCCACGATCTGGCGGGGCGTCAGCCGATCCATGCTCACCGCAAGACCCCCGCAGAGGCGCCGCGGCGCAAAGGCGCTGGGGCGACGCTGCCCGCCGTGCCCACGCGCCTCCGCGCCCTTTCGCCCCTGCGCCTTTTCGCCTCTGCGCCCCAGGCGCCTTACAGTTCCTCGACCGTGATCTGGTCGTTCGTGTACACGCAGATGCCGGCGGCGATGCGCATGCTCTCCTCCACGATCTCCCGCGCGGAGAGGCTCGTGTGCCGGAGGAGCGCCCGGGCCGCCGCCGCGGCGTACGCGCCGCCGGAGCCGATGCCGATGATCCCGTCGTCCGGCTCCAGCACGTCTCCCGTGCCGGAGATGATCAGCCCGTGCTCCCGGTCCACCACGGCCAGCAGCGCCTCCAGCCGGCGGAGCACCCGGTCGGTCCGCCAGTCCTTGGCCAGCTCCACCGCCGCCCGCGGCAGGTTCCCGCGAAACTCCTCCAGCTTCGCCTCGAACTTCGTGAAGAGCGCGAAGGCGTCGGCCGCCGCGCCCGCGAAGCCGGCCAGCACGCTGTCGTTGTACATCCGCCGGACCTTGCGGGCGGTGTGCTTCATCACCACCTCGCCGAAGGACACCTGGCCGTCCCCGGCGATGGCCGCCCGCCCGCCGTGCCGGACGGAGAGGATGGTGGTGGCTCGCATCCGGACCCGCTCCGGCTGGCTCACGGCTTGCCTCCCGGTGGGGTGAGGCGCGCGCGGGGGTGGGCGTCGTCGTACACCTGCATCACCCGGTCCAGCCCCACGTGCGTGTAGCGCTGCGTCGTGCTGAGCCGCGCGTGGCCCAGGAGCTCCTGGATCGCGCGCAGGTCCGCCCCGGCGCTCAGCAGGTGCGTGGCGAAGCTGTGGCGCAGGCCGTGGGGCGTGATGCGCTTGCCCAGCCCGCTGGCCAGCAGGAAGCGCAGGACCACGCGGGAGACGCTCCGCTCGGTGAGCCGGCCGCCGCGGGCGTTCAGGAAGACGGCCCCCGGGTCGGCCGCCCCCGCCCGGCCGGCCAGCCGGTCGCGCACCGCCAGGTAGTCGCCCAGCGCCTGCAGGGCCGGCTTCCCCACGGGAACGATCCGCTCCTTGCGGCCCTTGCCCATCACCCGCACCAGCCCGGCGTCGGTGTCCAGGTCGGGCAGGTCCAGGCCCACCAGCTCGCCGATGCGCAGCCCGGCGGCGTAGAACACCTCCAGGATGGCGCGGTCGCGGCAGGCCAGGACGCGGCCCAGCGGGGACGCCTCCGGGTCGCGGCCCGCCCCCGATGCGCCGGCGGCCATCAGCTGGAAGGCTTGATCCACCGAGAGGTGCGGGGTCGTGCGCACGGGAACCCGGGGCGACTGCACCAGCTCGGCCGGATTGGCCGGCAGGCGCCCCCGCCGGCACAGGAAGCGGAAGAAGGCCCGCAGGGCCGCCAGCTTCCGGGCGATGCTGGTCCGCGCCAGCCGCTCGCCGTGGAGGCGCGCCAGGAACCCGCGGACGGCCAGGGCGTCCACCCGGTCCGGCGTCGGCGCGCCGCCGTTCCCCTCGGCCAGGTAGGCGAGGAACTGCTGGAGGTCGCTCCGGTAGTTGCGGAGCGTGTGCGGCGAAGCGTTCCGCTCCGCCACGAGATATTGCACGTACTCCTCGATGGCCGTCTGCATGTCGAGAAAGGGCGGCGGGAAGGGCCCGGCCGGTCGCGGGCAATCTACGCCGGAGGGTGGGAAAGATCAAGCAAAAAGCCCGGTTCGCAGGCCCCCGCGGGGGCCGCGGAGGGCCGGCTGGAGCGCGTCCGGCCCCGGGCTCAGGCCCGCTCCAGCCTCCCCCGGGCGTCGTCCAGGACGTCGACGACCGTCTTCAGGGTCAGGAACGTGGCGGCCTTCTCCGCCTCCGTGAGCGCGGCGCCGCCGCTGTCCCCGGGCGGCTCCCCGAGCGCCTCGACGACCAGCTTGAGGATCTCGGGCTGTCGGGACGGCTGCGCGGCCGCCGCCTGCCGCAGGACGTCGGCGGACGCGGCCTCCAGGCGGCCCATGGCCTCCTCGTTCGACTCGAGCTGGCGCTCCAGCTGCGCGCCCGGGACGCGGGGCAGCCGCGTCCGGCTCCCGTGCTCGAAGATCTTCAGGACCAGGTAACTGAGGTACACCCCCAGCTCCTGCGCCTGGGGGCGGCAGTCATGCAGCATGGCGAGCACGAAGGGCAGGAGATGCGGCTGGCTCTGTGCCACGCGGTCGATCTCTTCCCGCCCGCGCTCGGGCGAGAGGCCGTTCACCTCCTCCCACACCGCCTCCACCACCTCGGCGCTGATCCGGCTCACCGTATCCCTCCGGAAGTCGATCCACGGCTCGGCGCGACCGCGGCGACGTCGGCCTGGCCCAGGGCAGCCTCCCGCCAGGCCTGGAAGTCCGCGAGGGCCCGCTCGACCAGGAGGCGGTTCCGCTCCTGGCGGTCCCGCACCAGCTGCCGCAGGGGCGGCAGCAGGCCGAAGTTCGCGTTGATGGGCTGGAACCCGCGGGGGTCCGCGGTGGTCAGGTAGCTGAGCAGCGCGCCCAGCATGGTGGTGCGCGGCGGCACGACGGGCGCCTCGCCGCGGAGCAGCCGGCTGGCGTTGATCCCCGCAAGCAGGCCCGTGGCCGCGGACTCGAGGTAGCCCTCCACGCCGGTGAGCTGGCCGGCGAAGAACACGCCCGGGTCGCCCTGGAACTGGAGGCTGGGCCGCAGCAGCGCGGGCGCGGCCATGAAGGTGTTCCGGTGGACGCTGCCGTAGCGCAGGATCTCCGCCCGCTCCAGGCCCGGGATCAGGTGCAGCGCCTTGGCCTGCGGACCCCGGCGCAGGCGCGTCTGGAAGCCGACCAGGTTGTACATGGTCGGCCGCCCCTCCGGCCCGCGGTTCTCCTGCCGGAGCTGCACCACCGCGTAGGGCCGCTGTCCCGTGCGCGGATGCCGGAGGCCCACCGGGCGCATGGGGCCGAAGCGCAGCGTGTCCTCCCCGCGCGCCGCCAGCTCCTCGATGGGCAGGCAGCCCTCGAAGTAGTTCGGCCGCTCGAAGTCGTGCAGCGGGTACTGCTCGCCGGCGAGCAGCGCCTCGCGAAATGCCCGGTACTCCTCGCGGGTCAGCGGGCAGTTCAGGTAATCCGCCCCGCCCTTGCCGTAGCGGGCCGCCGCGAAGGTCCGGTCCATGTCGATGGAGTCCGCCGCCACGATGGGCGAGATGGCGTCGTAGAAGTGGAGCAGGTTCCAGGTTCGAGGTCCGAGGTCCGAGGTCGGCGGGCGCGGCTCGCGGCTCGCGGCCCGCGGCTCGACGAGCGCGAAGCGCTGCGCCAGGTCGGCGGCCAGGCGGTCGGAGGTGAGGGGGCCGGTGGCCACGATGAGGGGCCGGTCCGGCGGGAGGGCCCCGGCCTCCGCCCGGACCAGCCCGATGCGGGGATCCGCCTGGATGGCGGCCGTCACGGCCGCCGCAAACGCCTCCCGGTCCACCGCCAGGGCGGAGCCCGCCGGGACGCGGCTCGCCTCCCCGCAGCGCAGGATCAGGGAGCCGAGCGCCCGCATCTCCGCCTTCAGCAGCCCGCTGGCGTCCTCCAGCGACTCCGACTTGAGCGAGTTGCTGCAGACCAGCTCCGCCAGCCGGTCCGTCTGGTGGGCCGGCGTGCCCACGCCCGGCCGCATCTCCACGAGGCGGACGCGCAGGCCGGCCTGCGCCGCCTGCCAGGCCGCCTCGCAGCCCGCCAGGCCGCCGCCCAGTATGCAAACGCAGCGATCAGCCATCAGCGATCAGCGCTCAGCCAAGTCCTGAGCCACCTCGGCCGCCTCTGGTCCAGTCGCCTCCCCCTCCGCGGCGGACGGCTGACCGCCGGGTGCCCCCTGGGCGGCTGACGGCTGCTCGTCCAGCGGCCGGCTGTAGTCGCAGTCCGCCTTGTGGCAGGCCAGGACGGGGCCGGACTTCAGGCGCTTCTCCACCAGGAAGGGCGCGCCGCAGGCCGGGCACGGCTCGCGGACGGGCCGCTGCCAGAGGCTGAACTCGCACTTGGGGTAGGCGCTGCAGCCGTAGAAGGTCCGCCCGCGCTTGGTGCGCCGGGCCGCGAGCGGCGCCCCGCACTGCGGGCAGTCCACCCCGATGGGGATGGGCTTCACCTCCTTGCACTTCGGGTAGGTGCTGCAGGAGTAGAAGCGGCCGAACCGCCCCTCGCGGATCACCATGGGCGCGCCGCACTGCTCGCAGGTGAGGTCGGTCGGCTCGGGCGGCTTCGCCTGGGCCTTCGAGACCCGGATGACCGTGCGGCACTCCGGATAGCCGGAGCAGGCCAGGAAGGGCCCGAACCTCCCCCGCTTGAGCACCATGGGCTTCCCGCAGTTCTCGCAGGGGTCGCCCTCGCCCTCCACGCTCGGGCCGCCGTCGGGGCCGGCCGCGGCCCCGTTCCCGTTCGCCAGCTCCTTGGTGTTCTTGCACTCGGGGTAGCCGGAGCAGGCCAGGAACTTGCCGAAGCGCCCCCACTTGATGACCATGGGCCGGCCGCACTTCTCGCAGGCGATGTCGGTCGGCTCCTCCATGGCCTTCACGTTCTTCATCGTGTGCTTGGCGCGCTCCAGCCACCTGGTGAACGCGCCGTAGAAGCGGTGCATGGCCTCCAGCCAGTCGGCCGTGCCCTCCTCGATCCGGTCGAGGTTCGTCTCCATCTGGGCCGTGAAGCTCGGATCCAGGATGCGGGGGAAGCTCTCCACCAGGAGGTCCACCACGATCTCGCCCAGCTCGGTGGGCTTGAACTTCCCGTCCTCCTTGACCACGTAGTCCCGGTTCTGGATCACCGAGAGGATGGCCGCGTAGGTGCTGGGGCGGCCGATCCCGCGCTCCTCCAGCTCCTTCACCAGCGTGGCCTCGTTGTAGCGGGGCGGCGGCTGGGTGAAGTGCTGCGCGGGCGTCACGGCGCGGCAGTCCAGCGCCTGGCCTTCCGCCAGGGCCGGGAGGCTGCGCTCGGCCTCCTCCTCGCCCTCGTCGTCCCGCGGGCCGGTGTCGCGCCGCTCGTCCTGCCCCTCCACGTAGACCTGCATGAAGCCGGGGAAGCGGAGATGCTGCCCGCTGGCCCGCAGGGTGAGGCGCCCGGCCTCGACGTCCACCGTGGTGAGGTCGTAGAGCGCGGGCGGCATCTGGGAGGCCACGAACCGGTTCCAGATGAGGCTGTAGAGGGCCAGCTGCTCCCGGCTGAGGTAGGGCGCCACCTGCGCGGGGTCGCGCCGCACCGAGGTCGGCCGGATGGCCTCGTGCGCCTCCTGCGCCCCCTTGCCGCTCCGGTAGGCGGGCGGCCGCTCGGGGACGAAGTCGCGCCCGTACCGGTCGGCGATGAAGTCCCGCACCTCGCGCTGGGCCTCGGCGGAGATGCGGGTGGAGTCGGTCCGCATGTACGTGATGAGGCCCACGCTCTCGCCGTCCCCCAGCTCGATGCCCTCGTAGAGCTGCTGGGCGATCAGCATGGTCCGGCGGGCCGGGAAGCGGAGCTTCCGCGCGGCCTCCTGCTGCAGCTTGCTGGTGATGAAGGGGGGCACCGGGTTCCGGCGCTTGGTCTTCTTCTCCAGCCGCCGGACCACGAACCGGCGCCCGGGGGCGGTGAGCTCCGCCACCAGCGCGTCGGCCACCGCCTGCGAGGGGATGGTCGGCCGCTCGCCGTCCACCCGGTGCAGGCGGGCGGGGAACTCCGGCCCCTGGCCGTCCGGGCGGGCGAGCTGCGCCGCGATGGTCCAGTACTCCGTGGGGGTGAAGGCCCGGATCTCCTTCTCCCGGTCCACCACCAGGCGGAGGGCCACCGACTGCACCCGGCCCGCGGAGATGCCGCGCCGCACCTTCTCCCACAGGAGCGGGCTGATCTTGTAGCCGACCAGCCGGTCCAGGATGCGCCGCGCCTGCTGCGCGTCCACCTTCTTCTGGTCGATGCGGCCCGGGTGCCGGAAGGCCTCCTGCACGGCGCGCTTGGTGATCTCGTTGAACATCACGCGGTGGACCGGCTTCTTGCTGGTCCGGAGCTCCTGCGCCAGGTGCCAGCAGATGGCCTCGCCCTCCCGGTCGGGGTCGGCGGCCAGGTAGATGGCGGCGGAGGTCTTGGCGGTCTTCTTCAGCTCGCTCAAAACCTTCTCGCGGCCCTTCACCACCGTGTACTCCGGCTTGAAGTCGCGCTCGATGTCCACGGCCAGGGATTTCTGGGGCAGGTCCTTCACGTGGCCCATGGAGGCCTTGACCACGAAGTCCCGCCCCAGGAACTTGTTGATGGTCTTCGCCTTGGCAGGGGATTCCACGATGACGAGTGACTTCGGCACTGCAATGAACTCCTTGAGGATAGCTTGGGGACAGCCGGGCTGCTGCGCCCGGAAAAAATCGCGGTATTCTAGCCGACGAACCCGGAAACGAAAACCCAAGGCCATGGCCTTGGGTCCCCGGTCGGGTCGGCCGGTTCGGTCAGGGGCTATCGTGCCGCTCGAACACCTTCCCTGTCAACTGCCGCACCAGGCCCTTCATCTCCAGGCCCACGAGGGCCGAGGCCACCCGGCCCGCCGGCAGGCCGGCCTGCGCGATGAGGAGATCGATGTGCTGCGCGCCCCCGGCCAGCAGGTCGAAGACCCGCGCCTCCTCGGCCGCGAGGTCCGGCGGCGGCGCAGCCTCGGACCGGGCCCGGCGGCGGCCCTTCAGGTGGGGCACCAGCTCCGCCACCACGTCCTCCCAGCTCTCCACCAGCTTGGCCCCCGCCTTGATGAGCCGGTGGCAGCCCTCGCTGTAGCGGGCGTGGATGCGGCCCGGGACGGCGAAGACTTCCCGGCCCTGCTCCAGCGCGTGGTTCGCGGTGATGAGCGCCCCGCTCTCCACCCCGGCCTCCACCACGACCACCCCGAGGCTCAGGCCGCTGATCACCCGGTTCCGCCGGGGGAAGTTCAGCCGGGCCGGCGGGGTCCCCAGGGGGAACTCGCTGAGCAGGGCGCCGGCCGCCGCCACCTGGGTGCCCAGGCCCTGGTGCTCGGGCGGGTACATGCGATCCAGCCCGCACCCCAGGACGGCGACCGTGAGGCCGGGAGCGGCCAGCGCGCCCCGGTGGGCGGCGGCGTCGATCCCCCGCGCCAGGCCGCTCACGATGGTGAGGCCCCGGCGCGCCAGCTCCCGCGCCAGATCGTGGGCGATCGCCTCGCCGTAGGCGGTGGCGTGGCGCGCCCCGACCACCGCCACGCCGGGATCGTCCCGGAGGTCGAGGGGGCCGCGCTGGTAGAGGATGGGCGGCGGCGAGGGAATCTGGGCGAGCCGCGGGGGATAGCCCGGGTCCCCCCAGACCATCACCCGACAGCCGGCGGCCGCAGCGCGGGCCTGCTCCTCGCGGACCTTCTGGCGCCAGGGAAAGGCGCGGACGGCCTGGACGGCGGTCTGGCCGATCCCCGGCACCGCCCGGAGCCGCTGTTCGGACGCCGCCCAGGCGGCGCGGGCCGAGCCGAAGGCCGCGAGCATGGCTTTGACCGCCTCGCCGCCGAGCTGCGGGAGCAGCCCGAAAGCCCAGCGGGCCTCCCGCTCATCTTCGGGGAGGCCCGCTCCGGGATCCAGGGGTGCGCGGTCCGGGGACACCGGCTCGGCCTACGGCTGGACCTCGCGGCTCAGGATCACGCGGTCGCCCGCGTGGCTCTCCTTGCGGCTGGCCGTCAGCACGGCGGTGGCCGTGTCCGGGGTGACGCGCACGACCACGGCCTCGCCCAGCCGCTCGGGCGGAATGGGAAACGCGGCGCCGCCGGTGGGATTCACCGCGGGCAGGTGCGGCCGGTAGACCGCGAAGACGTCGCCGCTCTTGATGCCCTGGCTCGCCCCGACGTCCAGGAAGACGAGCTGCTGAAGGGCCAGGAGCTCGTCGGAGCGCGGCGAGGCCACCACCACGCCCTCCACGCTGCGGAACGCCTGCGCGGTGGCCGGCCACTCCGGCAGCGGTGTGACCTGGAGCGGCGCCACGCGATCGCCCAGGTGCATGCTGTCGCAGGAGTAGGCGATCCGGGCCTTCAGCACGCGGTCCCGCACCTCGCGGACCTCCAGGATGCCCAGCGTGTGGAGCACGCGTCCCAGCGGACGCCGGGTCAGGGGGTGGGCCAGCCGCGTCCCCGGCCGCACCACGGCCAGCCGGTCGCCCACGCGGACCCCCGTCGTGCCGCTCAGCCCGACGAAGACGGGATCTTCCATGGACAGGAGGAGGCGGTCCTCCTCGCTCTGCACCAGGCTGCCGATGCCGATCTCGGCGGACGGCATGTCGGCCGCGAGGACCGGGCTGCACGCCACCGCGTATGGGCTGGCCGGCGGGACGGGCGGAAGCTGGGCCGCCAGCGGCGGCGCGGGGCCAGGGGTCGGGACGGGGGCGGGCGGGGGCGGCGCCTGCGCCTCCACCACGGGCGCCTCCGGCTTGGCCTCGGCCTTCGGCGGCTCGGCCGGGACGGGGACCTCGGGGGCGGCGGCCGCCGCCGGGGGAGGCGCGGGCCGGCCGCCGGGCAGCGCCAGCGTGTCCCCGGGGAAGATGCGGTTGGGATCCGTGATGAATCGGTTCTCTTCCCAGACCGCGCGCCAGCGGGAGGGATCCTTCAGGACATCCCCGGCGATGCGCCAGAGCGTGTCCCCGGGCTTCACGACGTAACTGCCCTCCGTGGAGCCCGGCGCGCCGCCGTCCGCCGCCCAGGCCGGGGCGGCGAGGCTGCCGAGGACGACGAGGACGCCGACCAGCCGCCTGCTCGTCCCGCTCATGGGTGCTCCTCCGTGAGGCGATCGAGGATACCGTCCAGGGCCATGCGGGTCCCGGCCGGGCGGAGGTCGCCGGCCGAGGCGCTCGTGACCTGAAAGCCGTACTCCAGCAGCATGGCGGCGTCCTGCCAGCGGTGGGGCGCGTTCAGGAGCACGGCGATCATGCGCTGGTCCCCGCGGCTGGCGGAGCCGACCAGGCAGCGCCCCGCGCCGTCGGTGTAGCCGGTCTTTACCCCGTCGGCGCCGTTCAGGAGGCCGAGCAGCTTGTTGTGGCTCAGGATCACGCGGCGCTGGGGGATGAGCCGCTTGCGCACGGGACGCCAGACGTTCACGGCCACCTCGCGGACGCTCACCAGGCGCGCGAAGTGCGGGTTGGCGAGCGCCACCCGCGTGAGCCGCGCCATGTCGCGGGCCGTGGTGACGTGGCCCGGCTCGTCCAGGCCGTGCGGGTTGGCGAAGCGGCTCTGGGTCATGCCCACGGCCCGCGCCCGGGCGTTCATCATGTCGGCGAAGCCGGCCACGCTGCCCCCCAGGTGCTCGGCCGCGGCCACGGCCGCGTCATTGGCGGAGCGGATCAGGATGGCCGCCAGCAGGTCCTCGAGGGAGATGCGCTGCCCGGCGCGCAGCCCCAGCCGGTACCCGCCGGTGGTGGCCGCCCGCCGGCTCACGGTCACGACGTCCGAGAGCCGCCCCTCCTCCAGCACCAGGAGCGCCGTCAGGATCTTGGTGACGCTGGCCGGGGGCCGGGGCTCGTCCGGGTTGTGGGCGAAGAGCACCGCGCCGGTGTTGCCGTCCACCAGGATGGCCGAGGCGGCGCGGACGTCGAAGCCGGGGACGGGCGGGTCCGCCTCCAGCCCCGGCCGGGGCAGGGTCAGGAACTCGGCCACGGGGGGAGAGGACACCTTCTGCACGACCGGCCGGGCGCGCTGCGCGCTCCGGGGCGCCGCGGGGACGGAGCCGGCCAGGCCGAGCAAGAGGAGGGCGACGACGAGCAGGCGCAGCGCAGAGCGGTTCACGGATCCGTCCTCCCCGACGGACAGCGGGTCATGACGATGCGCGGGCACCGCCCGGCGCCTGGGCGAGCAGTTGCTCCACGAGGCCGCAGAGGGCGTGGCCGAGCGTGATGTGCGTTTCCTGGATGCGGGGCGTCTCCCGGCTGGGCACGACGAACGCCTCGTCCACGGCGGCCGCCAGCGCCCCGCCCTGCCCCCCGCTGAAGGCCACGGTGAAGCAGCCGAGCCGTCGCGCGACGGCCACCGCCCGGATGACGTTGGCCGAGCTGCCGCTGGTGGAGATCCCGACCAGCAGGTCTCCGGGCCGGGCCAGGGCCTCCACTTGCCGGGAGAAGATTTCCTCGAAGCCGCGGTCGTTGCCGATGGCGGTGATCGCGGAGGTGTCCGTGGCGAGGGAAACCGCCGGGAGCGCCGCCCGCTCCACCAGGAACCGGTTCACGAACTCGGCCGCCAGGTGCTGCGCATCCGCCGCGCTCCCGCCGTTGCCGCAGAAGAGGATCTTGCCGCCCCGGTGCAAGACGTCGGCCATGCGCTGGCCGACCGCATGGATCCGGTCGAGGTTCGCCTCGACGAACGCGAGCTTGACCCTGGCGCTCTCCTGGAAGGTCCGGACCACTTCGTCAGGCATACGCCCATGCTCCTTCAAGCGCCCGGAGAGCATTTCTCCACAACGCCTCGTAGGCGTTGCGTTTTCCGTTTCTCGCTTTGCGCGGTAGTACACGACCTGCTTCGCGCTTGTCAAGCAAAAATCGGCAGAGACGGTTTTTTTGGACTGCAGAAGCGGCACGGTGGGCGGCGACGGAGTGCACTTTTCGCACACCCTTAGGCCGCACCGGGGCAGTCCGGCTCTTCTGACAACTTGACATCCTTCATCCGCAGCTGGAGCACCTCCCGCTCGTTCCAGACGTTCCGCTCCGGCACGAATGCCACGTCCACGCGCGGGGGGTCGGCCTGGTCGAGCACGGGCAGCCAGGCCCCCAAGCCGAAGCCGATGGCGTCCACCACGGGCCCGGCCAGCGTCTGGCGGAGCCTGCACTTGAGGTGGTTGCGCCCGACCACCCGCGGAAAGCGCATCACCTGGAGCCGCCGGGCCACGAGCACCGGCTCCGGGTTGTCCACGCCGTGGGGCGCGAGGCGCGCGAGCTCCGCGGCCAGCCCGAGGCTGAGCTCGTGCAGCCCGACTTCCGCCTCGGCACACAGCACCGGCATGAGGTCCTCGGGCGAGAGCTCCCGCGCGGCCAGCGCCAGGAAGCGGGCGCGAAAGGCCCCCACCCCGTCCGCGGCCAGGGAGAAGCCCGCCGCCGCCCGGTGCCCCCCGTAGTGCAGCAGCAGATCCCCGCAGCGCGCCAGCGCCTGCGTGACGTGCCAGCCTGCGGCCGAGCGGGCCGACCCGCGGCCCCGCTCCCCCTCCAGGGCGATGAGCGCCGTGGGCCGGCCGAACCGCTCCACCAGCCGGGCGGCCACGATGCCGAGCACCCCGGGGTGCCAGGCGGGCGAGGCCAGGACGATGGCGTGGTCCCGCGCCAGATCGTGCGTCCGCTCCAGGTCCCGGAGGGCCGCCTCCAGCATGGCGGCCTCCAGGGCCTGCCGCTCCCGGTTCTGCCGGTCGAGCGCCTGGGCCAGCGCCTCCGCCTCGGCGGGGTCTTCGGTGAGCAGCAGGCGCACGGCGGCCGTCGCGTCGTCCAGCCGGCCGGCCGCGTTGAGCCGCGGGGCGAGCGCAAAGCCCACGTGGCCCGGGCGGACATTCTCGAGCGGCACGCCGGCCACGGCGGCCAGCGCCCGCAGGCCCGGCCGCTCGGTGGCGGCCAGGACGGGCAGGCCGTGCCGCACCAGCAGCCGGTTCTCGCCCAGGAGGGGCACCAGGTCCGCGATGGTGCCGAGCGCCACCAGGTCGAGCAGGGGCTGCAGCGCCTTCGCCTCCCCCGCGCCGGCCAGCGCCTGCACCAGCTTGAAGGCGATGCCCGCGCCGCAGAGCTCCTTGAACGGGTAGGGGCAGTCCGACCGCCGGGGATTCAGGACGGCGGTCGCCGGGGGCAGCACGGCGGGGGGCAGGTGGTGATCGCAGACGACCACATCCAGGCCGAGGTCCCTGGCGCGACGCAGGGCGGCCTCCGCCGTCACGCCGTGATCGACGGCCAGCAGGAGGCGAATGCCGGACCCGGCCGCCTCCTCCACGATCGCCACGGGCAGGCCGTAGCCGTGCTCCAGCCGGAGCGGCAGCGCGTAGCGCACGCTGGCCCCGAGGTGCCGCAGGGCGCCCACCAGCAGCGCCGTCCCGCTCACGCCGTCCGCGTCGAAGTCCCCGCAGACCAGGATCGGCTCGCGCCCGGCCACGGCCGCCCGCAGCCGCGCCACCGCCGCGTCCATGCCCGCCATGGCGGCCGGGTCCTCCAGGGCCTCCAGGGACGCCTCCAGGAAGGCCCGGGCCGCCTGCGGCGTGCCGCAGCCGCGCCGGCACAGCAGGTGCGCCAGGAGGAGGGGGACGCCCAGGGCGCCGGCGAGGGGCGCGGCGGCCGGCTCCACGGCCCCGACTTGCCATCGCCTGGCCCGCCCCGGGACGCTCACGCGCGGTCCGGTGGACGACTCAGCGGCGAGGGCGGCGCAGGGCTTCGACCCGGACGCGCCATTCGTAGATGAGGGGGGATGCCACGAACCAGGAGGAGTACGTGCCGATCACCACGCCCAGGATGAGGGCGAAGGCGAAGTCGTGGAGCACCTCGCCCCCGATGAGGAACAGCCCCAGCGCGCCCAGCACCGTGGTGACCGAGGTCATGGCCGTCCGGCTCAGCACCTGGTTGATGCTGGCGTTCATCACCTCGGCCAGGGTCTCCTTCCGCCGCGCGCGCAGGTTCTCGCGGATCCGGTCGTAGACCACCACGGTGTCGGTGAGCGAGTAGCCGGCGATGGTGAGGAGCGCCGTGACGATGAGGAGGGTGATCTCCTTGTTCAGGAGCCAGACCACCCCCAGGACCGCCAGCACGTCGTGGAAGGTGGCCACGGTGGCCGCCACCCCGAAGCGGAACTCGAAGCGCCAGGCGATGTAGACGATGATGCCGGCCAGGGAGATCGCGATGGCCAGGAGGGCCTTGTGCTGCAGCTCCTTGCCGATGGCCGGCCCCACCTCGGTGGTGGCCTCCACCGTGAAGGGATTGTCGGGCAAGCCCTTGCGCAGCGCCTCCTGGATCTTCTCGGCCGTGCCGGCCTCGCCCCCGATCCCGCGCTTCAGGCGGATCATGACGCTGCGGCCGTCGGCAAACTGCTGCGGCTCGCTGTCCTTGACGCCGTGCTGGCCGAGCGCCGTGCGGACGGCGCCCAGGTCCACCGGCCGCTCGAACTTCACCTGCGTCGAGGTGCCGCCGGCGAAGTCGATCCCCATGTTGGCCGCCCCGCGCGACACCTGGACCAGCGCCACGAGCCCCAGGAGCAGCAGGACGGCCGAGATGGCGTACGCGATGTACCGCTGGCCGATGAAGTCGAGGTTCGTCTTGCCCAGGATCTCCACGTCTGCTCCGGAGAACGGGCAATCCGGCGACCGGGCACTCAGGCGACCGGGCGACGAGCAGACGCGCGTTCGTCCCAGTTGCCCACGTGCCGAAGTGCCGAATTGCCAGGTTCTAGATGCTCAGCCGCTTCAGGTCCCAGCGAGAGGTCATGTAGTCGTACACCACCCGGGTCCCGACCAGGGCCGAGAACAGGTTGATGGCCACGCCCAGGCTCAGGGTCACGGCGAAGCCCTTGATGGGGCCGGTCCCGAACAGGAACAGGGCCGCGGCCGTGATCAGCGTGGTCACGTGCGAGTCCACGATGGTGACGAACGCCTTGTCGTACCCGGCGTCGATGGCCGAGCGCACCGTCTTGCCGAGCTTCAGCTCCTCGCGGATGCGCTCCAGGATGAGGACGTTGCTGTCCACGGCCATGCCCACGCCCAGCGCGATGCCGGCGATGCCGGGGAGCGTGAGGGTGGCCCGGATGGCCGCCAGGACCCCCACCAGCATGACCAGGTTCAACAGCAGCGCGAAGTCCGCGATCACGCCGGAGGCCCGGTAGTAGACCCCCATGATCATGACCACCAGGACGGCGCCCAGGATCGCGGCGCGCACGCCCTTCTCGATGGAGTCCTGGCCCAGGCTCGGCCCCACCGTCTGGTTCGCGATGATCTGCACGGGCGCGGGCAGCGCCCCGGCGCGCAGCACGATGGCCAGGTCCCGGGCGGAGTCGGCGGTGAAGCCGCCCTCGATCTGCCCGCGGCCCTCGCCGATCTTGGAGCGGATGACGGGCGCGCTGTAGACCGTGTCGTCCAGCACGATGGCCAGCTGCCGGCCGATGTTCGCGCCCGTGAACTCGCCGAAGACCCGGGCCCCCTCCGAGTCCAGCGAGAAGGCCACCAGCCAGCCGCCCTGGTCGTCGGGCCGGACCTCCGCCGAGGTGAGCGCGGCCCCGGTGATGATGGGCCGGCGCTGCACGATCACGGGGCGGCGCCCCACCACCTGCTTGGTGGACTCCTCCACGTCGCGCTGGTAGAGGAGCTGCAGGTCGTCGGGGAGCTTCATCTTGCCCTGCTCCACCTCGACCGGGTTCAGCGTGGTGTCCACGGCCTTCAGCTCGAGGAGCGCCGTCTTCCCGATGAGGTTGATGGCCCGCTGGGGGTCCCGGATGCCCGGGAGCTGCACCACGATGCGCCGCTCGCCCTCCGGCACGATGTGCGGCTCGGTGACGCCGAACTGGTCCACGCGGTTCCGGATGGTCTCCAGGCTCTGCCGCACCGCCAGCTCGCGGATCTCGTTGGCCTTGCGGCTCTGGAGCGTGAGGCGCAGCTCGGTGGGCGTGGCCCCCGGCACCTTGTCCAGCTCCACCACGTCCCGCAGCGCCTTGAGCGCGGCCTCGCGCCCCTCGGGCGCGGCGGTCTTGAGCACGATGCTGGTGGGCCCCTCCTGCTGGAGGGAGGCGATGGCGACCTTCTCGCGCTCCAGGAGCCGCCGGCTCTCGGCCAGGAGCCGCTCGGTGGCGCTCTCCACCGCCTTCTCGACCTGGACCTCCAGCACGAGGTGCATCCCGCCCTGCAGGTCCAGCCCCAGGTTCATCCGCTCGGCGCGGGGCAGCACCCCGGGAAAGAGCGACGGGAGGCTCCCCACGGGCGCCACGCTGGGGAGCAGATAGTAGCCCGTCGTCAGCGTGATCAGCGCGAGCAGGATGATGCGACCCCTGATCCGTCTCCGCACGGTAGGCCTCCAAACACGGCACGGGCTGAGCGGCGGGGTTGACTACCCCGTTGCCCAGCCCGCGTCCGGGGATCCCCGACGAGTCTCGTGGCGAAAGCGAGCGGGCGCACTATAGCAGGAAGGATGTGAAATGCCAAGCAATTCTCCCGCCCGGACGGGCCGCCCGCCCCGCCGCCTCACGCGTCCAGCACGCGGAGGAGCGGCTCCGCCCAGCCCGCGTCCTCGGGGGCGGCGCCCGCCCCGTCCTGCACCCCGTCGATCCGCGCGCCGTGCGCCCCCAGGAACAGGAGGTACTCCAGCGCGGCCGGCGCGATCTCCTCGCCGGGCACCAGGATGGGGATGCCCGGGGGATAGATGGTCACGATGTCGCAGCACACCCGCCCGGCCGCCCGGGACAGGGGCAGGCTGCGGCTGCGGCCGAAGTAGGCCTCGCGCGGCGAGCAGGCCAGCCGGGCCGTCTCCAGCGACGGAAAGGGGGGGACCTCCTTCAGCCGGTCGCCCCGCGGGTCCCGCCGCCGGCGCGCCAGGGCCTCCAGCCCCCGGCACAGGCGGTCCAGGTCGTCCCGCCGGTCGCCGATGCTCACGATGACGAGCAGGTTGAAGAGATCCGCCATCTCCACCTGGATGTCGGACTCGGCGTTCAGGATCTGGGACGCCTCGTAGCCGGTGAGGCCCAGCTCCTTCACCGAGATGGTCAGCTTGGTGACGTCCAGGCCGAAGTCTCCCCAGGCGGCCACCTCCGGCGCGGTCAGGCAGCGCAGGCCGGGGATGCGCTGGATCTTGGCGCGCGCCTCCTCCGCCAGGGCGATGGCCTTGCCCAGGAGCTTCGCCCCCTCGGTGGCCATCTGCATGCGGGCCAGGTCCAGCGAGGCCATCAGGATGTAGGACGGGCTGGTGGACTGCAGCATCTTCAGCACGCCGGCCACCCGGTCGGCGTCCACCGCCGCGCCCTTGACGTGCAGCATGGAGGCCTGGGTCATCCCGCCCACGATCTTGTGCGTGCTCTGGACCGTGAGGTCGGCGCCCGCGTCCACGGCCGAGGCGGGCAGCTGCGGGTGGAAGTGCAGGTGCGGGCCGTGGGCCTCGTCCACCAGCAGCAGCCGCCCGGCGGCGTGGGTCTCCGCGGCGATCCGCCGGATGTCGGCGGCGATGCCGTAGTAGTTCGGGCTGGTCACCGAGACCGCCCGGGCGCCCGGGTGGGCCCGCAGGGCCGCCGCCAGCGCGCCGGCCTGGACGTTGGTGGCGATGCCCAGCTCCGGGTCGAAGGTGGGCAGGACGAAGCGGGGGGTGGCGCCGCTCAGGATGATGCCCGCCAGGATGGACTTGTGCGCGTTGCGGGCGACCAGCACCTGGTCGCCCGGCCGCAGCGTGGAGAGCACCATGGCGTGGTTGCCCACCGTGGTGCCGTTCACCAGGAAGAAGGAGCGGTCCGCGCCGTGGGCCTCGGCCGCCAGCTCCTGCGCCTCCTTGATGACGCCCACGGGCTTCTGCAGGCAGTCCACCTCGTCCAGCGTGGTGAGGTCGATCGTGAAGATCTTGCTCCCCACGAACTTCCGGAAGCGGGTGGAGATGCCCTTGCCGCTCTTGTGCCCCGGCGTGTGGAAGGAGACCTTCTTGGCTTCCGCCAGGCTGACCAGCGCGTCGAAGAGCGGGGTGCGGAACTGATCCCTCGCCACGGCCGGCTCCTATCGGAAGGCGAAGAGCGGATGGTTGTCCTCGATGATCCGCTTCTCGGCCGAGAGCGCCTCCCGCACGTGCTTGGGGAGCGCGAAGCTCATGGCGTGCGTCTCGCCGTCGTAGTAGCGCAGCCGCCCCGCCACGCGCTCGGCCAGCCGGCGATCCACCTCCTCGCGGGTGAGCCGGGCGGGGTCCGCGCCCTTGCCCGCCACGATGAAGCCCCAGGGCCGGCCGAAGGAGGGCACGTCGGCGAAGTAGGGCGCCACCACGGGAAAGACGCTCTGCAGCGTGGCGTGCACGACGGCGAAGCACTCCAGGCCGGCCAGGCTCATCGTGCCGGCCTGGACGGCCAGCGCCCCGTGCTCCGTGAGCCGGTCGAAGACGATCCGGTAAAACTCCTGGGTGAAGAGCAGGTAGGCCGGCCCCTCCTCGATCGGCTCCGAGATATCGATGATCACGATGTCGAAGGTCTCCGTCGTGGACTCCAGGAAGGCGCGGGCATCCATGTACTCGACCCGCACCCGCCGGTCCTCGAAGGCCCCGGCGCTCATCTCGGGCAGGTGGGTCCGGCAGAGCTCCACCACCTGGCTGTCGATGTCCACCAGCAGGACGTGCTCCACGCTCCTGTGCTTGAGGATCTCGCGGACGGGGGCACCCTCGCCGCCGCCCACCACGAAGATCCGCCGCGGCCGGGGATGGCTCAGCATCACGGGATGGATGATGCCCTCGTGGTAGATGAACTCGTCCAGGGTGGTGGACTGCACCTTGCCGTCCAGGATGAGGGCCTTGCCGTAGCTGCCCAATTCCACGATCTCGATCGTCTGGTAGGGCGACCGGCTGGTCGCGATCATGCCCGAGACCCCGTGCACGTGCCCCTCGTGCGGACTGAAGGCTTCGATGAGCAGCTGGTGATCGTGCAGTGGCATGGCGCTCCCTCCGCGTCCCATCCGGCGAGGCTGGCGAGCGGCCCCCGAGGGGCCGAGAAGGATCCGTGGCGCTCGAACGCGGGCCCGGCGGCGTGCCCGTGGACCCGGATGTGGGCCGGCCGCACGGAGCCACCTCAAGCCTGTGCCAAAGTTCGTCGTGAGGGTCGGACTTGGGACTGCCTGGAAGAGGAGAGGATCACGCTCGCTGGCAGGGCCCGCGAGGACCGCCGGGCCGCCTGCCGCACCGCCTCCCGGCGCTCAGTGCACCAGCGAGAGTTCCTGCGCGCCATCGGCGATGGTCTCGCCGAGCTTGTCCTCGGTGGCGATCTTGTGCGCGACCTTGCCCTGCCCCGGGATGAGCCCGCGCTTGACCTCGACGACCGAGGGGCTCTTGCACCGGAACCGGGACGCCACGTAGGAGACCGCGTGCTCCGGCTTGATCACGTCGCCGCAGGTGAAGATGTCCACCGCCGCGTACCGGTACTCCGGCCACGTGTGGATGGAGAGGTGGGATTCCGCGATGACGACCACGCCGCTCACGCCGAAGGGGTTGAACTCATGAAAGGCCACATCCACGATGGTGGCTCCGCACGCGCGCGCCGCACCGACTAGGATGTCCTTCACTGCGTCCACTTTCTTCAAGGAGTCTGGGTGACAACCGTGGAGTTCGACCAGCAGGTGTCTGCCCAATGCGCGCAATCCAGGTGCCTCCTTTCACGATCGCGGCGCGCGGCCTCGCGCCGCCGTGGACGCCAGAAATTTTCGTCAGTTGCTTATAGAGTATTCTGCAGCGATTGCAAGAAAAAAATGGGCGCGCGCCGCAGTTTTTCCGGGCGGCGCCTCGCCGCCGGCGCGGGGGCGCGGCGCCGGCGGCGAGGCGATGTCCGGGGGCGCGATCCGATGTAAGATTTTCATTGATTCCCCGCGGGCATGTGCTAAGTTTCCGGCGGCTTGGATGCGAAGGGCCCGCCGGGTCTTGCGGTGCATTGCCGGAACGAGCCGCGAGCGACCGCGCGGGAACCGTGCCGGGCGGGTGCCAGGGCGAGGAGGAGATGTACGAAGAGTACTGGGGTCTGACCGCCGCCCCGTTCCAGAACGTCCCCGACCCGAACTTCTTCTTCCTGTCCGCGCAGCATCGGGAAGGCCTGGCCCGTCTCCTCTACGCCGTCAAGCACAACAAGGGAGCCGCCCTCCTCGTCGGCGACGTCGGCTGCGGCAAGACCACGCTGAGCCGGGCGTTCATCATCAAGCTGGCCGAGGAGAAGTACGACGTCGGCCTGGTCACGAACCCCTCCTTGCCGAGCAACGACTTCCTGGAGGAGATCGACCTCCAGCTCGGCATCACCCCCGTCACCGACAACAAGGTTGGCATGCTGCGGGCGCTGAACGAGCGCCTGCTGGCCAACCTGCAGGAGGGGAAAGACACCGTCCTGATCGTGGACGAGGCGCACAGCATCCGCGATCCCGACGTCTTCGAGGAGCTGCGCATGCTCCTCAACTTCCAGCTGAACGACCGGTTCCTCCTGACGCTGATCCTCATGGCCCAGCCCGAGATCAAGGACATGGTCGCCAGGATCCGGCAGCTGGACCAGCGCATCGCCATCCGGTACCACCTGAAGCCGCTGGACCAGTCCGAGACCTCCCGCTACGTGGGCTTCCGCCTGCAGAAGGCGGGGGCCAAGCGGGCGCTCTTCGCCGACGAGGCGCTCGCCATGGTCTGGCAGCAGAGCCAGGGCGTGCCGCGCAGCATCAACACCCTCTGCGACCTCTGCCTGCTGGAAGGCTACGCCTCGGACGCCCAGGTGGTGGACACCGCGCTCGTGAAGCGCGTGGTGGCCACGCTGAAGTGAAGCCAGGACGACCAGCCGCGTCGAGAATCGGGAGGCTGCCATCGTTCGCCTGAGCGACCTCGTCCGGAAGGCCAGCGCGCAATCCGCCCCGCCGACGGCGAAGGAGACCATCGCCTTCGCCGAGATGGGCGCTCTGGGCGGGGAGCCCCCGCGCTCCGAGGAGCCCCCCGCGCAGCCGGAGGCGGGGGACCGGCCGGAAGCGCTCTACTACCAGGCCGCCCAGCAGGAGGTCGGGCGCGTCCTGGCCGCGGCCAAGGCGGGCACCGGCGTCGCCGTGGGCGCGCTCCAGCGCATCGCCGCCGGCCTGGCGCGCGCGGTGACCGGGGGGGACGACCTCCTCCTCCAGGCCATGGAGAACGACGGCCCCAAGATGGACCTGCCCCGCCACATGGTGAACGTGGCCGTCTTCGCCGTGAAGATCGGCCAGGGGTCGGGCTGCCGCGAGGAGGAGCTGCCCTGGCTGGCGCTGGCCGCCTGCCTGCACGACGTCGGCATGCTGGCGGTGCCCCACGGCCTGCTGGACAAGCCCGCCGCGCTCACGGCGGAGGAGATGGCCCTGGTGCGGCGCCATCCCGAGGTCGGCTTCCGGCTCCTGCAGCCGCTGGGCCCCGAATTCGAGTGGGTGGCCAACGTGGCGCTCCAGGAGCACGAGCGCGAGGACGGGACCGGCTACCCCAAGGGCCTCCGCGGCGAGGCCATTCACGACTACGCCAAGATCGTCGGCCTCGCGGACGTCTACGAGGCCATGACCCACACGCGCGCGTACCGGCCGACGCGCGTCGCCTCGGCGGTCGTGAAGGAGCTGATCGGCGCCGAGCGGCGCCGCTTCCCCGACCGCATCCTCAAGGGACTGATCCGCGGGCTCTCCACCGCGCCGGTCGGCAGCCTCGTGCGGTTGAACTCCAACGAGGTCGGGCGGGTGGTGGCGACCAATCCGGCCTTCCCCCTGCGCCCGGTGGTGGAGGTGATCACGGGCGCCAAAGGCGAGCGGCTGGACGAGCCCCGCCGCGTCGATCTCTCCACCAACACCCTCCTGTACATCACCGACGCCTCCGCGACCCGGACCCGGATCTGAAGCGTGGGCCGGGACCGCTCGCTGCGACGGGTTTGTCCAGGCAATCGAGCGCGCCGCCGCTCGCGGGGCGTTCCCCTTGACCGGCAGGAAACGGGCCTTTATGGTCTCCGCCGAGACACGGTCCTTCCGTTCCTTCATCGCCTTCATCGCGGGCCGGACGGCGCATGACCACATGGGATCCCGACATCCCAGTCAGCTTCCCGCAGGCCTGGGGGCCGGCGCCGGACGACCGGGATCCGCGCCTGGCGGCCGGCGCCGCGCTGCTGCGCGACTGGATGGCGGCAGGCGGGCTCGCCTGGCTGCCCCTGCACGGTGACAGCATGCGTCCCTTTCTCCCCGCCGGATCCCGGGTCCGCATCGGGCGCGTCGCGCCCGGCGAGGTGCGCCTGGGGGACCTCGTGGTGTACGCGACGGAGGAGCGGCTCGTCTGCCACCGGGTGCTGCGCCGCCGCGCGCGAGGGAACGGCCACGCCCTCCTGACGAAGGGCGATGGCCGTCGCAGCTTCGAGGCCTGGGTCGATGCCGCCCAGGTGCTCGGGCGGGTCGTGGAGGTCGAGCGGCGCGGGCGTGTGCTGCGGCTAAGGCGTCCCGGCCGGCGCCTGCACGCCCTGGCGGCCGCGGCGGCCTCTCTGGGATGGGTTGCCCTCCGGGCCGTCCTCTCGCGCGGCCGAGCGGCCGCGGAGATCCCGGCGGCATGAGCGGCCTGCCTGCACGGGTCGCCACGGCGCCGCGCCGGGACGCCGTCCACCTCGAGATTGCGGGCCTCGGGTTCCAGCCTGCTGCGTCTCCTGTGCGCCGTCTTCCTGTTGCCGCGCGGCGGCTTCCTCTTGCACGCCTCCGGGGTGGTGCATCGCGGGCGGGCCTGGGTCTTCTGCGGGCCGTCGGAGAGCGGCAAGACGACCATCGCCCGGCTGGCAGGCGGGCGGCCGGTCCTCAGCGACGAGACGGTGGCCGTCGCCCCCCGATCCCGCGGCTACGCCGCCTTCGCCACGCCCTTCTTCGGGGAAGGCGGACCGGCCATGGGCCAGGCGAATACCGAGGCCCGCCTGCGCGGGCTCTGCTTCCTGCACAAGGCGCCCGGGTTCTCGCACCGGCGCCTGACGGCCCGCGAGGCCGTCGAGCGGGCGTTCCCCCAGGTGTACCTCCCCAAGGGCGAGCGCCCCGTGGTGAGCCGCCTGCTGGGCGGGCTGGCGGAGTTCGCGTCCGCCGTCCCCTGCTACGACCTTTGCTTTCCGCCCCGTCCGGAGCTGTGGGAGTACCTCGATGGCCTTGCCTGACGGCTATCCCCGACGGAAGGACGTGCCCTGGCGAGTGATCGACACGGAGGCCCTGGTCGTCGACGTGAAGGCCGGCCTGCTCTTCCCGCTGAACAGCGTGGCGACCCGCATCTGGGAGTGCTGCGACGGGCAGCGGACGGCCACCGAGATCGTGGACGCGATCGCGGCGGAGTTCGATGCGGACCGGCCGACCATCGCGCGGGACGTCGGCGAGTTCCTCCGGGCACTGCACGAGCGCGGGCTGGTGTCCCTCGGGCGCGCGGCGGACCCCCTGCCGGCGTCGGACCCCGCCCCGGCGCCCACGGAGGGCTAGACGTGCACGCGGACGAGGCGGAGCCGGGCGCGGCTCGCCGGCTCCTGCAGGCCATCACGCGCAAGGCGGAAGCGCGGCGCGTCCCGCTGGAGGTGCACCTCGAGACGACGCATCGGTGCAACGCCCGCTGCATCCACTGCTATTGCGGGCTCCCGCGCGGCGCGGAGGGGCGCGCGGCCGAGCGGGAGCTGACGGTCGACGAGTTCGCCGGCCTGCTGGACGATCTGGCCGAGCTCGGATGCCTCTATCTCACCGTCTCGGGCGGCGAGCTCTTGATCCGGCCGGATGTCTTCGACATCCTGGGGCACGCGAAACAGCGAGGCTTTGCCTTCCGCATCTACACGAACGGCATCGCCCTCACCGAGGAGCGGGTGGCGCGGCTCGCGGCCCTCGAGCCGCTGACCGTCGAGCTGAGCCTCTACGCGGCCGACCCGGCGGTCCACGACGCGATCACCGGCGTGCCCGGGTCGTTCCACCGGCTGATCCAGGCCGTACGCCGGCTGAAGGCGCACGGCCTGCGCACTTGCCTGAAGACGGTGATCATGAAGCCGAATGCCGCCGACCTGGAACGCACCCATCGGCTCGGGAGGGACCTCGACGTCTTCACGCACACGTACAGCTGCGAGCTGAGCCCCCGTGTCACCGGGCACGCGGGGATCCCCGCGCAGTACCAACTGGACGAGGCCGAGATGTACGAGTACCTGGCCAGCCCGGTCTGGAGCCGCTGGCTCACCCCCGTCCCCGAGCAGTCCCCCGAAGAGGCGGCGCTGGCGCACCCCGCCTGCGCCCCCGGGGTGAACGGATGCTGCGTGGATCCCTACGGAACCGTCTTCCCGTGCCTGGCCCTGCGCGTGCCGATGGGCAACATCCGGGAGACGCCGTTCCGGACCCTCTGGACGTCGCCGCCTCCCAGGATCCAGGAGTTCCTCGCCCTCAAGACCTACGCGGACCTTCCCGAGTGCCGCGCCTGCGACTTGACGCCGTTTTGCCGGCGGTGCCACGGGGACCATTTGCTGGAGGGGGGAAGCGACTGGCGGTCCTGCCACGCGCGCGCGCGCCGCATGGCGCGAGCCGAGCAGCGGCTCTACGCGATTCGGAGCCGGGAAGCCGGCGGAGCAGCCGGCTCCCCGGCATGACCCCCAGGGTGCGCTCGCCGCAGCCACGAGGAGGGCAGCATGGCACAGGACACGAAGGCCGTCCGGACGAAGCGGCCGTACGAGCAGCCCCGACTGGAGCCCAGCGCCGTCTTCGGCGCCGAGGCCATGTGGGGCTCCTGCTGCCGGGGTTCCGGGGTCACGTGCACCAACACCACGCGGAACACCAGGCGGACGACCATCGACCCGAACAAGGCCCGGAACGTCACCGTCTCGTAGGGGATGGGGCCATTGCCCCTTGAGCCGCAGGGCCTGTATCTCCCCGAGCAGCAGGCGCCGCTGACTGCCCCCGTCTTTCGGGCGCTGCTCCAGCGCGGCGTCCCCTTCGCGCTGAAGGTGGATTACCGAGGGCTGCCGCCCCCCCTGGAAGAGCTGGACCTGCTGCGCCTGCGCCCGACCGCCGCCGCGGGGCTTCCGCCCGGCACGCTCGTCCTCCGCTGCACCGCCGATGGCTTTGAGTTCGTCCGCCTCCCCACGGGCCGGGCCGGGCGGGGCCCCGTCGCCCGGGTGGTGGAGGTCGAGCGGGCGGGAGCGCGCATTCGGCTGGATGCCCCCCGGTGGCGTCTTGCCGGCCTTCTCTCGGTCAGCCTCCCGGGATTCGCCGCGGCGCTCGACCGGTGGCGGCGTGTGCAAGCGATCCTTGCGAAGCTCACCCAGCCTCTCCCGTATCCCGTGAACCTCGGGTCTCCGGAGGCGCTCATCGAGGGCGTGCTCCGCAAGTACGCCGAGCCCGGCGAGGTGGCGCGCCAGGTGGAGATGGCCCGCGCCGGCCTGGAGGATTGGGAGCAGGAGCTCTTCGTGCGTGTCTTTCCGCCCGCCGCCCGCCTCCTGGTGGTTGGCTGCGGGGTGGGCCGGGAGGTGCTCGGGCTCGCCAGACGCGGGTTCCGGGTGGTCGGAGCCGATCCGGTGCCCGCGTGCATCGCGGCCGCCCGGGTTGAGGCCGGCGCGGCCGGCCTCGACGCCGCCTTCGTGATCCGGGCCGCCCATGAACTCGACGGCCCGGCCGGCTCCTTCGATGGCATCCTCTGCTCCTCCGCCGTGTACGAGCAAACGCCGACCGCGCGGCGGCGAGTCGCGCTGCTGCAGGCCTTCGGCCGGCTCCTCGCGCCGGGTGGCGTGCTGGTCCTCTGCGCCGGGTGGAATCCGACCCGGGGGAGGCGGGACGCCCTCGTGGACTTCCTCCGGCACGTCGCCCGGCGGCTGCGCGGGGACCGGTTCACCACCGAGCCGGGGGACCGGCTGATCGGGCACCTGAGCCTGGCCAGCGATCCCAGCCGGCCGTGCTTCTACCATGTCTTCCAGGGCCCGGCGGAGATCGAACGGGAGATCGCGGCGGCGGGATGGACCGGCCACCTGCATCCGTCCGGTGCTTGGGTCCTGAGGACGCCCGCATGACGCGCCGGCATGCCGCCCTGACCGCCGAAGACCGGCTGCTCCTGGCCTGCACCCGCAGCGCCCTGGACGACGGCGCCAGGCAGGAGATGGCCGAGAGCCTGGCGGCGCCGCTGGACTGGCCGGCCGTCCTGGCCCGCAGCCGGCAGGAAGGCACGGCCGCCCTGCTCCACCACCACCTGCGCAGCCTCCCGCGCGCGGCAGCCCAGGTGCCGCCCGCAATCCGCATGGAACTGCGACGCGCCCACCGCGGCACCTGGGCCAGGAACACCGTGTTGACGGAGCACTGGGCCGAGGTCATGCGGCTCTTGGAGCGCGCGCGCATTCCCTGCATCACCCACAAAGGCATGGCGCTCGTGCACACGGTGTATGGGGACCTCGGCCTGCGGCCCATGGCCGATCTCGACCTCCTGATCCGGCCGGCCGACCTGCCCGCCGTCCGGCGCGCGCTCGCCGGGGCCGGGTTTCGGTGCTCCGGCGAGGCGGTGGAGACAGAAGACGCCTTCCGCGGGTTTCTGCACTGCGTCCGGGGGGCCTGCGTGATCGACCTGCACTGGGAGCTGGCGCACTACACCCGGTTCGAAGGCGTCGTCCGCCTGGACGCCGGGGGCCTGTGGCGCCGGGCGCAGCCACTGGTCGTGGGGACGGCCGGCGGTCTCATGCTCTGCCCGGAGGATCTCTTGCTCCACCTGGCGCTGCACCTCACGCTGGGCTCGGAGTTCGGCCGGCTCGTCTGGTTCACCGACATCGATGCGGTGCTGCGGCGCCGGGCCGCCGATCTCGACTGGGACCGACTGCTCGGGGAGGCGACCCGCGCCCGCCTCCGCGGCGTCCTGGCGTATACCCTCGCGGTGGCGCAGGCCGCCCTCGGGAGCCCGGTGCCCGCGGAGGTACTTCGCAGCCTGCGCCTCGGCACGCTGCGCCGCTTGGCGCTGGGCGGGGTGATCGAAACGCAGCGGCCTCCCACGCTGACTGGACCCATGGAGGATGTCCGCGCGTACCTGGCGGAGACGTTGCTGATGGACCGCCTGCGCGACGTCGCCCGCGTGGCAACGACGAGCCTCTTTCCGTCCCGATCATGGCTTCGCTTCCGGTACGGTGCCGCGTCGAGGCGTCGAATGCTCGCCTGCCGGGTGCTGCACCCGATCCGCGTCTGCGCGCTCGTCGCGACGCGGCTTCTCGCGCGCAGCGCGCTCGGGCAGCGGGACGGCTGCGCCGGTAAGACCATGGCGGGCGACCCGGGACATCTCGCTCGAACCCCGCGGCCATTGCCCGAGCAGACAAACCAATAAGGTAAGTTCTCATGTTATTTGTTGTAAGTGCTTGACATCTATGAAAGCCGTTTATTAGTATCCCCGCGACTTCGAGGGGCAGGATCCGGAGTCCGCACGGAAGACTACGGCGCCTAACCGGAGGGACGGTTGAATTCGCGAGGACTGGTAGCGCTTCTACTCGTCGGAGCGGTCGCAGGCCTCGCCGCCTGCGTCCGCATCGTCCCTCCCCCGGCCACCGCGGTCAACCCTCCGACGTTCCCCCAGCCGCTGCCGCCCCCGCCACCGCCACCTCAGGCGCAAGAGCTTCCCCCGCCACCCGCGGAGAATCGAACGTTCATAACAGTGGACGGCGTCCCGCAGTACCGCGTCGGCGCCGGAGACGTCCTCGAGGTCTTCATCACCCGGGGGGCCACGCAGGAGCGCCTGCAGGTGCCGGTGCGGGCGAACGGCCGGATCGCCGTCAGCCTGGTCGAGGCGTCCGTGGACGGGTTGACCGCCGAGCAGGCGGCCCAGGCCATCGCCACGGAGCTGTCGGTGTACTTCCGCCGGCCGAGCGTCGAGGTCCTGGTGAAGGAGTTCAACAGCAAGAAGGTGTCGGTCCTGGGCGCCGTGGCGCTCGCGCCGCGGGGCGGCATCGGCACGGTGCCGCTCACCGGGCGGACGACGCTCCTGGAGGTCATCGCCAAGTCGGGGGGACTCGCCCCCAACGCCGGCCTGGAGCGCATCCGGGTCAGCCGGGCGAGCGGGCAGACCTACATCGTGAACCTGTTCCGGTACGTCCAGGAGGGCGAGCTGTCCCAGGACTTCGTCCTCGACACGGGGGACGTGATCTTCGTGCCGGAGCGGGTGCCCGGCGAGGAGCGGCGCGTGTTCCTGCTGGGCGAGGTGCGGGCACCGGGCCCGGTGCCCTACTTCCCCAACCTCACGCTCGGCCAGCTCATCGCGCAAGCGGGCGGCTGGACGGACGCCGCCCTGTTCGAGGAGGCGCGGGTCATCCGGGGTGACCCGCGCGCGCCCGAGATCCTCGCCATTGACCTGCATCGCCTGATGCTCCAGGGCGATCGCAGCATCGAGCAGTACCTCCGGCCCAACGACGTGGTCTACATCCCGCGCACCCGTATCGCGAACTGGAACGCGTTCCTGGCCCAGCTCCGGCCGACGCTCGAGTTCATCACGCTGTCCGCGCAGCCGTTCATCCTGTACCGGACGCTGGAGCGCTAGGCCTCAGGGCGATATGACGCAGTACGACCTCAACCTTCGCGATTACTGGCGCATCCTCCGGAAGCGCAAGTGGATCGTGGGCCTCATCACGGTGGCCTTCGCCACCATGGCCTTCGCCTTCGCGGAGGTCCAGCAGCCGGACCCCGTCTACCAGGCGACGGCCGTGGTGAAGTACGAGCGCACCACCACGCTGGTGGGCCTGCTGGTGGAGACCATCTCCGTCTCCTCGGGCGACAGCCTGACCACCCAGGCCGCCGTGGTCCGCAGCTTCCCGGTGCTCGAGCGTGCGGCCAAGGCGCTCAAGATCATCCCGGCCGACCTCGACTCCGAGAAGATCAAGGCCACCCCCAGGTACATCCAGGCCCTCAGCGACCTGCGCGCCCGGGTCAGCGCGGCGCCCGAGGAGAACACCACCCTGATCAACATCACGGTGCCCTCCTCCGACCCCGTGGAGGCGACCCGGATCGCGAACGCCGTCGCGCAGGCCTACCAGGAAGAGAACGCCCTGCTGCGCAGCCAGCAGATCCGCGAAGCCCGCCGGTTCATCGAGGAGCAACTCGCCGAGGTCGGTGGCCGGCTGAAGGAGGCCGAGGACGGCATCCGCTCGCTGAAGGAGCGGCGCGGCTTCGTCTCGCTCGGCGATGCGACGAGCGCCTCCATGGCTCGGCTGACCGGCCTGGAAAGCGAGCACGAGAAGCTCCGGCGCATGCACCAGGAGACGGCGAGCCAGCTCCAGGCGCTCCAGCAGCCGCAGGTCGCGGCGGGCACCGTCGCGCCGCGTATCTTCACGGACGCCAGCGACCCCACCATCGGCAAGCTGAACGGCACGCTGCTCGACCTGTCGGTCGAACGCGAGAACCTGCTGCTCACGCTCACCCCGCGGCATCCGCAGGTTGTGGACCTGACGGCGCGGATTGGCAGCATCCGGGAGAACTTGGTCCGGGAACTGCGCCTCAAGCAGCGCAGCATCGAGGACCGGCTCGCCGACCTGAGCCGCCAGATCCAGCAGGTGCGGCAGGAGCAGCAGGTGCTCCCCGACCTCGCGCGGCGGTTCGCCGAGTTCCAGCGGGAGATCACCGTCAGCGAGACCCTGCTCACCTCCCTCCGCGCCAAGTTGCAGGAAGTCCAGATCAAGGAAAAGGAGCAGGTGGCCGAGGTGAGCCTGGTGCGGCCGGCCATCGAGCCGACCCGCCCGGTGAACCCGCCCCAGACGACGGGCAAGACGATCGTGGGGCTCCTCATCGGGCTGACGGTGGGCCTGGTGCTCGCCTTCGTCCTCGAATCCATGGATACCTCCATCGGCACCATCCAGGACGTGGAGAGCTACCTGGAGGTGCCGGTGCTCGGCCTGGTCCCGAACATCGACCCGACCCGGGACCCCTTCCTGGCGCCCCCCGACGACGAGGAAGAAGGCAGCCCGCTCACCAAGATGCGCCCGTTCCTGGTGTGCCTCCTCCACCCGCGCTCCACCGTGGCCGAGGCCTACCGCTCGCTCCGCACGAACGTGGAGTTCCTGGCGCTGGAGAAGAAGGTCAAGGTGCTCTGCCTGACCAGCGCCTCGCTGATGGAAGGCAAGACCACGACGGCCATCAACCTGGCGATCACCATCGCGCAGATGGGCAAGAAGACGCTCCTGGTGGAGGCGGACCTCCGGAAGCCGTTCCTCCACCACGCCTTCGGCATTCCGCGCGACCCGGGCCTCACCGAGGTGATCGTCGGCAACAAGGACTGGCACGAGTGCGTCCGGACGGTGACCGACCTCATGCTGGGGCCCCTGGGGGTGGAGCGGGTGATGGCGGCCCCCAACATCGACAAGCTGCACCTGCTGACCAGCGGCACGCCGCCGCCCAACCCCACGGAGTTCCTGAACTCCCAGCGCATGGCCGATCTGCTGGCCGCCTTCCGGCAGGACTACGACTTCGTGGTGTTCGACTGCCCGCCCATCCTGCCGGTCACGGATGCGGCCATCCTGGCCGCGAAGACGGACGGCGTGCTCATCGTCTACCGGGTCGGGAAGATCGCGCGGTCGGCCCTGAAGCGCTCCAAGGTGCTCCTGGAGAACGTGCGCGGCCGGGTCCTCGGCATGGTCCTGACCGGCCTGAAGGCCGAGATCAGCCCCGACTACGAGGAGCTGCAGTACTACCGCTACGCCTACGGCCACGAGCCGGAGCGGCGCATCCCGGCCGCCCAGCCCGCCAAGGGCAGTCGATCCCTCGGCGACCGGATCATGGGCCTCGTACGCCGCGGCGGCAGCGGCACCAAGGCGCTGCTCGTCGCGCCCATCGCCTTCGCCCTCGGCGCCTTCTGGTACAGCGGCGCCCTGCAGCGAGCCATGGTGCCGCGCCCAGAAGTCGCCATCGCGTACTCCCGCCCCGCCGCGCTGACCCCGCTGCCGGATCGGGTGCTCGACGACAAGACTACTGGCCAGGAGACCACAGGACTACGGGACCGTGGGACTACTGGCTACGAGACTACGGACGCGACGACGGAGAAGGCGACTACGGACCGCGAGGCTACGAGACCGCAATACCACGAAACGTCAAGTCACGAGACCACTCCGCCATCGACAGAGATCAGTGGCCAGTCGTCTGTAGGCAGCGGTCATTCGTCTGGGTCGTCTTCCAGTTCGCAGTTCGCAATTCGCAATTCGAAATCGAATGAGCCGCCAGCCACGATTGCTGAGCCCCAGGCTCGCCCCGCGAGGCTGTTCGGCATACGCGTCGCAGCATTTCTGGATCTCGAGAGAGCCAATCGGCATGCCGGGGCGCTGGCCGACAAGGGCTTCACGGCAACCGTCGTATCACTCGCCCTGCCGGGCCGGGAGGGAATCTGGCACCGGGTCATCGTCGGCGAGTTCGAAACAGAAGCCGCCGCGCGCCGCCGCTTCCGAACGCTGCACGCCACGGGGGCAATCGGCAAAGAGGCGGAGGTCGTGAGGATGCGCTGACGAAAGGACGGCACGACTACTGACCACGGGACCACGAGACCACAGGACTACGGACTAGACCGGACGCCTACCGACTCTGCGAACGAGGCTTGTAGTGGCGTAGTCGCGCAGTCCCGTACGAGCGGGGTTATGAAGGACAACGATCGAGCAGCACTCGTCGCGCTAAAACAGAGGCTCCGAGAGCGCTTTGGCCAAGTCGAGTTGACCGTGTTCGGATCGAAGGCGCGCGGAGAAGACGTTCCGGATTCCGACATCGACGTGCTCATTGTCCTGGAAAGCGTCACGGCTGGGACCGAGGCAGAGATCGACGATCTGATCTACGATATTGATTTAGCCTACGACTGTGTAATCTCAGCGATGGTGTTTTCTCGCAGCGAGCTCTCCGAAGGCCCGCTGCGCCAATCACCCCTGCTCAGGGCCATCGCACGAGAGGGTGTAGCGGTGTAACCATGAGCGAAGAACTCAAGGCTCTGGCTCGATACAGACTGCAGCAGGCAGAGGAGAGTCTTGAGGAGGCACGATACCTGTTGGACGGCGGCAAGAGTCCCAGATCCGTCATCAACAGAGCCTACTATGCCATGTTCTACGCAGCCCTGGCCCTCTTGGTGTACGAACCTTATGCGAGCTCCAAGCACAGCGGAGTGGTCGGCTATTTCAACCGGCGATTTATCCGGGGCGGCGTATTCCCGGTGGAGCACGGACGAGCGTTCAATAGGGCCTTCGAGGTGCGAC
>JBHGAX010000020.1:0-51034 GCA_041946635.1 Methylomirabilales bacterium (SeqCode)
CGAGGTCCGAGGTGCGGGGTCCGAGGTGCGAGGTGCGGGGTCCGGTCCTGCAGCCCCTGCCCCGACGCTTCGTGACTACTCCACCGCCTCCAGCACCGCGCACTTCAGGTACTGGGTCTCGCGCGCGGCCAGCAGGATGGGGTGGTCGGGGGCCTGCGTGCGGAAGTCCAGGAGCCGGAAGCCGCGGTGCGCGTCCGCGCCGGCGTCCCGCAGCATCTCCACGAAGGTGGGCGCGTCCACGTGGTACGAGCAGGAGCAGGTGACCAGGATGCCGCCGGGGGGGAGCAGCTTCATGGCGCGCAGGTTGATCTCCTTGTAGCCCCGGAGGGCGCCGGGCACCGCGGCCTTGTTCTTCGTGAACGCCGGCGGGTCGAGGACGATCAGGCCGAACCGCCGCCCCTCGTGGTCGAAGCGGCGCAGCTCGTCGAAGGCGTTGCCCGCCTGGAGGCGCACGCGCTCGGCCACGCCGTTCGCGTCGGCCGACCGCCGCGCCCATGCGAGTGCTTGCTCGGACACGTCGATGCCGAGGACCGAGGTCGCGCCGCCCACGGCCGCGTGGACGGCGAACCCGCCCGAGTAGCAGAAGCAGTCCAGCACCTCCCGGCCCGCCGCCAGCGAGTGCACCACCTGCCGGTTGTCGCGCTGGTCCAGGAAGAATCCGGTCTTCTGGCCCTCCGCCACCTCCACGAAGAAGCGCGCCGCGCCCTCCCGGATCCAGACGCCGGTCTCGCCCTCGCCCGCGACGAAGCCCTTCCGCAGGTCGAGCGCCTCGAACCGGCGCACCGGCGCGTCCGACCGCTCGTAGATGGCGCGCGGGCGCACGAGGTCGCCCAGCAGCTCGAACAGCTCGCCCCGCAGCCGCTCCATGCCGGCGGTGAGGATCTGGACCGCCAGGACGTCGGCGTAGCGATCCACGATGAGGCCGGGCAGGCCGTCGCCCTCGCCGAAGACCAGCCGGGACGCCGTCTCGCCGCTCGTGCTGCGCCCCAGGCGGCCGAGCGCGGCGCGCAGGCGGCGCTCCAGGAAGCCGCGGTCCACCGGCTCCTCCGCCCCGGTGAGCATCCGGCCCGAGATCTGCGACTGCATGTTCACCGTGGCCTGGCCCAGGAACCGCCCGCGGCTGTCGTACACGGCCGCGACGGTCCCCGGCTCGGCCACGTCCTCGGCCTGCGCGATCTCGCTCTGGTAGATCCAGGGATGCCCGGCCAGCAGGCGCACCTCCCGGCCGGGGCCCAGGGCGATGTGCGGGCCCTCGCGCAGGCGGCGCTCGGCGGTCGGGGCGTGCGGCTCGGTGGGCGCGGCGGCCGCCGCGGGCGGCGGCGCCGCCCGGGTCGACGCGCGCCGGGCGGGCGGGCGGGGCGGCTCGGGAGCCCGGCCGGCCGCCTCGGCCTGGCTGTCCGCAGGTCGGGGCGGCTCCGCGCGCCGGCGCCTCGGCGGGCGGGGCGCCGTCGGTGCGGGCCGTGCCTCCTCCCCCGGGCGCTTTCCGGCCGCGCCGGGCGGCGGCTGGGTCGGCTGCTCCTCCGCCGGCCCGCCTGCCTGGCGCTGCCGGTAGCGCTCCGCGATCTCCCGGCGCCGCTCCTCCTCGAAGCCCGGCCCGCGCGCGGGTCCCGGGCGGCCCGCCCGGCGGTCCTGCGGCTCGAAGCCACGCGGGCGCGGGCGTGCCCGATCCAGGCGTCCAGCTCCGCCCTCGGCCCGATCCCGGTACCCCTGCCGGCCCGGGGCGCGCGGACGTTCCCGGGCATCCTCGCGGCCCGCCGTTCGCGGCTCGCGGCGCGGTCTGTCCCGGTCGCCCTCGCGGCTCGCGGCGCGGTCCTCCGCCCGCCATCGCTCCCGGCCGCTCTCCCCCGCCGCACGCTGCCGGTAGGGCGGGCGGCCCTCGCGCCCGCGACCCCTCGGCGCTCCTTCACCGCGGGGCGGCCGCTCCTCCTCCCTGAACGGCCGGCGCCCCTGCTCGCCAAAACGGCCGGGCGGACGCCCGGCGCCCGGGCCGCCCTCGCGCGGCCAGCGGCCTCCCCCGCGTTCGGGCTCCGGGAACCGCGGCCCCGCCCCCCGGGGCTCGGGCCGGCGCGGCGGCCGGTCTCCGGAACGGAAGCCGCCCGGGCGATTGCCGGGGCGCGGATTGCGTCCCCCGGATCGGTCCCTGGGTCCAGGCCTGGGCTTTTTCACGGTACTCCTCTGCATCTGCCGCGCATGTGGCCAGCGCGACGCTCGGGCGGTTGCCGGGAGGACGCCATCCCGGTAGGGCCTTCGATATGGCGGAGACAGGCTCAACGCACGCGGGCAGAGATGCCGGGCGGTATGAATGCCGCCCCGATACGGCAACTTCGCTAGGTCGGTAGGGCGCGATCCGTCGCGCCCGCTCCTATCCCGCCGCCTTGGTCCACGGCACGTAGGGCAGGCGGTGGGCCAGGGCCACGGGCTGGTTCGTGACGTGGCCCCGGATCACGTTCAGCCCCTTGGCGATCTGCGGGTTGTCGCGCGCGGCCTGGAGCCACCCCTTGTCGGCGAGCTGGAGCACGTAGGGGGTGGTGACGTTGGTGAGGCCGAAGGTGGCGGTCCGCGCGTAGGCGCCGGGCATGTTGGCCACGCAGTAGTGGACCACACCGTCCACCACGTACGTGGGCTCGCTGTGCGTGGTGGGGCGGGTCGTCTCGGTGCAGCCGCCCTGGTCCACGGCGACGTCCACGATCACGGCGCCCGGCCGCATCAGCTTGAGCATGTCGCGGGTCACCAGCTTGGGCGCCTTGGCGCCGGGGATCAGGACCGCCCCGATCAGCACGTCGGCTCGGCGGAGGCACTCCTCCAGGCTCATCCGGTTGGACATGAGCGTGGTGACGTTCTCGGGCAGGGCGGCGTCCAGCTCCCGCATGCGGACGGGGTTCACGTCGAGGAGGTAGACCCACGCGCCCATGCCCGCGGCGACCCGGGCCGCGTTGTAGCCCACGATGCCCCCGCCCAGGATGACCACCGTGGCGGGCGGCACCCCGGGCACGCCGCCCAGCAGCACGCCCCGCCCACCCAGGGGCTTGGCGAGGTACATGGCCGCCACGTGCACCGCCATGCGCCCGGCCACCTCGCTCATCGGCTCGAGGAGCGGGAGCCGGCCGTCCGCCGTCTCGACCGTCTCGTAGGCGATGCCGACGATCTTGCGCGCGAGCAGCGCCTCGGTGAGCCGCCTGTCGGCCGCCAGGTGCAGGTAGGTGAACAGGACCTGGTCCGGGCGGAGCAGCCGGTACTCGGCGGGCAGCGGCTCCTTCACCTTGAGGATCAGGTCCGCCTCCCGGTAGACCTGCCGGGCCGTGCCCGCGATCTTGGCGCCGGCGGCTTCGTAGGCCTGATCCCGGATGCCGGAGCCGAGGCCGGCCCCCTTCTGCACGAGCACCGTGTGGCCGCGCGCGACCAGCGGCTGCACGGAGGCCGGGATGGCCGCCACCCGGTTCTCGTTGTCCTTGATCTCCTTCGGCACGCCGATGACCATGACTGCCCCCTGGGCACTGCGGCAACGTGGCGATTAGGCAACCGGGAAAAGGACCAGGGCCGGTCACGCGGATGGGCGGTGTTCACCGGCCGTCACCGGCCCCAGTCGCGGGCGTAGCGGAAGTCGCGGTCGATGGTGCGCGCGGAGATCTTCGCAATGACGGGCAGCCGGCGCTTGTACTGCGAGCCCTGCACGCGCCGGTACACCGCGCGGACGAACCGCTCATCGACGCCGGCCTCGCCCACCAGGTCCGCGGCATCGTACCGCTCGTCCACCATGAGGTAGAGGAGCTTGTCCACCTCCGCGTAGGTGAACCCCAGCTCCGCCTCGTCGGTCTGCCCCGCCCACAGGTCGGCGCTCGGGTCCTTCTGCACGATCACGTCCGGCACGCCGAGGTGCCGGGCCAGTTGCCACACCTGGGTCTTGTACAGGTCGCCCAGCGGGTTGATGGCGGAGGCCATGTCCCCGTACTGCGTCCCGTAGCCGAGGAGCAGCTCGGTCTTGTTGCTCGTACCGAGCACCAGGGCGCCGAGCCGCGCCGAGTGGTCGTAGAGGATGGTCATGCGCTCGCGCGCCATCTTGTTGCCGCGCCGCACCGCGTCCGCGTCGGGGAACATGCTGAAGTAGGCGTCGACCATCGGCGTGATGTCGACCTGGAGGTGCGGGATGCCGAGCGCCTGGACCACCAGGCGGGCGTGCGCGGCGCTCTCCGGGCTCGAGGTGCGGTAGGGCATGATGATGGCCGTGACGTTCTGGGCGCCCAGCGCCTCCGCCGCGAGGTACGCGGCCAGCGAGGAGTCCACGCCGCCCGAGAGGCCGAGCACCACGCGCTCGAAGCCGGCCTTGCGAACCTCGTTCTCCAGGAAGCCGGTGAGGATCTTCCGGACCGACTCGCACTCCAGGTGCAGGTTGGCGCGGGTCACGAGACGTCCTCCGTCCGGGTCTGCAGCAGCCGGTGCAGCTCGCGGTAGGTGAGGGCCAGCCGCTCGTCCCGGAGAAGGGGATTCGCGATGCGCGCGCGCCGCAGGCTCCCCGGCTGGAGCTCGGCGTCGGCCAGCTCCTCCTCCAGGTAGCGCGCCTTCGCCAGCACCTGCCCCGCCGGGCCAATGACCTGCGACCCGCCCCAGAAGCAGGCGCCGTCCTCGTACCCCACGCGGTTCACGTACACGACGAAGCAGGTGTAGAGGTCCGCGTAGGCCTGGACGATGCGCTCCCACGTCCGGGCGTTCTGGAACGGCTCGCCCTGGCCCGGCCCGCGCCCGGGGCTGGCCGACGGGCACACCAGGATCTCGGCGCCGTCCCAGGCGGCGATTCCCGGGATGGCCGGGTGCCACATGTCCTCGCAGATCAGGATGGCCATGCGGCCCAGCGCGGTGTCGAACGCCCGCACGCGGCTGCCGGCCCCGAGGTAGCGCGACTCGTCGAAGATGCCGTAGGTCGGCAGGTAGACCTTGCGGTGGACGTGCCGGACCTCGCCGCCCTCCAGGTAGGCGGCGGCGTTGTGAAAGCGGTGCCCCTCGCCCTCCTCCACGAAGCCCACCACCATGGCCACCCGCCGGCTCAGCTCCTTCAGGCCGGCGAGTGCCGGCGCGTCCTGGGCGAGGGCCACGCTGGGCACCTGGTCCTTCAGGAAGTAGCCGGTCAGGCTCAGCTCCGGGAACACCAGGAGGTTGACGGACCGGGAGATGGCCTCCCGCGCCACCTTCTCGTGCAGCGCGCAGTTCCGCTCGAGATCTCCCAGGGTGGGCGCGATCTGCGCCAGGGCCACGCGAGTGCGCCGCATGCCTCCCTCCGTTGCCGGCATCCTACTACAGGATGCCCGCTCGCTCAAATGCGCACCGCCTCCGTCGTGCAGGTAAAAAGTGCGGCGGGCGGGCAGGTCTTACCCTGCCCGGTGGACCGGCGCGGGCACCCCCCGCCGGGAGCCGCTCCAGGGGCGGCGATGCTGCGGAGCCGGCATGGCACATGGCTTGCCACCGCGTGGCGGAAGCTGTGCCAGCTCAGCGCGTCACCCCCAACCGCGCGGAGGGAACATGCCGGAGAAGAAGGCAGTCCAGCGAGCGCAGGCGGCCAAGCGCAAGGGCAAGGCCGCGTCCACCCAGGCCGGTGAGTTCGTGCGCGAGGAGATGGAGCACTACAAGGAGGGCAAGCACGGCAGCCGCGTGAAGTCCCGGAAGCAGGCCGTGGCCGTCGCCCTGTCGAAGGCCCGCCGCGCCGGCGCGGCGCTGAAGCCGCCGGCGAAGGGCAAGACCTCGGCCGCCACGCGCGAGAAGGCCAAGCGGGACGTGGCGAAGGGCCGGGCGGCTCGGGCCGCGTCCGGCACGACGGGCAGGACGGCAGCGGCGAAGCGCGGCACCCGCTCCTCCTCCGCCAAGAAGAGCACGGGCACCCGCGGCCGCTAGCAGAGCTCCGCGGGATCCACGTCCAGGTCCAGGCGCACCCCGGCGGCGGCGGGGGTAGCCTGGAAGCGCGCCGCCGCCTCGCGCACCCTGGCGTGCAGGCGGCGCACGTCCTGCCCCCGGACCAGGACGTGCCAGCGGTAGCGGCTGCGCACCCGGTAGAGGGCGGCGGGCGCGGGGCCCATCAGCTCGGCGGCCCGGATGCCCGCGGCCTGGAGCTGCGCCGCCAGCTCGCGCGCGGCGCGCTCCGCCGCGGACTCGCCGGCGCTGCTCAGCACCGCGAGCACGGCCCGGGAGAACGGCGGGAGGCGCTGCTCCCGCCGGAGCGGCGCCTCGGCCGCCCAGAGCGTGTCGTAGTCCTGGCCGCGCACCGCCTGCAGGATGTAGTGGTCGGGGTTGAAGGTCTGGATGAGCGCGAGGCCCGAGCGCTCCCCTCGCCCGGCGCGCCCCACCACCTGGGTGAGCAGCGCGAACGCCCGCTCGCCCGCCCGGAAGTCCGGCAGGTGCAGGGCCATGTCCGCCGAGACCACGCCGACCAGGGTGAGGTTCGGCACGTCGTGCCCCTTCCCCGTCATCTGCGTCCCGACCAGCACGTCGACCTCGCCGCGCGCCAGCGCGCCCAGCACCCGCTCCGCCTCGCGCCAGGAGCGCACGCTGTCCCGGTCCATGCGCGCCACCCGCGCCGCGGGGAACTGCGCCTGCACGGCCGCCTCGATCTGCTGCGTCCCGAAGCCCAGGTAGCGCAGGCGGCTGCCCTGGCAGGTGGGGCAGCGCTCGGGCGGCCGCCGCTCGAAGTCGCAGGTGTGGCAGCGCAGGCGCCCGCGGCCCGCGTGGAGGGTGAGCGAGACGCTGCAGTGCGGGCAGCCGGCCGTGGCCCCGCACTCCTGGCACAGGAGCAGGGTCGAGAAGCCCCGCCGGTTGAGGAAGAGCAGCGACTGCTCGCCCTTGGCCAGGCGATCCGCCAGCGCCGCCGCCAGCGGCGGCGAGAGGAGCCGCTCGCCCCCCTGGATGCGCCGGAGATCCACGATCTCGACCTGGGGCAGCGCGCGCGACTCGATGCGGCGGCGGAGCCGCAGCAGCCGATAGCGGCCGGCCTGGGCCCGCTCGTAGCTCTCCAGGGACGGGGTGGCGGAGCCGAGGATCACCGGCGCCTCCAGCAGCTTGGCCCGCATCACGGCCACGTCCCGGGCGTGGTAGCGCGGCGTCTCGTCCTGCTTGTAGGAGGGGTCGTGCTCCTCGTCCACCACGACGATCCCCAGGCGCGGGAGCGGCGCGAAGACCGCCGAGCGCGCGCCCACCACGATGTCCGCCTTGCCGGCCCGGATGCGGCGCCAGGCGTCGAACCGCTCGCCGCCCGTCAGGCCGCTGTGCAGGACGGCCACGCGGGTGCCGAACCGGGCCAGGAAGCGCTGCACGGTCAGGGGCGTGAGCGCGATCTCGGGCACGAGGACCAGCGCCTGACGCCCCAGGGCCAGCGCCGCCTGGATGGCCTGGAGGTACACCTCCGTCTTGCCGGATCCCGTCACGCCGTGGAGCAGCGCGGGGAAGAACCGTTTCTCGGTCAGCGCGGCCGCGATCTGCGAGACGGCGTCGGCCTGCTCCGCGGTGAGCGCGAGAGGCTGATCCGCCTGGACGTCCCGCGTCGCAAAGGGATCCCGCATGACCTCAACCGTCGCCAGCTCCACCAGCCCCTTCTTGACCAGGACGGCGAGCGCCTGGGCGCTGCCCGCCGCAATGGCCTCGGCTTTGGGGACGCCGGACGGGGCCTGCGCCAGGGCCTGCAGGATCGCCCGCTGCTTGGCCGCGCGCGCGGGCACCGGAGCGGTCTCGGGCGTGACGCCGGAGGCCAGCCGGCAGTGCGGAACGGCGAGCGGGCGGACGCGCGGTGCCTGCAGCTCGGCGTCCATCTCCACGAGCCCGCGCCGCAGCAGGCCCTGCAGCAGCCGCCGCGCCTCCGGCCGGCGCCGGAGCAGGCGGCCCACCGGCAGGCTGCCGGTCTGTCGGAGCGCCTGCAGGACGTCCGCCTCCCCGGGGCGCAGCAGGGCGCCGGCGTTCTCCATGGAGGCGCCCGCAGCGGTCAGCCTGGCGATCTGCCGGGTGAAGCTGTCGATGCCGGGCGGCAGGGCCGTGCGGATGACCTCCCCCCAGGGCGCCAGGTAGTAGTCGGCCGCCCACCGGGTGAGCCGCAGCAGGTGGGAATCCAGGAGGGGCTCGGGGTCGAGGATCTCCCGCAGCGCCTTGAGGTCCGCCACCGGGGGATGCGGGCGCGACTGCACCAGGTAGCCCGTCACCGTGCGCCGGCCGAGCGGCGCCAGCACGCGGACGCCGGGGACGGCCAGCCCGGCCCAGTCGGGGGGCACGAGGTACGTCAGGACCGCCTCGAATCCGGGGAAGACGACGTCGACGTAGGGCTCTGTGCAGGGCATGGGATAGGTCTGGCTGCGGGACAGCGCTCAGCTATCAGCGATCGGGGACCGGGCGGCCCATGGCTCGCAGGAGCAGCTTCATGTCCTCCCACACCGTCTTCTTCTCGGCGGGGTTCCGGAGCAGATACGCGGGGTGGAACGTCGGCAAGAGCGGGATGCCGTGATAGTCGTGAAACCGGCCCCGCAGCTTGGTGATGCCCTCCTTGGTCTGCAGCAGCGTCTGCGCGGCCGGGCCGCCCAGCGCGCAGATGAACTTCGGGCCGATGGCGCGAAGCTGCTGCAGCAGGAACGGCGAACAGGCCAGGACCTCGTCCGTCTCCGGCGTGCGGTTGTTGGGCGGGCGGCACTTGAGGATGTTGCAGATGTAGACCTCCTCGCGCTTCATCCCCATGGCCTCGATGATCCTGGTGAGGAGCTGCCCGGCGCGGCCCACGAACGGCTCGCCCTGCTCGTCCTCGTCGGCGCCCGGCGCCTCGCCCACGAAGACCAGCTCGGCGCGGGGACTCCCGACCCCGAAGACGATCTGCTTCCGGGTCGGGTGCAGCTTGCAGCGCGTGCACTCGCCCAGCTCGGCGCGGACCTCCTCCAGGCTGCGCCGGGCCGGCGGCGCGGGCACGACCCGCTCCGGCCACCGCGCGGTCACGCGGTCCACCCCCAGCTCGCGCAGCACCTCCAGGTTCCCCCGCACCTGCCCCACCAGCTCCCGCAGCTCCTCCGACGGCTCATGGCTCATGAAAGGTTTCCTTGGCGCGCTTGGCGTCTTGGCGGTTCAAGTTCTGCCCGCCAGCAGCTTGACCACGCGATCCAGGATGCGGTGTGCGACCTCCCGCTTCGGGAGGAGCGGGAGGTCCTCGCTCCCGCCCCCCGCATCCAGGAGGGTCACCCGGTTGCTGTCCGCCTCGAACCCGCTGTCCGGGCGGCCCACCTCGTTGGCCACCAGCAGGTCGAGGCGCTTGGCGCGGAGCTTCCGCTCGGCGTTGGCGTGCAGGTGCTCGGTCTCGGCGGCAAAGCCCACCAGGATGCGCCGGCCCTTGCGCTCCGCCACGGCCTGCAGGATGTCGGGCGTCTCCTCCAGCACGACCTGCGGCACGCCGCCGCTCTTCTTCATCTTCTGCTCCGCCACCCGGACCGGCCGGTAGTCGGCCACGGCCGCGGCCTTGATGATGACGTCGGCCAGCTCCAGCTTCGCCAGCACGGCGTCGTGCATCTCCTGGGCGGTCTCGACGTGGATCACGTCGACGCGGGCCGGCGGGGTGAGGGCCGTCGGCCCCGTCACCAGGATCGTCTTGGCGCCGCGCCCGGCGGCCGCCTCGGCGATGGCGTGGCCCATCTTCCCCGAGGAGCGGTTCGAGAGGTAGCGCACGGGGTCCAGCGGCTCCCGCGTCGGCCCCGCCGTGACGAGCACCACCCGCCCTTCCAGGTCCGCGGGCGCCGCCAGGAGGCGCATCGCCTCGCTCACGATGGCGGACAGGTCGGCCAGCCGCCCGCGCCCGATCAGGCCCGACGCCAGGGCGCCGCTTTCCGGCCCCACGATGGTCACGCCCCGCTCGCGCAGCCGCCGGAGGTTCTCCTGCAGCGCCGGGTGCTCGAACATGTCGGAGTCCATGGCGGGCGCCACCAGGACCGGACAGCGGCTGGCCAGGTAGATGCAGCTCAGGAAGTCATCCGCCAGGCCGAGGGCCATCCGCGCGATCGTCTGCGCGGTGGCCGGGGCCACGAGCAGCAGGTCGGCGTGCTGGGTGGCCTCGATGTGGCCGATGCGATGGCTGTACGCCAGCGACCACATGTCGAGCAGGACTTCCTGCCGCGAGAGCGTCTCGAAGGTGAGCGGCGCGACGAATCTGGTGGCCGCATCCGTCATGGCCACCTGCACCTCGGCCCCCCGCTTCGTCAGCTCGCGGAGCAGCTCCACCGCCTTGTACGCCGCGATGCTGCCCGTCACGCCCAGCAGGATGCGCTTGCCGGTGAGGTCCATGACGTCGCCCCTCACTCCTCGAAATGCGAACGGGTGACGAAGACGGTGTCATGTGAGCGGCGCCGGACTTCCTCGGGGTCCGCGCATTCGAGGAACAGCTCGACGGCCTCTCGCAGGTTGGCAGTCGCCTCTTCCACCGTGCCGCCCTGGCTGGCTACATCCAGCTCCGGGCAGAGGGCGACGTAGCCGTCGCCTTCTTTCTCGATGATGGCGGTGTATGTGGTCTTCGCCATGCCTTTCCCTCTCTGGCCCGTCGTGCCGGCGGGGCCGTCTCTCTACGCGAGGAAGATCGCCACGGCCTGCCGCGGCTGGACCTGCAGGACGTCGGCCACGGGCTGGCACTTGATGGTGAAGAGGCAGAAGACCTGTCCCGGCACCTTCGCCCGGTGCTCGGAGAAGACGTAGTAGTTCGCCTGGCCCTTGGCGATGATCAGGTCGGCGCCCTGGATCGCCTCGCGCAGCTCGGGCGACGCCTCCTCCCAGGAGATGCCCAGGGTGTCGGGCCCGGCCAGGATGAGCCGGTCCACCTCGCGGTCCAGGCCGACCATCGTGCCGTCGTCCATCGTGGCGTCCGAGGTGATGGGGCCGCCCCGGAGCGCGGAGGTCACGTGGCAGCCGAGACGCCGCAGCTCCCGGATCAGCAGCGCGTCCAGCGCGATCTCGCCCACGTTGTCGTGGACGTAGAGGACCCGCGGCCGCGCCTGCACCTGGCCGTACAGCCCGTCCAGGTGGTCCCGCGCCAGGCCGCGATCCACATACCCCTGCAGGTGCTGCAGCGTTCGCTCGGGATTGAAGCCGTAGCCGATGCCCACCGTGCGGGAGTCCAGGCTGTTGCCGGCCAGCGCCCAGGTCGCCAGGGAGCGGAACCGCGCCAGCCCCTCCCGCGCCTGGGCCTCGGCCCAGAGGCGCCGGGCGATCTCGAGGCCGATCTCGTTCAGCTGCCGGCGGCTCTCGGCGAAGGGCACGGCCACGCCCGTGTCCCGCTTGAGGATGCGGTGGACCTCGGTGATGTAGTGGGAGGGCACGCGCTCCAGGCCGAACTCGGCCGCGAGAAACGCCATCGAGTCCTTGGCGACCCGGAGCGCCTCGGCCTCGCTCGCGGCGACCTGGCCGGCGGCCGCGTACACGTCCCCCAGGATGCAGGCCAGGCACGCGGGCACGGTCTTCATCGGGCCGCCTCCATCCCGGGGCGGACGGGCGGCGGGACGAACGTCTCGGGGAAGTGGTTCAGCGGGCGCCGGCCGCGTCCCACGGCGGGCGCGGCCGCCATCGCGAGCGCCACGTACTTCTGGGCGGCCTCCACCGCCTCGCGCACGGCCATCCCGCGCGCCAGCCCCGCGGCGATGGCCGACGAGAGCGTGCAGCCGGTGCCGTGGAACTCGCCGGGCAGGCGGGCGGACTCGCGCCGGATGAATTCCCGCCCGTCGTAGAGGAGATCCACCACGCGCTCGCCGGGCAGGTGGCCGCCCTTCAGGAGCACGAAGGCCGGGCCCATGGCCTGAATTCGCCGGGCGGCATCCCGCATGTCCTCTTCGGTCAGGATCTTCTTGCCCACCAGGAACCCGGCCTCGTCCAGATTCGGCGTGACGACCGTGGCCAGCGGGAGGAGCGCCTCCTGCAGCACCGGCGCGGCCTCGTGCTGCATGAGCGCGTCCCCGCTCGCGGCGATCATGACGGGATCCACCACGAGGTTCGGCAGCTCGAGGTCCCGGACCCCGGCCGCCACCGTCCGGATGATCTCGCCGGTCGCCAGCATGCCCGTCTTCACCGCGTCCACGCGGATGTCCTGCGCCACCGCCTTGAGCTGCGCGGTGATGAACTCGGTCGGCGGGAGCTGAACGCCCTGCACCCCGGTCGTGTTCTGCGCGGTCAGTCCCGTGATCGCGGTCAGGCCGAAGACCCGGTAGGCACTGAAGGTCTTCAGGTCGGCCTGGATCCCGGCGCCGCCGCCCGAGTCGGACCCTGCGATGCTGAGGGCGGTGCGCATGTCGGTCCCTGCCATGGTTTCTGCTCCTGCGTATCGGTGAACGGCCAGCGGGGCCGCGTACCACGTGAAACGGAAAACGGAAAACGTGAAACGTAAGGAACCAGGGGCAGGGCACCCGGCACCCGGCTCTACTTCGCGGCCTGCGCCGCCCGGAGTTCCGGATAGATCTCCTGGTAGCGCAGATAGGTGCCGAGTACGCGCTTCACGTAGTTCCGCGTCTCGGAGTACGGGATGTCCTCGACGAACGCCTCCTCGTCCGCGAAGCCGAAGCGCGCCAGCCAGCGCTCCACGTGGTGCTTCCCGGCGTTGTAGGAGGCGAGCACCAGGGCGAGATTCCCGCCGTGCGCCTTGAGCAGCTCGGCGAGATGCAGTGTGCCGAACTGGATGTTCGCTTCCGGCAGGTCGAGCGCCCCGGCCCCGTGCGGCAGGCGCTCCTCCCGCGCCAGCCGATCGGCCGTGTGGGGCATCACCTGCATGAGGCCGCGCGCGCCCGCGCGCGACACGGCCCGGGGGACGAAGGTGCTCTCCTCCCGGATGAGGGCGGTGACCAGGAGCGGATCCAGCCCCTGGAGCCTGCCGGCCTGCACCACCTCGGGCCAGTGGCCCAGCGGGTAGAGACACCGCCAGAACTCGGGCACGGGCAGCTTGCCCTTGTCCTGGGCGAACAGCGGGACCAGGAGCCGCTTCCCCAGCCACACGGCCCGGTCATAGCGCTCCAGGCCGAGGAACGCCCGGCAGGCCTCGCTCAGCATCGCGCGGTCCTCCGGGACGGACGACGTCTGCTCCCGGTACTCCTCGGCCGCCTCCTCCGCCAGCCCCAGCGCGGCCAGCGCCCGGGCTTTCTCCGCGTGCAGGCGCTCGCCGGACGTCTTCGCGGCCCGCGCCACGGCGGTGGGCAAGGCGCGGGACACCTTCTTGCCCAGGCGCGCCAGGCGCGCGGTCGCGCGCATGCGGTAGTAGGGCTGGTCCTGCGCCGCCTGCAGCGCGTCCCCGTAGGCGTCCGCGGCCTGACGAGGCTTGCCCGTCGCCTCCAGCAGCCGGCCCCGCCAGTACAGGGCCGGCACGCGCAGCCGGGAGGCCGGCTCCTCGCTGATGAGGCGTGCCAGCGCGGCCAGCGCCGCCTGCGTGTCCTGCTGCTTGAAGGCCAGCCAGCCCTCCAGCCAGAGCGCCGTGTCCTTCCAGACCGTCCGCGGATACTCCTTGAGGAGCCGGGCCGCATAGCGGCGGCCCTCGCTGGCCTGCCCCTCGTCGGCGGCCGCCTGCGCCAGGAGGCAGAGCGCCTCCTCGGCGCGCCGGCTGCCGGGCAGCGTGTCCGCCAGCAGGGTCAGGGTCTCGGTGAATCGCGGCATGTCCCCGGCTCGGCCGAAGCTCCGGCCGAGCCAGAAGAGCACCTCCGCCCGGTCCGGCCCCGGCGTGTCGCGCAGCGGCAGCAGCCAGCGGATCGCCTGCTCGTACAGGCGGAGGTTGAAGGCGCTCACGCCGAGCGCCAGGCGCGCCCGCCCCTCGTACGGGTCGCCCGCGACGGCGAAGGGCGCCAACTCCGCCACGGCCTGACCGTAGCGGCCCAGCCTGTAGGCCGTGCTGGCGCGCAGGAACCGCTCGTCCGCCGTGAACGGCCTGGCGCCCAGCGCGGTGAGGTGTGCCAGGGCGCGTTCCGCGTCCGGAGCGCCGGGCAGCTCGATCCACACGCGCCGGAACACCTGCTCCGCCTGCTCGGCGCGGCCGGAGCGGAGGAGCACCTCCCCGAAGGTCACCCAGACGCTCGCGACGCCCGGGCCGTTCTTGTACCGGCCCAGGTAGCGGCCGGCGGCGGCTTCCGCCCTGGCCAGGTCGCCGGCCTCCAGCCATTCTCGCGGCACCTCGCGGGCCGCCCGCTCCGCGTGGAGGCTCCGGGGGTGGAGGTCCAGCAGCCGCTGCAGCGCCTCCGCCGCCCCGGCGCGATCACCCTGGTCCCGCGCGGCCGCGGCCAGGTGGTGGAGGGCGTAGTCTCCCAGGAGCGGGTCGCGCGCCGCGGCCTGCAGCCGGGGGATCGCCTCGGCCCCGCGGTCGAGCCAGCGCAGGAGGATGCCCAGCAGGAGCGCGTGCGGCTCGTCCAGGGCGCCCGCCTGCGCCTCCAGGGCCAGGAGCAGCTCGGCCGCCGTCCCGATGTTGCCCAGCTGCGTCTCGCGCGCTGCGGCGGCCAGCTCTTCGGCCGGCGGCGGGGCCGCCTCGACGGCCCGGCCGGCAGGAACAGCCAGCCAGAGCCCGAGCAGCAGGGCCACGAGAGGGCGACATCCCCCCTGCCCCCCGCGTGTCAGCCCCTCCCGTCCCCCCGGTGATGCGTGCGCCTGTTCGTGGCCCATCTCGCTCTTCGGCGTCAGGCCTCGCCGGCCAGCCGCGGCAGGCTGTCGCGATACGGCGGGCGCGCGATGCCGCGCTCCGTGATGATGGCGTCCACGTAGCTGGCGGGAGTCACGTCGAAGGCGGGGTTGGCCACCCGGATCCCGGCCGGGGCAAGCCGCCGATCGCCGAGCCGCGTGACCTCGTCCGCGTGACGCTCCTCGATCCGGATCCCGGCGCCGTCCTCCAGCCCCAGATCGAGGGTCGAGAGCGGCGCGGCGACGTAGAACGGGATGCCGTGGGTCCGGGCCAGCACGGCCACGCCGTACGTGCCGATCTTGTTGGCGGTATCGCCGTTCCGCGCGATGCGGTCCGCGCCGACGACCACGAGGTCCACCTGCCCCTGGCGCATGAAGTGGCCGGCCATGCTGTCCGTGATGAGCGTGGCCGGGATGCGCGCCTTCACCAGCTCGAAGGCCGTGAGCCGCGCGCCCTGGAGGAGCGGCCGCGTCTCGCCCACCCAGACGCTGACCCGCTTCCCCGCCTCGGCGGCGGCGCGGATCACCCCGATGGCTGTCCCGTAGCCCGCGGTGGCCAGGCTGCCCGCGTTGCAGTGGGTCAGGATCCGCGCCGGATCGGGCACCAGGGTGTTGCCGTGCGCCCCCAGCGCCCGGTTGATGGCGATGTCCTCGTCCCGCATGCGGGACGCCTCGGCGGCCAGGGCCCCGGCGATCTCGGACAGCGGCAGGTCCCGGCACTTCCTCGCGACCTGGAGCACCCGGCGGACGCCCCACGCCAGGTTCACGGCGGTCGGTCGGGTCGCCACCAGCAGGTCGCCCACCCGCTCCAGCGCCGCCACGAAGCCTTCGAAGGTGTCCGCCCGGATGCTCCGGGCGCCCAGTGCCACCCCCATGGCGCCCGCGATGCCGATGGCGGGGGCGCCCCGCACCACCAGCGTGCGGATGGCGTGCGCCACCTCGTCCACCGTCCGGCACTCGACGTACGTTTCCTCGGACGGCAGGCGCGTCTGGTCGATCAGGCGCACCGTGCCCTCGGCCGTCCAGGCGATGGTCTCGAAGCCTTCAGTCATGCGTTTTCCCGGAGAAATCAGCGATTTTTTAAGCTACCACGATCGTGGCGGAAAACAAAAACAAAACGGGCCCACGGCGCGCGGACGCGCGCCGCCAGGGCAGCAGCGCGGTAACCGAGGCAGGGCGGGGAACCGGACAACGGCCGGGGAGTCCTTGTGGGCCCCCGACTCCTGTGGCTAAATCCTGCAGACACGCGCACCCGGGCTTTCACGCTGGAGGGCAGACATGGAGCTGTGGACAGAGCTGAGCGATCTCGCCAGGGGATCCGGCGCCAGCCTGATCGGCGTCGCCCCCGTGGAGCGGTTCGAGGGCGCCCCCCCGGGACATCATCCGACGGACCTCCTGCCCGACGCCCGGTCGGTGGTGAGCTTCGGCATCCGCCTGCTCGACCGGGTGATGGAGTGGCCGGACTTCCTGAAGGACTCCCCGTTCTTCCCGGAGCCGATCCGCCTCAAGGCCCTGCACCTCGGCTTCTACCGGCGCTCGGGCTACGACATCGTGAATGACCGGCTCAACGCGATCGCGCTGCTGGTTGCGAACCGCCTGGAGGACCGCGGCTGGCACGCGCTCTTCTTCCCGGCCACCTATGGCGGAGGCCTCCCCGAGGAGCTGGCCTTCATCCCGGGCATGCTCTCGCAGCGGCACGCCGCCGTGCGGGCCGGCCTGGGCGTGTTCGGGCTGAACAACGTCGTGGTCACGCCCCGGTACGGCCCCCGCATCCGCTTCAACTCGGTGATCACCAGCGCCGTGCTCCCGCCCACGCCGCTCTTGACCAAGCGCCTCTGCCAGGGCACGAAGTGCGGGGAGTGCCTGCTCTCCTGCCCGGCGGATGCCATCAGCATGCTGCCCCGGGCGACGGAAGATACCGTCTGGCTGGACCCGCCCTCCCGCACCGACTGGGTGAAGTGCCGCGCCAGCCAGGGCGGCAACGCCTGCATGGGGCGGTGCCTGCGCGTCTGCCCGACGGGCGCAGCAGGCGGCTGAAAACGGCCCATCTGCGGAGACCCATCCTGCGGACGGGTACCCCGAAGGCTCCCGCGGTCCGGCGGCGTACGGACGCAGTACGCCTCGGACCCGGGATGCCTTCCGCCTTGCATCGGACCGTTTCGAGCCGCCTGCGAGTTTTTCAGATTGTTTTTGGATTCTTTGGCTTGACACGTCCTCGCTTGTGGTGGTACGAATGCGCCACCTGAGGAGTCTTGCATGATCGTCCGCGCCGCCGCCTTCTACTTTAGCTTTGGCTTTACGGGCGTCTGCCCGGTGGGCCGAGGCGTCGGATGATCTGAACCAGCCAGCATCCAGTCACCAAGGGCCACGGGGTAGACGATGCCTCGTGGCCCTTGGTGTTTCCGGGGGCGCGGGGCGCCCCACAACCGTCGGAGGTCACTGGCGCCATCGGCTTCCGGAAGGACAGTCGCCGGCTGCTCTTCCCGTGTGGCGATGCGGCCACGTGGCGCAACCGACTCGGGAGACCGGGCATGATCATCGTGATGAAAGGCAGCGCGGTGCGGGCGGAGATCGAGCGCGTCATCGCCACGGTGGAAGAGCTGGGCTACCAGGCGCATCCCATCTCGGGCACGCAGCGCACGGTCATCGGGGCGGTGGGCGATGAGCGGGGCAAGGCCCGGCTCCAGTCGCTGGAATCGCTGCCGGGCGTGGAGAGCGTGTTCCCCATCCTGCAGCCCTTCAAGCTCGCCGGCCGGGAGTTCAAGCCGACCCCCTCGGTGGTGAAGGTCCGGGACGTGGAGATCGGGGGGGATCGCCTCCCCGTGATGGCCGGGCCGTGCAGCGTGGAGGACGAGGAGCAGATCCGGGAGGTGGCGGTGAGCGTGAAGGCCGCGGGGGCCTCCCTGCTGCGCGGCGGCGCCTTCAAGCCGCGGACCTCCCCGTACGTCTTCCAGGGCCTGGGGGAGGAGGGCCTGCGGCTCCTGGCCATGGCCCGCGAGGAGACCGGGCTCCCCATCGTGACCGAGGTGCTGAAGCCGGAGGACGTCGACCTCATCGCCGGGACCGCGGACATGATCCAGATCGGCGCCCGGAACGTCCAGAACTTCGCCCTGCTGAAGCGCGTGGGCGAAGCGGGAAAGCCGGTGCTCCTCAAGCGCGGGATGTCCACGACGGTCCAGGAGTTCCTGATGGCCGCGGAGTACATCCTCTCGGAGGGCAACTACAACGTGGTCCTCTGCGAGCGCGGGATCCGGACCTTCGAGACCGCCACCCGCTTCACCCTGGACCTGAACGCGATCCCGGTGATCAAGAAGCTGAGCCACCTGCCGGTGATCGTGGACCCGAGCCACGGCACCGGCCACTGGGAGTACGTGGCGCCCATGGCCAAGGCGGCCGTCGCCTGCGGCGCGGACGGCCTGATGATCGAGGTGCACTCGCGGCCGGAGACGGCCATGAGCGACGGCATCCAGTCGCTCAAGCCCGCCCGCTTCCGCCAGCTCATGCAGGAGATCGCGCCGTTCGTCGCGGCCGCCGGCCGAACACTGTAGGTCACTCGCCGGGACCTTTCACCACGACGGCCACGAAGAGCACGAAGGGTCCTGCAAAGCCATGAGGGCCCTGTCCGTCCCTTCGTGTCCTTCGTGATCTTCGTGGTGAAGTGCCGTCGCCGCTCACCCGATGCGGATCGCCTGGGCCTGCGCCTGCAGGGCCAGCTCGATGGCCCGGAAGGCGTGCGCCTGGGGCATGGCGTGCTCGGTCCGGTGCAGGCAGTCGAGGATGAGCTGGCCGAAGAACGGGAAGCCGATCTTGCCGTGCACCGGGAGGTGCCGCTCGCCCTGGTGATCCACGAGGTAGACGTGATCCCCTTCGGGGTCGCGCGCCACGTCGATGTACTTCCGGAGCTCCAGGTAACCGTCGGTGCCCAGGATGATCGTCCGCCCGTCCCCCCAGACGCCCAGCCCGTCCGGTGTGAACCAGTCCACGCGAAAGTACATCGTGCTCCCGCCATCCGCCGCCAGCGTCGCGTCCCCGAAGTCCTGGAAGGCGGGGTGCTCCGGGTTGCGGTAGTTCGCCACCTTGCTGTGGAGCACCCGGGCGTCCTGCGCCCCCGCGTAGAACAGGAACTGCTCGATCTGGTGACTCCCGATGTCCACCAGGATGCCGCCGGCGCGCTCCGGGTCCCAGAACCAGGCCGGCCGGCCCGGGGCGTTCAGGCGGTGCGGGCCCAGGCCGATCACCTGCAGCACGCGGCCGATGGCGCCCTCGCGGACGAGCTGCCCCGCGTGCACGGCGGCCTCCGCGTGCAGGCGCTCCGCATAGTAGACCGCGTACTTCCGGCCGGTGGCCGCGACCTTCTGCCGGGCGGCCTCCAGCTGCTCCGCGCTCGTGAGGGGCGGCTTGTCGCTGAAGTAGTCCTTCCCCGCGTCCATGACCCGGAGGCCGAGCGGCGCCCGGTCGCACGGCACGGCGGCGCTGGCGACCAGGCGCACGGACGCGTCCTCCAGCACCTCGCGCTCGGTGCGCGCGGCCTTCACCCCCGGATACGCCTTCCGGAACGCCTCGACCTTCGCCGCGTCCGGGTCGTACACCCAGGCCAGCTCCCCGCCCGCCTCGCTCAGCCCGTTGCACATGCCGTAGATGTGCCCGTGGTCCAGCCCGACGGCGGCGAAGCGAAACTCCCCCCTGCCGCACACCGGCCGGGCCGTCCCCCGGGGCGCGTAGAACATCCCGTCAGCTCTGGACATGGCTCGACCTCCTGCCTCCCCTGGCTGCGCTCGGCGCCCGGGCTGGACGCCATCCGGCCACGACGCCCGTTCAGGAGTAGCACGAGGGCGCCCCGAGCGGCAAGTCTTCATGCGGTGGCGGCCGTGGCGGCCGCGGGCGGGAACCGCGGTATTCGGCATTGACGGCCCACCGGCGATTTGGTAATCGTTCCCTGCGTCACCCGCTGCTCCCATCTCGCGGTCGGCCTGTTTCAGACCAGCGCCCAGCTGCACGTCTGGCCCAGCCCCGTCCCGGCGGGAGTCGCTCGCTGCCGACCCGCCCACCGGAGGAGACCCGTGAAGAACGAGACGAACCGCCCCCTGCCCGCCAAGACCCTGGCCGCGGTCTGGCACGGCACCAACGACCTCCGGCTGGAGGAGCTGCCGCTCCCGGCGCTCGGCCCGCACGACGTGCTCATCGACATCGCGGCCTGCGGCGTCTGCGCCACGGACCTGCACCTGCTGGACGGCAGCATGGCGCTCTACCGGCCGCCCAAGGTCCTGGGCCACGAGATCGGCGGGACGGTGCTCGCGGCGGGAGCGGCGGTGAAGCACGTGAAGCCGGGGGACGCCGTCTCGCCGGACACCAGCGTGCCCTGCCGGAGCTGCTTCTATTGCCGGGAAGGCCTGCCGTTCCTCTGTCCGGACCGCATCTCCGTCGCCGCCGGCATGGCCCAGTACACCGTCGTCCCGGGCGAGGTGGTGTACCGACTCCCCGCGGGCGTCGAGCCGGCCACCGGCGCCCTGGCCGAGCCGCTCTCCTGCGCGATCCACGCGGTGGAGCGCGCCAACCTGCGCCCGTCGGACTCCGTGGCCATCGCAGGTTGGCGTGCCCGCCGCCGCGGCCACCGTCACGCTGCCGGCCTACGAGATCTTCGGCCGCGAGCTCACCATCCGCGGCTCCTTCATCCGCACCACCGAGTACCGCCGGGCGGTGGAGCTGCTGGGCAGCCTGGATCTCACGCCGCTCATCACCCAGCGCTTCCCGCTCCGCGAGGTGACCGCGGCGTTCAAGGCGGCGCACAGCCGGCAGGGCATCCGCGTGCTGGTGGGCCCGGTCGGGGAGCCCCGCCACCCGGCGTGATGCGCCGGGCCGGTCCGGCCCCTCCGCGACGAGCCCGCCGGGACGGCTGCGCTCCTCCCGGCGGGCTCGCCTCCTTCCTCCGGCCCCGCAGGGCAGCCCGAATTTCATCTTGACATTCCAAGCGGCCTCGGGGGATTCTCCGCGAACTCGGAAGACTCTGCCCTGCCGGGCCTCGGGAACCGCCCCGCTGGCATTGCTCGGCACACCGTTCTTTTCCTCCACGCTCCCCGGCGCTATTCACCAGGAGGTGATGCCACGTCCCGCTACGCAGCCAACGTCACCGCGTGAGCGTCTGGTCCCACCCGTGCTGGCAAAAGGAGCAGGAAGATGACGAAGGGCATCAGCCGACGAAGCTTCCTGAAGACCGCGGGCGGCGCGGCCGCCGCCGCCGGTACCGCGCAGATCTTCGCGCCCGCCATCCTCCGCGCGCAGCAGCAGCCCATCAAGATCGGCCACCTGGTTCCCCTCACCGGCTTCCTGTCCCCCATGGGCGACTATGCCTCCAAGGCGGGCAAGCTGGCGATCGAGGAGATCAACGCGGCCGGCGGCGTGCTCGGCCGCAAGCTGGAGACCATCGTCGACGACGAGACGAACCCGGGCGTCGGGGTGCAGAAGGCCACCAAGATGATCCAGCAGGACAAGGTGGACTTCCTGCTGGGGACGGTGAGCAGCGCCGTCGCGCTGGCCGTCATGGACGTGGCCGAGCGCCACCAGAAGATCTTCTTCAACACCGGCTCCAACTCGGACGAGATCCGCGGCGCGAAGTGCAACTACTACACCTTCTGCACCGAGGCCTCCAACACCCAGTACGTCAAGGCCATCGGCCGCTACCTGATCAAGAACAAGAACTACAAGAGCTTCTACATCCTCACCTCGGACTACGCCTTCGGCCACGACCTCACCCGCGTCACGCGCCGCTTGCTGGCCGAGCTGGGCGGGAAGGAGATCGGCCACGACCTGGTGCCTACGGGCACGGCCGACTACAGCTCCTACATCCTGAAGGTGCGGAACGCGAAGCCCGAGTGCATCATCTGCAACGTCGCCGGGTCGGACCAGACCACCTTCCTCAAGCAGTACAGCGAGTTCGGCCTGAAGATCGACGTGGCGGGCGGGGTCACCGACACCGTCCTGATGTGGAACGCGGGCAAGGAGGCGGCCCAGGGCGTCTGGACGGTCATCTGGTGGGGCGACCTGGACAACCCCTGGACCAAGAACTTCGTGGCCAAGTACCGGGCCAAGTACAACCTGCCGCCCGAGAACCAGGCCTGGGGCGACTACGCCAGCATCAAGGTGCTGGCCGAGGCCATCAAGATGGCCGGGACGACGGACAGCAAGAAGGTGGTCGGGGCCCTGGAGAAGGTCAAGTTCGACGGCGGCAAGGGGCGGGAGCTGTACTACCGGACCTACGACCACCAGCTCATGCAGCCGATGTACGTGGCCTCGATCAAGAAGACGGGCAACAAGGACAAGTGGGACATCTTCAACATCGAGGCCGCGGTCCCGGGCAAGGACGAGAGCCTGGAGGTCATCGCGCCCACCAAGGACGAGAATCCCTGCAGCATGAAGCGCGGCTGACCTGATCCGCTCCCGCCCCCTCGCCTCCGGAGGGGGCGGGAGCGTCTCCGGGCGTCGCGCCCGGCGAGGGAGCGATGGACCTCACGACATTCCTCCAGTTCTTCATCAACGGCATCGTGCTGGGGGCGATCTACGTCCTCCTGGCGATCGGGCTCTCGATCATCTTCGGGATGATCGGCATCGTGAACCTCACCCACGGCATCCTCTACATGCTGGGCGCCTATGCCGCGGTGACCCTGACCCCCTACGTCGGCTTCTTCCCCAACCTGCTCATCTCGCCGCTCTTCGTGGCCCTCCTGGGCATGGGCGTGGAGGCGGCCTTCCTCCGGCGCATCTACACCGGGGATCCGGCCCTGGGGCTCCTGTTCACCTTCGGCCTGGCCATGTTCCTCGAGCAGATGGTGCGCCTCCTCTGGGGCACCCAGGGCATTCCCTTCCAGATCCCCGAGGCCCTGCGCGGGGCGCTGGTGGCCGGGCCCATCATCTACTCCAAGTACCGCTACTTCATCGGGCTCTGCTCCATCCTGGTCCTGGCCGGCCTGTGGTTCTTCCTGGAGAAGACCCGCTACGGCATGATCATCCGGGCCGGCAGCCGGGATCCCGACATGGTGCGCATGCTGGGGATCAGCCTGAAGCCGGTCTTCACTGCGGTGTTCGGCCTCGGCGTGGCCCTGGCCGCCGTCTCGGGCGTCCTGGCCTCCCCGCTGGCCGGCGTGGAGCCGGCCATGGGCACCAACATGGGCACTTTCGCGTTCGTGGTGGTGGTCATCGGCGGCCTGGGCAGCTTCTGGGGCTCCGTGCTCTCCGGCCTCATGGTGGGCGAGGTGGAGAGCTTCTGCATCTTCTTCTGGCCCCCCATGGCGGACGCCTCCAAGTTCGCCCTGATGATCCTCGTCCTCTTGCTCCGGCCCCGGGGTCTGCTGGGACGGCGATGGGAGAGATTCGAATGAGGCGCTGGCTGCTGTTTCGGGGCCTTCCGGCCAACCTGGCGCTCCTCGGGGTGCTGCTCGTGCTGCCCTACGCGCTGGAGCACCTGAAGAGCACCGCCCTCATGGCCAGCCAGATCCTGATCTTCGCCGTGGTCGGTCTCGGCTTCAACATCCTGCTCGGCTACACGGGGCTGCTCTCCTTCGGGCACGGCATGTTCCTCGGCATGGGCATGTACGGCGCCACCCTCGCCTTCCTGCACGTCGTCAAGGGCGGGTTCGTGGTGCCCATCCTGCTCGGCACGCTGCTCGCCGCCCTGACCGGCGTGGTGGTCGGCTTCCTCGTCATGCGCCGCCGGGGCGTCTACTTTTCGCTCCTCACCCTCGCCTTCACGCAGCTCTTCTTCACGATCTGCTACCGCTGGACGGACGTGACGGGCGGCGAGAACGGCCTCTCGGGCCTGAAGCGGCCCGACAGCTTCCTGGGCCTGGACCTCCGGAGCGATCACGCCTTCTACTACGTCTGCCTGGTGGTGCTGGTCGCCTGCGTCCTGCTCATCCGCCGGATCCTGGAGGCGCCCTTCGGGCGCGTGCTGCAGGCCATCCGCGACAACGAGGTGCGGGCCGCCAGCCTGGGCTACAATCCGCGCCGCTACAAGCACGTGGCGGTCATCATCTCCGGCACGTTCCTGGGCTTCGCCGGCGCGCTGTTCGCCTACCTGAACTACTTCGCCTACCCGGAGGTCTTCCACTCGGCCTTCTCCGGCTCCATCGTGGCCATGACCATCGTGGGCGGCATGCGGAACTTCTTCGGCCCCATCGTGGGCGCCGCGGTGTACGTCTTCTTCCAGGACCTGCTCTCCTCCTACACGAAGCACTGGATGATCTACTTCGGCGTGATGTTCATGGCCTTCATCCTCTTCTCGCCCAACGGCATCATGGGGATCCTGCAGAGCCTGCGCCGCCGGGTGGGCGGCGCCGGGCCGGCCGAGACCGCGCAGGCGGGCCTGCCCATGCCCGGCGCGCTGGAGCGCCCGGCCGAGCCGGCCGAGCCCCCGGCCAGGCAGGCCCCGCCCGCGCCGCTGGGCGAGGAGATCTTCCGGACGGAGGGGGTCACCAAGCGCTTCGGCGCGCTGACCGCGGTGGACGCCGTCAGCCTCTCGGTCCGCCAGGGCGAGCTGCGCTCGGTGATCGGCCCCAACGGGGCCGGCAAGACCACCTTCTTCAACACGCTCACCGGCAACCTGCCCAAGGACGGGGGCCGCGTGGTCTTCAAGGGCGAGGACATCACCGGCCTGGAGCCGTACCAGGTGGCCAACCGGGGCATCGCGCGCTCCTTCCAGATCCTGAGCATCTTCAAGGACCTGACCGTCTTCGAGAACATCCGCGTGGCGGTGCAGGCGCGCACCGCCCACCGCTTCTCGCTGCTCGCCGTGACGGACGAGCTGGCGGAGGTGAACCGGGCGGCCGAGCGCATCCTGGACCAGGTGGGGCTCCGCCCGCTGCGCGAGGCGGTGGCGGGGAACATCTCGCACGGCGACCAGCGGCTCCTGGAGATCGGCATCACGCTGGCCATGCAGCCGGAGCTGCTCATGCTGGACGAGCCGCTGGCCGGGCTGGCCGCGAAGGAGCGGGTGAAGATCGCGGCCCTCATCCGGGGCCTGGCCGGCGAGCACACCGTCATCCTGATCGACCACGACATCGACCAGATCCTGAGCATCTCCGACCGGATCACGGTCCTCCACCAGGGCAAGGTCATCGCCGAGGGCAGCCCGGACGCGATCAAGGCCAACGCCCAGGTGCAGGAGGCCTACATCGGCGGCTTCGACCGCAAGCACATGCCCGCGCCGGCCGCGGCCGCCTGCGCGGACGCGCCCCTGCTGCAGGTCGAGCAGATCAACACCTTCTACGGCAAGAGCCACATCCTGCACGGCGTCTCGCTGCAGATCCGCAAGGGGGAGCTGGTGTGCCTGCTGGGCAGGAACGGCGCCGGGAAGACCACCACCCTGCACTCGATCATCGGCCTCACCCCGCCCAAGAGCGGGGAGATCCGGCTGGACGGCACGCCCGTTGCGCGGCGGCAGCCGGAGGAGATTGCGCGGCTCGGCATCATGCTGGTGCCGCAGGGCCGCCGCATCTTCCCCAACCTCACGGTGCTGGAGAACCTGGAGATCGCCCACATCCAGGCCCGCAAGAACGGCGGCACCCCCGCGTGGACCCCGGACAAGGCCTTCGAGCTGCTGCCGGCGCTCGGGCGGCTGCGCAGCCGGCGGGGCGAGCAGATGAGCGGGGGCGAGCTGCAGATGCTCGCCATCGCCCGGGCGCTCATGGCCAACGGGCAGCTCCTCATGCTGGACGAGCCGTTCGAGGGGCTGGCCCCGGCCATCGTGGAGAGCCTCTGGAAGGTGATCAGCGAGCTGAAGCGCGAGATCACGATGCTGCTCGTCGAGCAGAACGCGGACGTGGCACTCTCGCTCGGCGACCGGGCCTACGTCATCAACAACGGGCTCATCGAGTACGACGGGACGGCCCGGGAGCTGGTCGAGAACCACGAGCTGCACGTGAAGCTGCTGGGCGTGTGAGGGGCCGGCACGCCCCCGGCCGAGCGACGCTCGCTCCACACACATCCGGCGGCGGGGGCCATGGCCCCCGCCGCCTGATGTTTCGGCCGCGCCCGGCGCGTCAGCGCATGATGATCTCGCGGTCCATGGCGTCCAGCGCCCGGGCGGTCCGCTGCGGGGGCGGGGCGGTCGCGGCCGCCGCACGCAGATGCGGCCCGGGCGGCATGTGCGCCCCCTGGGCTGCGAGGAGCCCCGTCGCGGGCGCGCGTCCGGGACGCGCCGGCTCGCCCGGCGCTCCGCCGGGATGGAAGGTGAACAGGGTGAGGCGTGGCGGATCGTCCAGGAGGCCCGCCGCGCGGGCCCGCTCGAGCGCGAAGCGGTCGCGGCCGTCGCCCTCCGCGTCCCGCAGCTCGACCAGCAGGCTGATCACGAGGCCGCGAAGGCCGCCGGCCGCCCGGATGCCGACGGCGATGGCCCCCGCCAGCGGCCCGCCCGTCGGGGTATCCACCACCGCCCCGCGTGTCGCGCCGCAGCCGCCCGTCGCCAGGCTTGCGGCGAGGAGGGCGACGAGCCCCAGCCGGCGGAGGCCGCGCTGCAGGGTGGCCTGGGGAAGCCCGCTCAGCCAGAGCCGCCATATCGCGAGGAAGATGACCATCCAGCCTCCCGGACCACTCCGAGTGTCCCGGGACGTGCGACCCGGCGCTGGGCCCGGGGACGAATGCCTGGAGCGGATGACCGGTCGCGCCAGCAAGAATGGCGCCAGTCGCGGGATGGGCCCGGGAGCGCGCAGAGCCGAGCACTTGGCGGGGTGGGCGGGGGGGCGGGAGCGGCGGGCGGGGCGGCTCGCTGACGAAACGCCAGTCGCGCGCCAGGCAGCGTCAGGACGCTTCTGTCGTGCCCGGTGGCGATCGTTCGCGATGTTCCGGAATCATGCGGCCACCTTCCGGAACATCGCGGACGCTCCTGGATCCTGTCGCGCGCTTCAGCCCTGCAGGGTGGCCAGCAGGTCGGGGCTCAGGCTGCCCCGGCAGATCTCGGACGCCGGCCCCGTGAGGGTGATGTCCCAGCCCTCGGTGATGCTGACCTGCAGCCGGCCGCCCGGGCTCTCGATGGTCACCCGGCGGTCCGCGAGGCCGTTCCTCACCGCGGCGGAGGCCACGGCGCAGGAGCTGGTGCCCGAGGCGAGGGTGTAGCCGGCGCCCCGCTCCCAGATGAGGATGGAGATCCGGTCCCGGGCCACCACCCGGGCGAACTGCACGTTGATGCGGTTGGGGAAGCTGGGGTGGTGTTCGATCTTGGGCCCGAGCCGCTTCACCCGGTCGGGGTCCAGCGCCTCGGTGAAGATCACGCAGTGCGGGTTGCCCACCGAGACCGCGGTGATCGTCAGCTCCTCGCCGTCCACGGCCAGCCGCTCGCGCACGACCTCGCGCCGCGGGCCGGCCACCGGGATCTCCTCGCTCACGAACGTGGCGTGTCCCATGTCGGCCGTGATGCTCTCCACCTGGCACTCGCGGAGCTGCAGGCGGGCCCGCACGACGCCGCCGAGCGTGGAGACGCGGAAGTCCGGCCGGTCCGCGTAGCCGTGGTCGTGGAGGAACTTGGCGAGGATGCGCAAGCCGTTGCCGCTCTTCTCCGCCTCGCCGCCGTCCGGATTGAAGATGCGCACGCCGAATTCCGCGTCCTTCCCCGGCACGACGAGCAGGATGCCGTCCGATCCCACGCCGTAGTGCGGATCGCAGATCCTGCGCACGGCCTCCGGCGTGAGCCGGAACGAGAGCGCGGCCTCGTCCAGCACCAGGTAGTCATTCCCCAGTCCGTGCGACTTCACGAACTCGTCGGTGGCCAGTCGTGGCATGTCGTCCCCTCAAAAAAAAGATAACCGCAGGGGCGCAGAGATCGCAGAGGCCGCCGCAGGGGAATTCTGCGCCCCTCGGCGCCCCCTGCGTCTCTGCGGTTCAGGTTTCAGACGATCGTGCGCTCGCCCTTGTAGCGGTCCTCGAGCACCTCGCTCGGCAGGTAGCGCTCCTCCATGCGGCGGAAGCGGTCGAGGTGCACGATCCGCGGGAAGTCCTGGAAGGTGAAGAGCCGGTCGAGGTACGCGTCCGACACCCCGTCCCGCCGGACCTGCTGGAGCACGTCGTACATGCCCCGGGCCGCGGCGGAGAGGGCGGTGAGCGCGGGGACGACGTACTTGAACCCGAGCTGCTCGGCCTCCCGGTAGCTGACCAGCGGCGTCCGGCCGCCCTCGATGAGGTTGAGCATCAAGGGTGCCTTGATCTCGCGGCCCACCCGCTCCATCTGCTCCCGCGTCTCCAGGGCTTCCACGAAGACCATGTCCACGCCGAGGTCCACGGCCGCCTTGGCGCGCTCCAGGGCGTCCTCGAAGCCGTGCACGGCGATGGCGTCCGTGCGGCACATGATCACGAAATCGGGATCCAGCTCGTCGCGCGCCTCCATGGCGGCGCGGAGCTTCCCCAGCATCTCCGCCTTCGACACCACCTGCTTGCCGCGCATGTGGCCGCAGCGCTTGGGCAGGACCTGGTCCTCGATGAAGAGCCCGGCGGCGCCCGCCCGGATGTACTCCTGCACCGTGCGGAACGCGTTCACCGCGTTCCCGAAGCCCGTGTCCGCGTCGCCGAGCACCGGGATCTCGACCGCCTGCGCCACCGAGCCCACCTGCCGCACCATCTCGGTCATGTCCAGGAGCCCGATGTCCGGGCGCCCCAGCGTCGCGGCGGCCGTCCCGTATCCCGAGTGGGACACCGCCTCGAAGCCCACCATCTCGCAGATCCGGGCCGAGAGCGCATCGTACACGCCGGGGGCAACGACGATCCCCGGTCGCGCCAGGAGCGCCCGCAGCGCCTGTCCCTTCTTCATGGCCGGGTCCCTTCCTGCGGGGCGGACGGCTCGGCGCCCGCCCCGGCGACGTGGTGCTCGCCCCTCACTTCATCATGGCCGGCAGCCAGGTGGAGAGGGGCGGGAAGAGCATGGTGAACAGCAGGAACATGGCCATGAGGATGATGAAGGGCGTCACCCCCCGGATCACCTCGGACATGTGGATGTCCTTGCTCAGGCCGTTGATCACGTACAGGTTCATGCCCACGGGCGGGGTGACCAGCGCCATCTCCATGTTCACGGTCAGCACGATGGCGTACCAGATGGGGTCGATGCCCAGCGACTGCAGGATGGGCGCCACCAGCGGCATGGTCAGCATGATGATGGACACGGTCTCCAGCAGGCAGCCCAGCACCACCATCAGGACGTTCATGGCCACCACGAACATGAACGGGGAAAAGTGCCAGGCGATGATCAGCTCGGTGAGCTTCTGCGGGATCTCGAGCAGGGTCATCACCCGGCCGAACAGCAGGGCCCCGGCGATGATCAGCGCGATCATGCACGAGGTCGCCACGGCGTTCAGGCAGACGGCCGGGAGGTCGCCGAGCCGCAGCGTCCGGTAGACGAAGAGCGTGATGAACAGGCTGTAGACCAGCCCCACGGCCGCCGCCTCGGTCGGCGTGAACGCGCCCGTGTAGATGCCGCCCAGGATCAGGAAGGGCAGCGCGATCCCCCAGAGGTTCCGGCGCGTCACGCGGAGCCGCTCGGACCAGGAGGCCGGCTCCAGCGCCTGGTACCCGCCCCGCTTGCTCCGGTAGACCGCGTAGAGGATCAGGATGGCCGTGAGCACGAGGCCCGGGATGATCCCGGCGATGAACAGCTTCCCGACCGACTCCTCCGTGATGGCGCCGTAGATGATGAGGGGAATGCTGGGCGGGATGAGGATGCCCAGCGTCCCGCCGCAGCCCAGCAGGCCCAGGACGAACTGCTTCTGGTACCCCCGGCCGATCATGGCCGGGTAGGCCACCATGCCGATGGTCGCCGCGGTGGCCGCCCCGGAGCCGCTGATGGCCGCGAAGAAGGCGCAGGCCAGGATCGTGGCGATGGCCAGGCCGCCGGGCAGGTGCCGCACCCAGACGTTCATGACCTCGAACAGGTCGTCGCCCACCCGGCCGTCCAGCAGCACCCGGCTCATCAGCACGAAGAGCGGGATGGCGATGATCACGAAGCTGTCGAGCGACGTGAAGATGGTGGCGGCGATGATCTTCAGCGGCAGCTCGTACAGGTAGATCAGGCCCACGGAGGTCGCCCCCAGCGAGAAGGCGACCGGCAGCCCCGCGAACAGGACGCCGAGCAGCAGGAGCGTCACGAAGCCGAAGCTGATCATGCCTGCTCCTGGGGCTTCCTGCCGGCCTGCAGCTCGGCGGCCCGGTCCACGAGGTGGAAGGCGAACTGGAACGTGAGCAGCACGAAGCCCATGAGGAGCGCCGACTGCGGGATCCAGAGCGGCACGCGGAGCGGCGTGGCCGACACCTTCCCGAACCGCAGCGTGGCCGCGATCATGTCGTAGGCCTGCACCGAGACGATGGCGCAGAACACCATGCCCACGGCGCTGGTCACGAGTTCCAGGGCGGCCTTCGGCCGGGCCGGCAGGCGGTCGACGATCAGGTCCACGTGCACGTGCTTGCGCATCTGCAGCGTGTACGAGCCGGCGGCCAGCATGGTCCACATGTAGAGGTAGGTGGAGGTCTCCTGCACCCAGATGGTGGGCGCATTGAAGAGGTAGCGGCTCAGCACCTCGTAGCTCAGGATGAGCCCCATGACCAGCACGCCCAGGCCGCTCACCATTCCCAGGGCGTAGTTGCAGCGCTCGACGACCCCGCGCAGCCGACTCAGCATGGCCTCGATTCCCCTCGCCGGCTACTTGACGCTGAGCGCCAGCTCGATGAGCTTCTTGGCCAGCTCGCCGGTCTTCTGCGCGAAGGCCTGGCGGACCGGCTCCGTGGCCTTGATGAACTGGGCGCGGGCCTCGGGGGTGGGCTGGTGGATCTGCACGCCGGCCTTCAGGATCACCTTCTTGGCCTCGTCCTCGGACTGGGCGATGGCGCCGCGGATCCACTCCTCGGCGTCCTTGCCGGCCTTGAGGACCGCCTCCCGCTGGTCCTGCGGCAGCTTCTGCCACCACTTCAGGTTGGCCTGCACCACGAACTGCGCGGTGGTGTAGTTCGCCTCGGTCATGAACTTCTGCACCTCCTGCAGCTTGCGCGAGACCGCCGCCGGCATGCCGGTGGTCGCGCCGTCCACCGTGCCGCGCTGCAGGGCCATGTACATCTCGGATGAGCTCATCACCGTCGGCGCCGCCCCCAGGGCCTTCAGCGTGTCGGAGTCGCCGCTGCTGAAGCTGCGCATCTTCAGCCCCTTGAAATCGTCGGGCCTGGTGAGGGGCCGCTTGTTGTTGAAGAACTGGATGTACCCGTAATCCACCCAGAAGAGGTTCTTGACCGTGCGCTTTTCGAACTCCCTGTCGAGCAGCTCGCCGGCACCCGCCTCGATGAACTTCTTGATCGAGGTGAGGTCCTTGTAGATGAAGGGCATCTCGAAGACGTCGGCGGCCGGGATCATGCCCGACCACTTGTTCACCGGCACCAGCCCGGTCTCGACCAACCCCTCCTGCAGCCCCTCGACGATCTCGGTGTCCTTGAAGAGCTGCGCCGAGTCGAAGATCTTGACCTCGACGGCGCCCTTCGAGTACTCCTTCACCTTCCCCGCGAACAGGACCAGCCCCTTGGAGATGTGGTGGGACGGGGGAAGCTGGTTCGAGAGCCGAAACTCGGTCTTCGCCGCCGCGAAGGCGGTCCCGCCCGCCAATAGCAGCAGCCCCGCGGCCAGCGCGAGCGCCAGGGTTCCGGCCTTCCGAGCAGCGTAGGTCATGGTCCGATCCTCCTTGCGTCTATGCAACGGTTGCCCCTGACTCCCGGGATCCACGCCGGCCGCCGGCCGTGCCCCGCCGCGCGGCGGGCCGCCGGCGCGCCGTCTGCCCGCCGTACCGGGCGGTTGCGCCGGCCGGGCCCTGCGCGCGAGCCTCCCCTTCCGGAGCCCACCCGGACGATCAGTGGACCTCTTCTTGCGCGCGGACCAGGCGGCAGGAAGGTGAGCGGCGGGAACGCGATCCTCGCCGTGGCACATACCGCGGAGGCGGAACTCCTGTCAAGCGGAAAGGACCGTCGCGCCGGGGCACATGGCGTCCGGCGGGCAGCCCTACCCCCGGGCCGCCGCCCGGGCCCGGACCTCCGCCAGCCAGGCCGGCGCGGGGTGCAGGTCCCCGATGCGGCCCGCCCGCGCGACCTGGCCGGGGACCTCGTGGCCCAGCAGCGCGGGAAGCGTGCGGGCGCAGGCGATGAGGGCCGGGAGGTCGATCCCGGTCTCGTACCCCATCGCCTCCAGCATGTGGACGAGGTCCTCGGTGCAGACGTTGCCGGTGGCCCCGGGGGCATAGGGGCAGCCGCCCAGACCGCCCAGCGAGGCATCGAACCGCTCGGCGCCGGCGTCCAGGGCGGCCAGCACGTTGGCGAGGCCCATGCCGCGCGTATTGTGGAGGTGCAGCGTGAGCACGCCGCCGGGGAAGCGGCGACGCCACTCGCCCACCACGCGGGACATCTGCCGGGGGTGGGCCATGCCCGTCGTGTCGCACACGCTCACGCCGTCCGCCCCGGCCTCGAGCACGCGTTCGGTCCAGCGCCAGACCGCGTCCTCGGGCACCACGCCCTCCATGGGGCAGCCGAAGCAGGTGGAAAGCGAGACGTTGACGAAGACCCCGCGCCCCTGGACGGCCGCCGCCGCCTCGCCCAGCGCCCGCAGGGACTGCTCGCGCGTCATCCGCAGGTTGGCCAGGTTGTGCGTCTCGCTGACCGACAGGACGAAGTTGATCTCGTCCGCGCCCGCCGCCAGCGCGCGCTCCGCCCCCTTCCGGTTGGGGATCAGGGCCGCGTACACCACGCCCGGCGCGCGCGAGATCCCCCGCATGACGGCGTCCGCGTCGGCCAGCGCGGGAATCGCCTTGGGCGAGGTGAAGGAGGTGACCTCGATCTTCGGCAGTCCCGTCCGGCTCAGCCGGTCCAGGAGCGCGATCTTGGCGTCCGTGGGGACGAAGACCGGCTCGATCTGAAAGCCGTCCCGCGGGCCGACCTCGAAGACCTGGATGCGCCGCCGGTTGCCGTCCGGCATGACGAGGCTCCTCGGCGAGGACGAACGCCCTGCAGCACGTACCGCGTCACCCGGAGGCCAGGCACCGGGCGCGGCCGGTGCGGCACACATACCAGAGATTTTCGGCGGCTGTCAAGGCGCCCCGCGGGCCGGGGAGCCGGACCCCGTTTGAAGCCTCACCGGGAATATGCTACAACACGTGCAGCGGAGGTCCCGGTATGCCGGTGTTGCGACGCATCGTGCCGATCCTGATTTCCCTGCTCTACGTCCTGAGCCCCCTGGACGTCATGCCCGACCTGCTGCCGGGCATCGGCTGGATGGACGATGTGCTCGTCATCGGCGCGCTGCTCTGGTACCTGAGGTCGCAGCAGCGGGGGCGCATCCCCTGGGAGGTCTTCGGGCGGATGGGCGGGGCGCGGGCCCCGCGGGACCTCCGGCCCGAGGACCTCACGGCGGACTTCAGCCGGCTGGATCCCTACGAGTTGCTGGAGGTGCCGCGCACCGCCAGCGCCGAGGAGATCAAGGCCGCCTACAAGCGCGCCGTCGCCCGGTACCATCCGGACAAGGTGGCCCACCTCGGCAAGGAGTTCCAGGAGCTGGCCCACAAGAAGCTCCTCGCCATCCAGCAGGCCTACGAGACGCTGCACGGCGGCCGGCGCTGACCCGGCCCGGCCGCGCGGCCGCGGCGGCCGGGCGCGCCAATGCTCCTCCGCGGTTGCAATGGGGTGCGGCGCCACTATACTTACGCCGGTCCGGAGGAGACATGCCGCACGTCGCGCTGTACATCACCGGCCACGGCTTCGGTCACGCCACGCGGGCGCTGGCCGTGGCGAAGGCGCTGGCCGAGCGGGCTCCCGGCATCCGGCTGACGCTCCTCGCGGCCGTGCCCGAGTGGCTGCTCCGCCTGAACCTGGCGGCGCCTTTCGAGCTGCGGCCGGTGTCGCTGGACGTGGGGGTGGTGCAGCTGGATGCCCTCCGGCCCGACATCCGGGCCACCCTGGACGCGTATGCCGCGCTGCAGGAGCGGCTGCCCGCGCTGGTGGAGGCCGAGGCGGCGCGGCTCCGCGCCGAGCGCGTGGACCTGGTGCTGGCCGACATCCCGCCGGCCGCCTTCCCCATCGCCCGCCGGCTGGGCGTGCCGGGGGTCGGCCTCAGCAACTTTTCCTGGGACTGGATCTACGCCGACTATGCGGACGGGCTGCCGGAGTACCAGGAGCTGGTCCAGGCCATCCGCCGGGACTACGCGGCGGCGCAGCTCTTCCTGCGCCTGCCGTTCCACGGGCCCTGCGACGCCTTCCCGGTGGTCCGCGACATCCCCATGATCGCCCGCCGGTCGCGGCGAAGCCGCGAGGAGATCCGGCGGCAGCTCGGCCTGAACGGCGCCCGTCCGGTCGTCCTGGTCTCCTTCGGCGGCTTCGACGTCCGGGGCATCGACTTCGACCGGGTGGAGCGGCTGGACGAGGTGCTGTTCCTGGTCACCCAGCCGCTGCCCCGCCCGCTCCGGAACGTCCAGGTGATCCCCGTCGGCCGCATGCCGTACGAGGACCTGGTGGCCCAGGCGGACGCGGTCCTCACCAAGCCCGGATACGGGATCGTCTCCGACTGCCTGGCCAACGGGACGCGCGTCCTGTACACGCCCCGCGGCAGGTTCGCGGAGTACCCGCGCCTGCTGGAGGCCCTGGAGCGCTACGGGGTCGCCCACCGGCTGGAGACGCCGGCGCTCCTCGCGGGCGACTGGGGTCCGGCGCTGGCCGCCCTGCTCGCCAGGCCGGCGGCCGCCGCGCCGCTCCCGGCGGACGGCGCCGGCGTGGCGGCCGACGTGCTGCTCTCGCTCGTGGAGCGGCGCCAGGGGGGCGCCGCCTGACCGGAGAGGAGGGACTGCATGGCGACCACGCCCGTGGAGGTGCTGGTGATCGACGACCAGCCGTTCTTCACCACCATGCTGCGCAACGTGCTGGAGCAGCACGGGTACCGCGTGCTCACGGCCGGCAACGGCCCGGAGGGGCTCGCGCTGGCCGGCAAGCAGAAGCCGGCCGCGATCCTGCTGGATATCGAGATGCCGGGGATGGACGGCTTCGCCGTCTGCCAGGCGCTGAAGCAGGACCCGGCCTTGAAGGCCATCCCCGTGATGATCCTCACCGCCACGGACGACACCAAGCTGAACGAGAAGGCGTTCAAGGCCGGCGCCGACATCACCGCGCTGAAGAGCGTGTCGGGGGACCGGCTCGTCAACATGCTCAAGCTCGCGCTGAGCGGCGGCAAGCCCAGCGAAGACTGATCCCGGCGGCCCGGGCGTGCCGCCGCTTCCCCGCGAGGTCCAGCAACACATCATGCCGAGCATGCTGAGACAGATCTTCTCCTGGCGCATGCTCGTCGTCTTCCTGACCGGCTTCTCCTCCGGCCTCCCCCTCCTGCTCATCGGCTCCACGCTCAAGGCCTGGATGACCGACCTCCGCATGGACCTGACCACCATCGGGTTCTTCTCGCTGGTCGGCCTGCCCTACACCCTCAAGTTCCTCTGGTCGCCCGTCCTCGACCGCTTCAGCGTGCCGGGCTTCGGCCGCCGGCGCGGCTGGACGCTCATCGCCCAGGCGGGCGTGATCGCCTCGCTGGGCGCCCTGGCGCTGCGCGACCCCCGGGAAGCCCCCGGCATGGTGGGCGGGCTGGCCCTGCTGATCGCGTTCTTCTCGGCCAGCCAGGATATCGCGCTGGATGCCTACCGGCGGGAGATCCTGCGCACCGAGGAGCTGGGGCTCGGCTCCTCGCTCTTCATCAATGGCTACCGCCTGGCCATGCTCTTCGCCGGGGCCTTCTCGCTCTACCTGGCCGACCAGCTGCCCTGGCGGACCGTCTACCTCATCATGGCGGCGGCCATGCTGCTGGGGGTCGCCACGGTCCTCCTCGCGCCCGAGCCGGCGCTGGACCGTCCGCCCCCGGCCTCCATGCGCGAGGCGGTGGTCGCGCCGTTCGTGGAGTTCTTCGCCCGGCGCGGCGCCTGGCTGGTCCTGGCGTTCATCCTGCTCTACAAGCTGGGCGACGCCATGGCGGCCGAGATGACCATGCCCATGTACCTCCAGCTCGGCTACACCAAGACCCAGGTCGGGGTGGTGGTGAAGGGCATCGGCTTCTGGGCCACCATCCTGGGCGGCCTGGCCGGCGGGGTCCTCATCCTGCGGCTGGGCATCCATCGCGCCCTCTGGATCTTCGGCGTCCTGCAGGCCCTCTCCACCCTGGGGTTCGCCGTGCTGGCCATGGTCGGCGTGCGCCTCTCCGTCCTGGGGGCGGTGATCGGCTTCGAGAACGTCTCCTCGGGCATGGGGACCGCGGCCTATTCGGCCTACATGGCCAGCCTGACCAACACCCGCTTCACCGCGACGCAGTTCGCCCTGCTATCCAGCCTGATGGGCGTCCCCCGCGTCATCCTGGGCGCGCCGACCGGCTGGATGGCCAAGCACATGGGCTGGCCCGGCTTCTTCATCTTCTGCACGGCCGTGGCCATCCCGGGGATGCTCCTGCTCTTCAAGGTCGCCCCCTGGCGCGGCGTCGCAGACGCGGCGGGCGACAAGCTCCGGGGACGGGCCGCCGCCGGAACCCCGCCATGCTGAGCCGGGTCCTCGGCCTCCTTCCGTGGCTGCTCGTCGCCCTGGCGGCGTCGGCCGGCGAGCCGCTCCGCCTCGCCGGCCTCGCGGTGGAGGACCGCCCCACCCGGGCCGTGGTGGAGCATCCCACCCTGGTGCGCGCGCTCGCGCCGGTGCGCTTCGCCAGCACGCTCCAGACGACCGAGTGGCTGCTCGACCACCCGCCGCTGGCCGCCGCCCTCGCCCGGCACCTGCACCCGCCGCTCGAGCGGTATCACCTGCAGGCGCTCGGCTCCGGCCGCTACGACGTGAACGACCAGGGCGCCCTGCGCGGCACCCTGCGCCTCGTGGCGGCCGCGCCCGCGCGCCGGGTCTACCTGTGCGAGGGGCGGTTCCGCTCGCTGGCGCACATCCTCACGCTGAACGGGACCATGGTGTTCACGCTGGAGTACCGGCAGCTCCGCGACGGCAGCCAGCCGCTGATGGAGGTCACGCCTGCGCTCTACCTGCGGCTCGACAACGTACTGGCGCACGGGCTGGTGAAGGTGCTGGGCCCGCTGCTCCACGGGGTGATCGACCGGCGCGTGGCCAGCCTGACGGCCGCCACGCTGATCGTGGGCGAGCGGATCACGCGGGATGCGGCCGGCCTGTATCGCGAGATGGCCGCCTGGCCGGACCTGCAGCCGGGCGACCTGGAGGCCTTCCGCACCGCCTTCCTGGGGGATCACACCTCGTGACACGCGCCGAGATCCTGCGCCTCTTCTGCTTCGGCTTCGACGGGCACCGCGTGCCCGACCACACCCGCGAGCAGGTTCGCGCCGGCCTCCGCGCCGTCATCCTCTTCGCCCGCAACCTCCGCGACCCCGAGCAGGTCTGCCGCCTGAACGGCGACCTCGCCGGCGCGGGGGCGCGGCTCATCGGCGTGGACCAGGAGGGCGGCCGGGTGGTGCGGCTGCCGCCGCCCTTCAGCCTGCCGCCGCCGGCGGCCGCCGTCGGCGCCTGGGACGACCCGCCGCGCGCCCGGCGCCTCGCCGCGGCCATCGGCGCGGAGCTGCGCGCCGCCGGGTTCACCTGGAACACCGTGCCCGTCCTGGACATCCACACCAACCCCGCGAACCCGGTCATCGGCGATCGCGCCTACGGCGCGGACCCGGCGCTGGTCGCCCGGACGGCCATCGCGGTGATGCGGGGCTTCGCGGACGCCGGCATCCTGACCACCGGCAAGCACTTTCCGGGGCACGGGGACTCCGGGACCGACTCGCACCACACCCTCCCCATCTGCAGCCAGGCCGCGGCGCGCTGGGATGCCGTGGAGCTGCTGCCCTTCCGCGAGGCGATCCGCGCGGGGATCCCGGCCCTCATGGTGGCTCACCTGCAGTGCCCGGCGCTGGATGCAGCGGCGCCCACCAGCCTGTCGCACACCGTCATCACGGACCTGCTGCGCCGCCGGCTGGGCTTCGCCGGCCTGGTGGTGAGCGACGACCTCGAGATGGCCGCCATCGCGGGCCGCGGGGATGTGGGCGAAGCGGCGGTCCGCTTCCTGGAGGCCGGGGGCGACCTGATCCTGATCTGCCGCCGGCGGGACTACCAGGAGCAGGCCGTGGAGGCGGTGGAGGCGGCCGTCCGGACGGGGCGGCTGCCGGCGGGACGTCTGAAGGCGTCCCTGGACCGGCTCGCCGCGATCGAGCACTCCCTTCCCGCGCCCGCAGCGAATCCGGAACGGCTGGGCGGCCTCCTGGCCGACGCGCGACACGCGGCGGCCGCCCGGGGATCCGAGGGCTGGGACTCCTGACGCCCGTGTTCCGTCTGCCAGGATTGCTGCCGTTCTGGCAGGAAAGGCCTCCGGGCTGCCCAATCGATCCCCGAGTTTTTAAGCACTTACGCGTACTGCTCGACGGTACAGGCCTTGCTATGTCTCAAGGCACGCATTGTTGTCCCGTGAGACCGGAGGGCGCGTGGATGGGCAGGCTGCAGGGCGCAGGGCGAAACCCGAGGGGCTTCAATGTCATCGAGATGGCCATCGTGGTCAGCATCTTCCTCATCGTGGCCGGCATCGCCATCCCGGGCATCGTCGGCGGCGTGCAGCGCACCGGCGTGGACGGCGCGTCCCGCCGGATCGCGGAGGATATCCGCCTGGCACAGTCCAACGCAATCACCCGCGGCCTCCAGGCGCGTCTCCTGATTTTCGACCAGAATGGCGTGGCGCAGGTTGCGGGCGGGACGAACATCACGGACACGACGAAGGCGAACCTGTACCGCATTGAAACCCGGACCAGCGCCACCGCCTCCTGGCCGGCTCTGGCCGACACCCCCGGGAGCAACACCAACGTGGTCACCGCCTGGAACAACCTCCGGAGCGGCTACGGCGGCGTGAACGTCACGACGAGCAACGTCCTCGTCTTCCGCACCCTGGGCAACCTGGACGCGACCTCGGCACTGGATATCGTCTTGCAGGGATCGGGGGGAACGAAGACGGTCCGGACGAGCGTGATCGGAAAGGCGACCATCCTGTGAGCCGCGCGCTGCTCCCCGCCCGCCGATCCCGTGGCCACCCGCCACGCGCCGGCTTCACCATCGCGGAGCTGCTGGTGGCGTCCAGCATCCTCCTGGTGGCGCTCCTCGGCATCGCGGCCGTCCTGCCGGTCGCCGACATGACGCTCCACAAGTCCGGCCAGATCTCCAAGGCGGTGTCGCTCGCCCAGGAAATGATCGAGATCATCAAGAACGACCCCTTTCACGTGCTCGACAGCTACAACGGCGCGGACACGCGAAACACGGCCACGTTCCCCGCGGACGAGTACGTCGGGCCGGGGAACCCCGGGAACTTCATGGGCACCACCAACCTGACGAAGTGGAAGAACGACATCGACCTCTACCTGGCCACCGGCGCCGGCATTACGGGCGGGTACGGGACGATCGGCGTGGTGGACGTGGCAACCGTGAGCGGGTCGGCGGTCCTGCGGAAGGTGACCGTGCGCGTCATCTGGACGGAAGCAGGCCGGTCCTACCAGGTCGAGCTGGCCACCCTGGCGTCGGGCATCTGAGGGCGATCGTGCAGCAGCCACGGCAAAGGCAGCGGGCCGGCGCACGAGGCTTCACCATCCTCGAGACGCTCGTGAGCATGTCCATCTTCCTGGTGGTCATGTACGGCGTCTACACGGTCTACGACGTGGGGCAGGAGAATTACGAGCGCGGCAGCCGTCAGTGGGACGTCCAGTCGCAGGCCCGCGTGGCCATGGAGCGTATGGCGCGCGAGATCCGCATGGCGGGTTACGACTCCCCCAACAAGCCGCCGGATGCGATCCTGATCGCGACGGCCGACACGATCACCATCCGCGCCAACCTGGGCGCCGGCCTCCAGTACGTCACCTACAGCCGGCGCGACTGCACCGGCGCGCTCGGCAACACACTCTACCGGAACGCCTCGACCACCACCTACTGCGGCGGGGACGCCTTCATCGACGGCGTGACCGCCTTGACCTTCGCCTTTTACGAAATGAACGGGGTGGCCCTCGCCACCATGCCCCTGGATGGCCAGGCGCACGTCACGGGCTCGGGAACTCCGAGCACGCCGGCCGCGGGCAGCGACCGGAAGAAGGTGCGCCAGGTGAAGATCGCGCTGACCGCGCAGCAGACGGTGGGCGGCCACGTCGTGCCCTTTACCGTCACCACCGACGTGGCGCTGCGGAACATGGTCCCGTAGGCGGATCTGCCGGGAGGACCTGCCATGCGACCTGTACTCCGGCTCGGGCGCGGATCGGCCGCGCAGCCGCCAGGCGTCGTCCTCGTGCTCACGGTCCTGCTGGTCGGGCTGATGATGGTGATGGGCACGACCATGATCAACCTGGCGGGCTCAGACTTCCAGATCGCGAACAACGAGTCGAAGAGCATCCAGGCGCTGTACAACGCCGACGCGGGGCTGGAAGAGGTGAAGATGCGCCTCAGCCCGAGCCTCGGGACGGACTACTACGACCCGACTTCGAATCCGACCGGCAAGCGCATTCCGGTGATCGCCTCCCCGGACTGGCGGGTCTACCTGCTCTCGGGACACACCCAGGCGGAAATCCAGGGGGGGCTCGACGGTGCGTACGCCAAGCGCGGGCCGGACTATACGGCGACGGAGGGTACGACCAACTACCGCTACATGAATACCATCCAGACCAGCAACCAGATCCTGTGGGGCTGGGCCCGGGTGGAGTACAAGCGGGACGGCGCTGGCAACATCATCTATTACAACCCGCTGGGCGACCCCACCGCCTCGCCCGCGGTGCCGATCGAAGTCGCTACGGCAACGCAGACGGTCAGCGGGACGACGATCAACAACCCGCCGATCTTCGTGATCACCGCCGAAGGGATCCAGGGAAGCGTCCGGCGGGTCATCAGCGCCGAGTACCGGCCCAACGTTCTCGTGACCTGGACCACCGACACGATCATTCGCGAGCCGTTCGCCAACGCCGTGCACGGGCGGGGTGTCGTCAACCTCAGCGGGAACGGAACGACGGACAGCTACAACTCGAACGACGGCCCGTACGGCGGCAGCAATGTGCTCAGCAATGGCGACGTCAGCACCGACCGCGTCGGCTCCGGCTCCATCACGATCGGCGCGAACGCCACGGTGAACGGATCCGTGCTCTGCGGTCCGACCTGCAACACCAGCACGGATGTCGTGGTCAGCGGGCACGTCAGCGGCTCGATCAGCCAGGAGCCCAACACCCTCGACATGCCCCTCCCCGTCATCCCAGCCGGCGTCACCAACCAGGGAGCGCTGAGCATCACCGGCAACCGGGACGTGACGCTGAATGCCGGGACCTACTGGTTCTCGTCCATCCACATCGCGGGCAATGGCCGCCTCAGAACCAGCGGACAGGTGAAGATCTACGTGACGGGCAACGTGGACATCGGGGGGAACGGGGTCATCGCCGCCAACAACGCGCCGCCGAACCTCCTCATCTACGGAACCTCGACGAATCCGACCAACCCCACGGCGCCGGGCGCCTCGACCTGTACCAGCGTGAGCATTCACGGCAACGGCTCGTTCGTGGGCGCGATCTACGCCCCGAACGCGGACATCAGCCTGGTCGGCAACGCCGCCACCTATGGGTCGCTGTCGGGCAACACGGTGACCATCACGGGGAATGGTGAGTTCCACTACGACGAAGCGCTCGGAATGCTGGATCGCCAGGTGACCACGACCACCACGATCCAGACGAACATGACCGGCTACAACCGCTTCTCCTGGCGCGAGATCCCGTTCTGAGACGGAACGCTCGGGCGTGGCCGAGGGGCGCGGCTTCCGCCGCGCCCCTCGCTCTTTTTGGAGCCCCCGGCGTTGTCCCATGTCACCCCCAAGGTCAGGGCCGCCTTGACACCCGCGGACGGCTTCGCTAAGTTGCGGCCGTGCCGGGACCGGCGCCGTGCGGCTACGCTGTCCGGGAGGGGGCCCCGTGCACCTGGCGCAGGAGCGCCTGGAAGCCATCCGGAATACGCCCTACGCCAGCATCCCGACCAGCTATGCGGACGACTTCCCGCAGTCCGGTTTCCGGCGGAGCACCGCCGTGACGGAGAACCTCCCCATCGCGGGCGTGAAGCGGATCGTGGTCACCGTGTCGGGCGGCGGCGCCACCGCCCAGGAAGAGATGCTGGTGAGCCAATGAGCGGAGCCGGGCCCGGCCGGCCGGCCCGCCGTGCGGGCGAGCCTGCCGGCGTCACCCTGATCGAGGCGGTAATCGCGATGGCCCTCATGGGCATCGTCACCACCGCGATGTACGCCTTCTTCCTGGCCACGAACGCGTCGTACGCCGACCAGGCCGTCGTCTCGCGGACCCTGTGGACGGCCAACGACGCCATGCGGCGCATCGCCGACGACATCCGGCGGGCCGGCATCACCGCCGGGCTGGCGCCGGCCTGCTCCGCGCTGCTCCCGATGGTGGTCAGCGCCACCAACGCCAGCGGCGGCAGCATCACCATTCGCCTGGTGCTCGACGATCCGGCCCGCCGCACCGAACTGGACAGCGATCAGAGCCAGACCGCCCCGACCCTGCGCGTGGTGACCACCGCCGGCTGGCAGCGCGAGGACATCGGCTTCCTCACCGACGGCGCCCAGTGCACGCGCTTCACCGTGACCGCGCCCCCCGGCGGCACGCCGCCCGGCCTCACGCACGTGCCGGCGAACGACACCAACAGCAGCGGCGGCGCCGGCTACACTTACCGGGCCGGCAGCCTGGTGTACCGGCAGCTCCTGGACGAGCGCGTCACCTACGCCATCGACACGACGGACCCGGACACCTGGTGGCTGACCCGGGATACCGGGACGGGCCCGCGCCGCTTGATCCCCGACGTGCAGTCCATCGGGTTCTCCTACATCCTGGCCAGCGGGGCAACCGTGACCGATCCCTCCACCATCACAACCGTGGCCGCCGCCGGGACCATCCGGCGCGTCAATATCGCGGTGACTGTCCAGGCGGACACGCGGAGCCGGGCCGGCAGCCTGGCCTTCCGCACGCAGACGCTCACCTCGTCGGTGAAGCTGCGGAACCTGGGCTCCTGAGCCGGGAGTGCGCGTGACACCGGGAGTCGGGCAGCGGCGGCGCGAGCGAGAGCGCGGGGCGGTGCTCATCGTGGCCGTGGTCTTCACGGCCCTCGTGGCCGTGGGGAGCATCGTGGCGGTGAGCGGCACGCTGGAAGCGGTGCGGAGCTCCGCCAGCCAGCTCCGCGACAAGCGGGCCTTCTTCGGGGCGGAGGGCAGCGCCGCGCTCTGCAAGGGGGAGCTGCGCAACCGGCTGCTGGTCGCCCTCCCCGCCCAGATGAAGCAGCTGGCGTCCATCGCGACGATCACGAACAGCATCTACACGCCGAACGATCCGGCCCGGCTGCTGGTGGACTACGCCTACAATGCCGCGACCTCCCTCGGCGGGCGGTTCATCCGGGACAGCGCCACCCAGGCGCACCTGAGGCTCGAGTACGCCGCTCCGGGCGCCAGCAACCGCTATGACTGCACGTTGACCCTGATCTCCCGGAAGGAGCCGGCGGTCATCAACGTCACGCCGCCGGTATACGCACCCGCCGACCCCGATCATGACGATCCAACCTACCTTTTCCGGTATGCCTACACCATCACGGGAGCCGTGACCGACGGCAGCACCACCCGGCAGGTGGCCCTGGACGGGGCGGTCGACATTACGCTCCAAACCGACAACTTCGCGCGCTACGCGCTCCTCACCAATCAGCAGACCAGCGGCGGAGGCGAGGTCTGGTTCACCAATCGCACGAGCTTTTCCGGCCCGGTGCACACCAACGGCAAGTTCAACTTCGCGAACAATCCCAGCGGGCGCTTCACGGATGTGGTCACCAGCGTCAACAGCCAGGCCCGCTTCTACAATAACGGCCGCCCCAGAGACGATGACGCGGACCGCAACGGCGACCTGGACGTGCCGGTGTTCGAGAACGGGTTCAGCCGGAGCGCGGAGAACATCCCCATGCCCACGGGCACGAGCGCGAACCGACAGGTGGAGAAAGCGCTGGGCATGGCGGATGGAGCGCTGGGGGACGGCGCCTTTCCCAGCATGTCGACGGGCGTTCACCTGGGCGTGTCGGGCGACGCGATGACGGGCGGGATCTACGTGAACACCGGCACCAGCGGCGGCACCAATCCGGCCTCCGTGACCCTCGCCGGAGGCAGCACGGCCACCTACAGCATCACCATCGGCGGCGCGACGACCACGGTGACGGCGAATCCGTCCGCCCGGACGACGACCCTGCGCGCGCCGAACGGCACGACGACCACCTATGCCGGACTGCCGAACGGCATGCTGTTCGTCAACGGGCGGGTGGGGAGCCTGAGCGGCACCCTGCAGCGGGACACCCAGGTGACGATCGCCGCCACGAACGACGTCGTGATCACGAACAACGTGGTCTACGAGAACTACACGGGCGGCGCCACCCCCAGCGCGGAGGGCACCAGCAACCTGCTCGGCCTGATGTCCTGGAGCGGCAACGTGCGCATCGGCACCTCGGCGCCGAACGACGTCAGCGTACACGCCACCGTCATGACACCCACCGGGGAGTTCCGGGTGGACAGCTACAACAGCGGCTCGGCCAGGGGGACCGCCACCGTGCTGGGAGGCGTGATCGAGAACACCTACGGTCCCTTCGGGACGTTCGGCAGCGGCACGACGGGCTACGGCCGGAACTTCGTCTTCGACACGCGCATGCGGCGCGGCATGTGGCCGCCGTTCTTCCCGAAGATCTCGCGCGTCGCCACCACGGTGACGGGACTCAATGATCGACCCAACTGGCAGCAGCCCGACTAGCGAGCCCGAGCCCCCGGACAGCGCCGATGGCGCCCACGAGCCGCTGCAGCCGGAAGATTTCGTCCCGCGCCGCCGCTCGCTTTACGCCGTGCCCCTGTGGACGCGCCGGGCGCCGGACACGGACGTCGCGGCCCCGGCGCGGCCCGCCGCCTGGCTCGTCCTGGCCTACGTCGGCGCGGTCGCCCTCGCGGCGTGGATCGTGCTGGCCGCGTGGATGCCCGGCACGCCGGTCGCGCCGCCGCGCGACCCCGCCACGCGCTTCCCGCCCCGCGCCGCCTGGACGGCGCCACCGCCAGCGGCGAAGCCGGCCCCCGGCGAGACGGCTAGGCCGCCCGAGTATCGGCGGCTGACGGACGAGGAGCTTCGCTCGCAGCTTCCGCCCGGCGCCGTCCTCGTCGAGTAACCGGCCGTCCGCCAAGCGCGCTCAGTCGTTCTTCCGTTCTTCCGCAACCCGCCGAGCGCTCCGGCGTCAGCGCCGGCCTGCTTGTCCAGCGCGCGCCGACTCGACCAGCCCCCGGAACAGGGCCAGGTGCGCCGGGTGATCCCCGTACATCCGCTCCGGGTGCCACTGCACGGCCACCGCGAACGCGTCACCGCACGCCTCGATGCCCTCCACGATGCCGTCCTCGACGCTCTCGGCCGAGATCCGGAAGCCCGGCGCCACGTCCTTCACGAACTGGTGATGGGTGCTGGTCACCGCCGAGCGCTCCACGCCCATCAGCCCGTGCAGCCGCGTCCCGGGAAACACGCGCACGTCGTGGATCAGCTTCTGCCGTTCGGGCGCGGGGGTCGCGTGGTGCGCGAGGGTGCCGGGGCGGCACTGGAGGTCCTGGTGCAGCGTGCCGCCGCACGCCACGTTGAGGAGCTGCGCGCCCCGGCAGATGCCCAGGATCGGCACGCCGCCGGCGTGCGCCGCCCGGGCCAGCGCGACCTCGAAGAGGTCCCGCTCGGCGTCCGGCTCCTGGCAGCGCTCGTCGCGCGGCTCGCCGTAGTAGGCGGGCGCCACGTCCTCCCCGCCGCTGAAGAGCAGTGCGTCCACGGCGGCCAGGTAGTCCTGCACGAGGGACGGCTCGTCGTCCGCGACGGGCAGGACGACGGGCAGGCCGCCCGCCGCCAGGACGGCGCCGGTGTAGTTGTCCCGGATGGCCTCCCACCGCTCGAGCGGATCCCGATCCTTGAGGTGCCACGACGTCACGCCGATTCGCGGTCGCACGATAACGACTCCGTTCGCCGGGTTCGAGGTCCGAAGTGCCGCGGTTTGAGACCTCGAGCTGAGAACCTGGAACCGAGAACCGGGCGTCTCGGCCTCGCTACAGCCCCCGAATTCGGCCCCGGTACTTCGCCTCCAGGGACCGGTTGTGCTCGTCGCCGCCCGGCAGGTTCGCGCTCATGTAGACGGGCGGGGTCAGCCCCTCCACGAGGTACCGCTCGACCACCCGGCACACCAGCGAGTTGATGAGGTACGACCCGGCCAGGAGCGATGTCGGGGCGACCCGCCCCGCGAACCCGGCATACTCCACTGCGGCGTCGCCCGGGGCGCCGCAGGTGTCGAGGACAATGTCGGCCACCTCCAGGAGGCGTTTCCCGCTCGCGTGGCGGCTCTCCACCACGCGCGAGTGGTTCTCGGAGGTGAGCGCAATCACGGTGAGGCCTCGGGCCCGGCCCTCCAGGGCCATTTCCACCGGCACGGCGTTGATGCCCGAGTTGGAGACGACGATGAGTACGTCGCCCGCTCGCAGGTCGTGCGTATCCAAGAGCAGGCGCGCGAGGCCGGGCAGCCGCTCCAACTGCCCGCTGAGCGCGGGCGGCGTGAGCGGGGTGAGGAAGGGTTCCTGGATGGCGTTCACCGGCACCAGGCCGCCCGCCCGGTGGAACGCCTCCTCCGCCACGGCGTGCGAGTGGCCGCTGCCGAAAACGTGGACGATGCCGTCGGCCCGGAGCGCGCGGAACACCACGTCGGCCGCGCGGTCCAGTGCCGCGGCCTGCGTGCGCTCGATCGTCTGGAGGAGCGCCATCACCGCCCGGTGGTAGGCCCCGGCCATTCAGGCGCCCCGGAGCCCGCGATACCCGGCCCCCGGCACGATGCTGCCCAGGATGCGCGGCCCGGCCGCGCCCGTCACGGCGGGCAGGTTGCCGGGGCGGCCGGTCGCCGTCAAGTAGGCGAGGACGGCGAAGGTCACCGCCTCCACGGCGCGCCCCGGAAACCCGGTCGCCTCCGCCGTCAGCACCGCGCACTCGGGCAGGGCCTCGCGCAGTCCCTGCATGAGCGCGGCGTTGTGCGCGCCGCCCCCCATGACGATGACGTCCTGGATGGCCGTGGCGGGGAAGACGAAGGCGCGCAGGTTCGCGGCGATCGCCTGCACGGTGAAGGCGGCGAGCGTCGCCAGGCCGTCCGCCTCCGGGAGTCCCCCCGCCCGGATGCGCGCCCGGATCTCCCGCGCCAGGCCCGGCCCGAACGCCTCGCGGCCGGTGGACTTCGGCGGCCGCCGCGCGACGAAGGGATGGCGCAGCAGCTCCGCCAGCAGCCCCTTGTCCACCCGGCCCCGGGCCGCCAGGCGGCCGTCCTCGTCGTACCCCTTCTCCGAGAGGCCCGCCGCGCGGACGAACTCGTCCATCAGCACGTTGCCCGGTCCCGTGTCGAACCCGGTGACGGCGCCGGCCTCCGCGCCCGCGGGCAGGACGGTCAGGTTCGCGATGCCGCCGATGTTCAGGACGGCGCGCGCGCGGGCCGGGTGCGAGAAGAGCCGGTGATGCACGATGGGCACCAGGGGCGCGCCCTCCCCCCCGGCGGCCAGGTCGCGGGGCCGGAAATTCGCGATGGTGGTCACGCCCGTGCGCTCGGCGATCACCGCCGGCTCCCCGATCTGCAGCGTGGAGCGCACGGGGTGGGCCCCCTCGCGCCGGGGCGCGGGCAGGTGGTGGATCGTCTGGCCGTGCGAGCCGATGAGGCCGATCGCCGCCATCTCGACCCCCGCGCGGCGCGCCACCGCCAGGGCCGCGTCGGCGAACAGCTCCCCGAGGTAAGCGTTCAGGTGGCAGACCTCCTCGGTGCTGCCGCCCGAGGCCAGCGCCAGGATGCGCTCCCTGAGCCCCGGGGGGTACGGCCACGTATCGTGGGCCAGCACCGCCACGCCCGGGCGCTCCTCCGGCGACAGCTCGACGAGCGCGGCATCCACGCCGTCGGCCGACGTCCCGGACATGAGCCCGATGGCCTTCATGGAGCTGGCGGGAGGAGAACCCGGGTCACGCGGCGCCGCGGAACTCGGCGGCCACGCCCTCCAGCGCGGCGGCATCCAGGGCGAGATCGATGGCGGTCATGGCCATCGCCTTGGCGGCGAGCCCCATGGCGCGATGGCCGCGCTCCGAGACCGCCGCTTCGGCGAAGGCCACCATGTGGTTGGTGATCTCGCGCGGGCAGATCTGCAGCATCGGCTGGATGGTGGGCACCACCTGGCTCACGTTGCCCACATCCGAGGAGCCGATCTCGCGGTCCACCGGGCCCTGGTCCACCGGCTCGCCCAGGGATTCCAGGTTCCGCTGGAACAGTGCGGCCAGCCGGTACGCCGGCTTGAGCGGGTGGTAGTCCTTGGCCGCGGAGGTGACCTTGACCCGGCAGCCCGTGGCCTGGCCGGCCGCCTCGCAGCAGGCCGCCACGCGGCGGAACAGCTCGTCCATGTAGGGCAGGTCGAGCGCCCGGACGTAGAAGCGGGCCGCCGCGTAGTCGGGGATGATGTTCGGCGCCTGGCCGCCCTGCGTGATGATGCCGTGGATGCGGGCGTCCGGGCGCACCTGCTGGCGCAGCGCCGCGATGCCCATGTAGGCGAGGACCGCCGCATCCAGCGCGTTCACGCCCAGGTCGGGCTGCGCCGCCGCGTGGCTCGCCTTGCCGAAGTACTCGACGGTCAGCTCGCGCATGCCCAGGGCCAGCTTCACCGGCTCCGTGCGGTTGCTGGGGTGGACCAGCATGGCCGCGTCGCAGCCCTCGAAGACGCCGGCCTCCACCAGCGGGATCTTGCCGCCGCCCTTCTCCTCGGCCGGGCAGCCGACCAGCAGGACGCGCAGCGCGACCCGGTCCAGCAAGGCGTTCAGCGCCAGCGCCGCGCCGAGCGAGGCGGCGCCGATCAGGTTGTGCCCGCAGGCGTGGCCGATCCCGGGGAGGGCGTCGTACTCGGCCAGGAAGGCCGCCTGCGGGCCCCAGCTGCCGGCCGTGCCGGTGAAGGCCGTGGGCAGGTCGGCCACGCCCCGCTTCACCGCGAAGCCGTGCTGCTCGAGGATGGCCGTGAACAGCTCGGCGGCCTGGCGCTCCTCGTAGGCGAGCTCGGGGTTCGCGTGCAGGAAGTCGCTCACGGCCAGCAGGTCTGGCATCAGCCCGTCCACCTGCTCCTGCACCTGCTGCTTCAGGACTGCCATGTCGCCTGCCGCCACGGCACTCTCCTCCAGGCGCCGGGGCCCCGCCCGGCACTGGCGCACCATACCACGCGCTCTCGCGTCGCACAAGAAGCGGCCGCCACGTCGACCTCCCGGTTGACGCCTAAACACACGTTTGGTATTTTGGGACATGCCGGTGCCCCGCCGCCGGCCTCGCGGACCATTGCAATGAGACGCGCCGATTGGCTCGCACGGCAAGCCCCGCTGCCGGATTACCTGGCGCCGAACCTCGACATCGTGTTCGTCGGCATCAATCCGGGCGAGCAGTCCGCCCGGGCGGGCCACTACTACGCCAACCCGCGCAACCCGTTCTGGCGGCTGCTCCACGCGGCGGGCCTCACGCCGCGCGAGCTGCGTCCGGACGAGGATCGCCTGCTTCCGACGTTCGGATACGGCATCACAGACATCGTCAAGCGCCCCTCGCGCGGGCTGGCGGACCTCGGGGGCGGCGACTTCCGGCGCGGCCGCGAGGTCCTCGCGGAGAAGCTGCTCGCCTACCAGCCGACCATCGTCTGCTTCAATAGTATGACGGGCTTCAGCCGGTTCTTCGGGCCGGGCGTGCCGCGCCGCTTCGGCCGCCGCCGGCTGCGCATCGGGGACGCCCGCGTCTTCGTCGTGCCCTCCAGCAGCCCGGCCAACGCCGCGTTCTCGTTTGAAACCAAGCTGCGGTACTTCCGGGGTCTGCGCGTGTGGCGCGACGCACTGCGGGAGGCGGGATGGGGCATGCGGGATGCGGAATGGAAAAGCGCCGTGCCATGAAGCCTATCGGAGTTTCATCCGGGATGGTCCATGGGCGGTCGTCCATGCTGGAGGGCTCTCCCCATGAGCCATGAGCCAGGAGCCAGGAGCCGCGGCTCCACCGCGCCGAGCCTCTTCGGCGAGGCGGAACCGGGCGTCAAGGGCATCGAGCGCCTGGCGCGCGAGGCCCGGACCGTCGTGGAGAAGCCGACCGCCGAGTACCTGCAGATCCAGGTGAAGACGATCCTCAACCGGTGCACGAGCCCCCGCGTGCCCTTCACGTGGACGATCAACCCCTATCGCGGCTGCGAGTTCGGCTGCCGGTACTGCTACGCCCGCTACACGCACGAGTTCATGGGCCTGCCGCGGTGGGAGGACTTCGAGGAGCGCATCTACGTCAAGCGCGACGCGGGGCGACTGCTCGCGCGGGAGCTGGACCCGGCCAAGCTGCGCGGACAGCACATTGCCATCGGCACGGCGACCGACCCCTATCAGCCGGCCGAGCGGCGATTCAAGGTGACGCGCACGATCCTGGAGGTGCTGGCCCTGGCGGAGGACCTGCACCTCTCGATCACGACCAAGGGCGACCTGATCACGCGCGACCTGGACGTGTTGCAGCGCCTGGCGGGGCGCAGCCGGCTGTCGGTGAACTTCACCCTCACCACGCTGGATCGCCGCCTGGCCCACCTCCTGGAGTTCCGCGCCCCCGTCCCGGAGCGGCGCCTCCAGGCCCTCCGCGCCGTGCGCGACGCCGGCATCGCCGCGGGGGTGAGCATCGCGCCCATCCTGCCCGAGATCACCGACAGCCGCGAGAACCTGGAGGCCGTGATGGCGGCGGCGCGGGCGCACGGCGCCACCCACGTCTGGGCCAACCTCCTCTTCCTCAAGCCCTGCTCGCAGCAGGCCTTCCTCCCCTTCCTCGCCCGGCACTTCCCGCACCTCCAGGAGCGCTACGCCGCGCGCTACGCCGGCTCCGCGTTCCTGCGCGGCGCCTACCCCCGGCGCATCTACGCGCTCATAGAGGACCTGAAGGCCAAGTACGGCTTCGACCGGCACGAGGCCGCCCCGCCCCACCACCTCCACGAGGCCGACCCCGAGTCCGAGCAGCTCCCCCTGCTCGACATCGAACCGTCTGCCCTCGACCGCCGCCAAACGCCTTGACCTGGCGAGGCGGCCGCGGGTAGTTTCGACATGTCTTCCCGCCAGGAGGCGGTTTTGCGGTGATGGTCGTCCTGCCCCACGCAGGCGCCGCTACCCCATCTTTGCGAGGGCCTCGTTCGTCTCGTCCGCGGTGAAGGCGCGCAGCGTCTCCGTGCGGACGTTGCCCAGCGAGCCCAGCGAGTAGAGGACCGCCCCCATGGTCGCTTCGTCCGGGGCCTCCACGACGGCCACGATGTCATAGCGTCCCATCG
>JBHGAX010000200.1:0-7597 GCA_041946635.1 Methylomirabilales bacterium (SeqCode)
GGCTGAGCCATTGTGCTTGACGATCCAGGCGGGCTGGCATATCTTCAGTATCCGCCCGCCACCACAAGGCACCTGCACCGGGTTCCACGGGGGAGGAGGTGCTCCATGGAAGCCTTCGTGGTCGCCTGCAGTCTCCTGATCCTCGCCAGCGTCGCGTTCTTCCTGATCCTGGGGGTCGTCGAGAAGCTGCTGGTGTCCAGGCGGCTCGGCGTGTGCGCCCGCTGCGGGAAGCTGGTGGAGTACCCGCGCTGGCGGACGCCCCCGTGGTGCCCGGCCTGTGAGGAGGAGGTCTGGCGTACCGGCCTGGATGAGCCCCTGAGCGCCGGGCCACGGACCTCCTGACCGGCCCGCCCGCTCCCGCCCCCACCGCCGAGGTCGGCGTATACCTGCCCTCGATCGTTGCACGCCACCCTGCAGGGAATTTCATTATGTCGAGTACTTGGAACGGTAACGTGAGGATGTTTATGAACACCCCGCGAGGCCTTAGCGGTTCTTGAACTCCGGCTTGCGCTTCTGAAGAAACGCCTCCATGCCCTCCTTCTGATCCTCGGTCCCAAAGCACCGGGCCAGCAGCGCCGCCTCCTGATCCAGCCCGTCTCCGGGATCGGCGCGCCGCCCAGCCCGCAGGGCCTGTTTGGCGAGCCGAACGGCGATGGGCGCCTTCGTCGCGATCAGGTTGCCGAGCTGGAGGGCCTCCGGCAGGAGCGCCTCGGCGGCCAGCACGCGATTCACCAGCCCCAGCGAGAGCGCGTCGCTCGCCTGGATCAGCGCGCCCGTGAAGATCAGCTCCGCCGCACTGGCCGGCCCCACGAGTCGCGGGAGTCGCCGGGTGCCGCCGAACCCGGGCAGCACGCCCAGGCCCACTTCCGGCAGGCCGAAGGCGGCGCGCTCCGAGGCCAGGCGCAGGTCGCAGGCCATCGCCAGCTCGCAGCCTCCGCCCAGCGCGTAGCCGTTCACCGCGGCAATCGTGGGCTGCGGCAGCTCCTCGATGGCCTGGAACACCGCCTGCCCCAGCCGGGCGTAGGCATGCGCCCGGGGCGGGTCCATCTGCTGCATCTCCACGATGTCGGCGCCGCCCACGAACGCTTTTCCATCGCCCGTGATGACGACGGCGCGGCAGTCGGGCGCCGCGACGACACTCCGCACGACCTGCTGCAGCTCGAGGAGCATGTCGGTGCTCAGGGCGTTGACCGGCGGGCGGCGCAGGGTCACGAGTGCCACCGGCCCCGTCTGGGTGAGGGTCACGAATTCGCGCGCCATGGGCCATCCTCCGGGCGGTGCAATGGGCCGCCGTTCAGGCCGGAGTGTGGAACCGGTATGAGACGCCGTCAAGCGGCCGTGGGCCAGGAAGTCCTGCGCTCGCCCCCTTGGGGTGCTACGCTTACAGCGCAGACCGCGGGGAGAGGCCGATGGACATGGAGGAGCGTCTCGAGGAGCTGCGTCGCCGGCGGGAGCGCGCGCTGGCGGGCGGCGGCCCCGAACGGGAGGCGCGGCAGCACCAGGCCGGCAAGTGGACGGCCCGCGAGCGGCTGGCCCGGCTGCTGGACAAGGACTCGTTCGACGAGCTGGACATGCTGGCCACGCACCGCTGCACCGATTTCGGCATGGCGGAGCAGCGCGTCCCCGGCGACGGGGTGGTGGTGGGCTCAGGCAGCATCGCCGGCCGGCCCGTCTACGTCTTCGCCGAGGACTTCACCGTGTTCGGCGGCTCCCTGTCCGAGGCGGCGGCCCAGAAGATCTGCAAGGCGCTGGATGCGGCGGGCAAGGCGGGGGTGCCGGTGATCGGCCTGAAGGACTCTGGCGGCGCCCGCATCCAGGAGGGCGTGGCGGCCCTGGCGGGCTACGCCGACATCTTCCTCCGGAACGTGCTCCTGTCCGGCGTCATCCCGCAGCTCTCGTGCATCATGGGCCCCTGCGCCGGCGGCGCGGTGTACTCGCCGGCCCTCACCGACTTCACGGTCATGGTGGCCGGCACGAGCCACCTCTTCATCACGGGCCCCGACGTGATCCGGGCCGTCACGCACGAGACGGTGAGCTTCGAGGAGCTGGGCGGGGCCGCGGCGCACACCGTGAAGAGCGGGGTGGCGCACTTCGCCGCCGCCTCGGAAGCGGCCGCCCTGGAGCTGCTCCAGGACCTCCTGAGCTATCTCCCCCAGAACAACCTCGAGGAAGCGCCTCGCCGCCCGACGGCCGACCCGCCCGACCGCGCCGACGCGGCGCTCAATCACCTGATCCCGGCCCAGCCCACGAAGCCCTACGACGTGAAGGCGCTGATCCACGGCGTGGTGGACGACGGCCGCTTCCTGGAGGTGCAGCCGGCCTTCGCGCCCAACATCGTGGTGGGCTTCGCGCGCCTGGCGGGGCAGTCGATCGGCGTGGTGGCCAACCAGCCGCTGGTGCTGGCCGGCTGCCTCGACATCGACGCCTGCACGAAGGCCGCGCGCTTCATCCGGACCTGCGACGCGTTCAACCTGCCCATCATCACGCTGGAGGACGTCCCGGGTTACCTGCCGGGCACCGCGCAGGAGTGGGGCGGCATCATCCGGCACGGCGCCAAGCTCCTCTACGCCTACGCGGAGGCCACGGTCCCGAAGATCACGGTGGTCACGCGCAAGGCGTACGGCGGCGCGTACTGCGTGATGGGCAGCAAGCACATGCGGGCCGACCTCAACTACGCCTATCCCACGGCCGAGATCGCGGTGATGGGTCCCGAGGGCGCCGTGAGCATCCTGTACCGGCGCGAGCTGGAGCAGGCGGCCGACCCGGCGGCCTTCCGTGCCGCCAAGATCGAGGAGTTCCGGGCCAAGTTCGCCACGCCCTACGTGGCTGCCAGCCGCGGCTTCGTGGACGAGGTGATCGAGCCGCGCGAGACGCGCCCGAAGCTCATCCGGGCCCTCCGCGTCCTGGCCACCAAGCGCGACAGCAACCCGCCGAAGAAGCACGGGAATATCCCGTTGTGAGGGACGACAGGAGAGGCAACGGAAGACGCAAAGCGTAAAAAGTAATGAACGACTTTACCTATTGCGTGCTTCTTATCGGGTTCCTTACGTTTTAACGTTTCACGTTTTACGGAGCCCTGAGGCACGATGTTCCCCAAAATCCTCATCGCGAACCGTGGCGAGATCGCCGTGCGCGTCATCCGGGCCTGCCGCGAGCTGGGCATCGGCACGGTGGCGGTCTTCTCGGAGCCGGATCGCGCGGCGCTGCACGTGCGCTACGCGGACGAGGCCTACTGCATCGGCCCGGCGCCGGCCGTGGAGAGCTACCTCGACATCGAGCGCGTGCTCGCAGCCGGGCAGCGTGCGGGCGTCCAGGCCGTCCACCCCGGCTACGGCTTCCTGGCCGAGAACCCGGAATTTGCCGAGCGCTGCGCGGCCGCCGGCCTCGTCTTCGTCGGCCCGCCGCCGGCCGCCATGCGCATGCTCGGGTCCAAGACATCGGCGCGGCGGGCGGCGGAGCAGGCCGGGGTGCGCATCGTGCCCGGCAGCCTGGAGGACCTCGCCGACGATGCGGTCGGCCCGGAGGCCGAGCGGCTCGGCTACCCCGTGGTGATCAAGGCATCCGCAGGCGGGGGCGGCAAGGGCATGCGGGTGGTCGAAACCGCCGCCGACCTCCCGGGCGCGCTCCGCGCCGCCCGGGCCGAGGGGCGCGCCGCCTTTGGCGACGGCTCCGTCTACCTGGAGAAGTACCTCCGGGCACCGCGGCACGTCGAGATCCAGATCCTGGCCGACTGCGGGGGCCGGATGCTGCACCTCGGCGAGCGCGAGTGCTCGGTGCAGCGGCGGCACCAGAAGGTGATCGAGGAGGCGCCCTCCGGCGCGCTGGATGCGGAGGGGCGCGAAGCCATGGGGGCGGCCGCCATCCGCGTGGCCCGGGCGGCGGGCTACGTGAACGCCGGCACCTTCGAGTTCCTGCTGGACGCCGAGGGCCGCTTCTACTTCCTGGAGGCCAATACCCGGCTGCAGGTGGAGCACCCGGTGACCGAGATGGTCACCGGGATGGACCTGGTGAAGGCGCAGATCGCCGTGGCCGCCGGCCGGCCCCTGGGACTCCGGCAGGAGGAGGTGCGGCTGCACGGCGCGGCGCTGGAGTGCCGGATCTACGCCGAGGATCCGTTCCGGAACTTCCTGCCCTCGCCGGGCCGCATCGTGGCGCTGCGCGAGCCCGGCGGCCCCGGCGTGCGGGTGGACAGCGGGGTGTACGAGGGCTATGAGGTCCAGCTCCACTACGACCCGCTGATCGCCAAGCTGATCGCCTGGGGGCGCGACCGGGCGGAGGCGGTGCAGCGCATGCGGCGGGCGCTCCGCGAGTACTCGCTGGCCGGCGTGAAGACCACCATCCCGTTCCACCGGCGCGTGATGGCCGATCCCGACTTCCTCGCCGGCCGCTTCGACACGACGTACATCGACACCCGCTTCCCCGGCCGGCCCCACGCCTGGGACGAGTCCTCGCGCGAGGTGGCGCTCGCGGCCGCCGCCATCCACGCCGTGCGTCGCGCCACCCCGCCCGCGCGGCGGGAGCCGCCGCCCGCGCCGAGCGCCTGGCTGCTGGCGGCACGGCAGGCTGCCCTGCGCCGCTAGCGCGCACCGGAGCCGCATGCGGTATTTCGCCCTGTCCAGGGACGAGATCCACGAGGTCGTCGCCGAGCAGGAGGGCCACGGCTGGCGCGTCCAGGTGGACGGGCGCGGCCTGCAGGTGGACGTGCTGCCCGTGGGGGAGGGCCTGTACTCGCTGCTCCTGGACGGCCGTTCCTACGAGGTGGACGTGCTCGAGGACGGACGCGCGTGCATCGTCCTGGTGAACGGGCAGCCCTTCCGCGTGGAGCTGCGGCTGGAACGGCCGGCGTCCGGCCCGGACGGCCCCCGGGCCGCGACCGCCGGCGGCGGCTGCGTGACCGCGCCCATGCCGGGCAAGCTGGTCAAGCTGCTGGTGGCCCCGGGGGATGCCGTGGCCGCCGGCGACGGCGTGGCCGTGCTCGAGGCCATGAAGATGGAGAACGAGCTGAAGGCGCCCGCTGCCGGCCGAGTGGCCGACATGCGCGTCGCCGAGGGCCAGACGGTGAGCGCGGGGGAGGTGCTGGTGGTGATCGAGGGGATGGAGAACGTAAGGCGTGAAACGTGACACTTAAAACGTAAGGAGCAAGAACTAATAGTTCACAATACGTCTGTGTTAGGTTGGGACCCGCCCACCGCTTCCTTCCTCCTGCTGGCTTGCCACTGCTTGTTACGCCCTCGCTTCACGTCTTGCGCAATCTCACGGTCGGGGCACGGCGGCATTCACCTCGGCGCGCGCGCCTGCCGCCGGCGGCGCGGGTTCCGGCGTCCAGCTCCACCGGGCCGGCTCGTGGTAGACGCCGAAATGCGTGCTGAAGAGCGGGTGGCGCACGTGGAACGTGGCGCCGTACTGCGCGGAGTGGAGGTGCTCGAACTTGCTGTCCCAGATCAGCGCGTGGATGGTGTAGCTCTCCGATACGAGCTTCACGGGCGGCGTGAGCACCTCCAGCACCCCGGACCCCGACAGGACCGGGAGCGGGAACCCGTCCGTGGCGGTGCAGTAGTTACACGCATTGACGCTGTCCGACCGCACGAACGCCACCACCACGTTGGCGTCCCGGATCCGCTCCGGCACCTCGTAGCCCAGCCGCACGCAGATCTGCTCCCCGTGCTCGAAGACCTGCCGGGGCCGGCCCGCCGCGTCCAGGACCTCGATGGACGTGAACAGGTTCATGTCGCCGCCCCGGTGCATCCCGCGCACCGGCGCCAGGCGGTTGTCCGCCTCGTAGAGCGGGATGATCTCCTCCGGCGGGCCATCCGCGCACACCCGACCGCCCGCGATGAAGAGCACGCGGGAGCACATGGCCTTCACGGCGAACATGTTGTGGGAGACGAACAGCACCGTGGCCGCCTCGGCCTGCAGGCGCTTGGCGTGCTCCAGGCACTTCTGCTGGAAGCGCAGGTCGCCGACGGCGAGCACCTCGTCCAGCAGGAGGATCTCGGGCTGGAGGTGTGCCGCCACGGCGAAGGCGAGCCGCACGTACATGCCGCTGGAGTACTGCTTCACCGGCGTGTCGATGAACGTCTCGATCTCGCTGAAGGCGATGATCTCGTCCAGCTTGCGGTCGATCTCCGCCTTGTGCATGCCCAGGATGGCGCCGTTCAGGTAGATGTTCTCGCGCCCGCTCAGCTCGGGATGGAAGCCCGTGCCGACCTCCAGGAGCGAGCCGACCCGGCCGTGCAAGACAGCCCGGCCCCGCGTGGGCTCGGTGATCCGCGAGAGGATCTTCAGCAACGTGCTCTTGCCGGCGCCGTTCCGGCCGATGAGCCCCAGGATCTCGCCGTCGCGGACGGTGAAGGACACGTTGTCCAGCGCCACGATGGTCTCGTAGCCCGAGCGGCGACTGCCCGGGGTGAGGAGCGCCGCCAGCGCGTCGCTGATCTGGTCGCGCAGCGTGTCGTGCCGCCGCCGACTCCGCGTGATGCGGTAGTGCTTCGAGAGGTTCTCGACCTGGATGGTGATGTCGCTCATGTCTTCCGGGAGCTCCTGATCTCACGCCGCGCGCCCCGAACGCAGCGCAGTCGAGGGGCGGTGACGCGCTAGATGATATCGGCGAACGTCCGCTCCATCCGGCTGAACACGACGAGCCCGCTCAGCAGCACGACCAGCACGACGCCCGCGCTCAGCAGCATGACCTGGAAGTCCGGGCTGGCCTTGCCCAGGAGCGCCCAGCGGAACCCCTCGATCACGCCCGCCATGGGGTTCAGGCTGTACAGGGCCCGCCAGCGTTCCGGCACCAGGCTCACGGAGTAGACCACCGGCGAGGCGTACATCGCCGCCTGCACCAGGAAGGGAATGGCGTAGCCCACATCGCGGTAGCGGACGTTCAGCGCCGCGCAGTAAAGGCCCACCGCCAGCGCCGACAGGAACGCGAGGAGCAGGAGCAATGGGAGGGCCAGGATGCCCCAGGTGGGCGCGACGCGGTACCAGGCCATCAGCGCGACGAGCGCCAGGCATCCGAAGGCCAGGTCGACCATCGGCACGGCGGCCGCCGAGAGCGGCACCAGCACCCGGGGAAAGAAGACCTTGCGCACGAGCGCCGCATCGCCCACCAGGCTGATGCTGGTCCGCGTGACCGCCTGGGCGAAATAGGTCCAGGGCACCAGGGCGGCGAAGACGAACAGCGGATAGGGGAGGCCGTCCGAGGGGACGCGCACGAAATAGGTGAACACGATGCTGAAGATCACCATCGTGATCGCGGGCTGGAGGACGGCCCAGGCCGCCCCGATCGCCGTCTGCTTGTACCGGATCTTCACGTCGCGCCACACCAGGAAGTACAGCAGCTCCCGGTACGACCAGAGCAGCCGGAGGTCGAGGTCGAACGGCCGTCGGCGCGGCTGGATGACGACCGACTGCCGGGGCGGGCGCGGGGCCGACAGGGCCGACACCGTGTGCATGGCGACTCCTTTCGTTCACGCTCGCACGCTAGCTCCAGCCACGCAAGCCGAAAGGCCCTGCAACCACCCACCCGCCTTGCTCGCCCGGCGCGATTCCCTGCCGCCGGCCCCCGGGCCTCCGCGGCCGTGGGTGGGCGAAGCCCGGC
>JBHGAX010000201.1:0-7584 GCA_041946635.1 Methylomirabilales bacterium (SeqCode)
TAGCGGCGGCCTCCGTCGGGAAGTCCGTCGCGGCCATGAAGTGGCGCAGGAAGTCGCGCACGAGTCGGCGTGAGCGAACGTTGCCGACGACGGCCAGGAAGTTGCCGGTCGACGGATAGAGTCGATCCAGGGGGAACGGATAGGCCTGCGACGCTGGGGCATCGGTGTAGTAGCCGATGGTCTCCAGCGACAGCATGCCGACGATGTTCTCGCCCCGCCGCCGCGCCCCTCGCGCGTGCACCCGGCTCCCCATGTCCTCGGTCGCGAAGTATGGCGGCTCCTCGTTGACGAAGGCCACGTAGCGGACCGTTCTGGCGCGCCGCGCCCCGGCCAGGGCGGCCGGCAGCTCCAGGAGGACGGCCACCCCGCTCCCGTTGTCGTTCGCGCCCGGCGTGCCGTGCGCGGTGTCGTAGTGGGCGCCAACCAGGAGCAGGCCCGCCCCGCCGTCCGTGCCCGGCTGCTCGGCCACCAGGTTCGCCACGAGCTGGCCGCCGGCGGTAAAGCTCTCCTCCCGCACCGTGAGGCCGTGCCCCCGCCACACGTCGCGGATGTAGCGGGCTGCGGCCCGGAGCGCCACCGGTCGGCCGAGGTTGCGCTCCCCGATGTCCCGCGCCAGGACCTCCACGTGGCGCCGGAGGCGCTGCTCCAGCCCGGCCGGGACGGGCGGCGGGCTCGGGCGCTGCACGCGGGGCTTCACGTCGATCATCACCAGGTACGCCAGCACCGCAGCGAGGACGAGGACCGCAAGCAGCGCCAGCGGCACGACCAGGTGGCGGCTCACCGGGACCCCGCCGGCCCTGCGTGCCGCGGCTCCCAGTCGGTCAAATCCCCCCAACCCCCCGGTTGCACGGGGGGGCGAGGGGGAAGCTGGTGCGGCGAGCGTCTTCCGCAAGCCATTCGGCACACCGGCACGGCGCTCAGTGCATCTCCGTGCCGCCCGTGACGTTGATCGCCTGTCCGGTGATGTACGCGGCCTCGTCGGAGGCCAGGAAGGCGACGAGGGCGGCCACGTCTTCGGGGGTGGTCAAGCGCCCGAGGGGCTTGGAGCGGGCCAGCGCCTCGATGCGCGCGGCGCGCAGGCTCTCGTCGTAGCTGCCGTCCTCCCGGCGGCCGTGGTAGTCCAGTCGTTCGCTGTCCACGCCGCCGGGACACACGGTGTTGACCGTGATGCCGGCGGGGGCCAGCTCCAGCGCGAGCGACTGCGTGAGGCCGACGAGTCCGAACTTGGAGGCGCAGTAGGCCGCCAGCTGGGGCGTCGCCGTCTTGGACCGGTCTGACCCGATGTTGATGATGCGGCCGCGGATGCCTTCGCGGAGCATCACCCGCGCCGCCGCCCGGCAGCAGAGGAAGGTCCCGGTGAGGTTGACCTCGAGCACCGTGCGCCAGGCCTCTTCGGCCATCTCGGCCACGGGCACGCGATCGCCGCCCGGCGGCGCCGCGGCGTTGTTCACGAGGATGTCCAGCCGGCCAAAGGCATCCAGGGCCGCGGCGACCGCCCGGTCGATCTGCTCGGCGACGCGGATGTCCACGAGCGCGGTGACGGCCCGGCGGCCCAGCCCGCGGATTTCCGCCGCGACGGCGTCCAGGCCGCCCCATCCGGTGTCCCGCTTGGCCGCGACGATCTTCGTGCCCGCAGACGCCACGTCGGTGAGGACAAGATCGGCGCCCTCGGCGGCCAGGCGCTTCGCGATCCCCCGGCCGAGGCCCCGCTCACCCCCGCAGCCCGTCACCAGCGCAACCTTTCCGTCCAGTCTCCGCATGGCCGCCTCTTCTAGGTCCGGAGTCCAAGGTCCAACGTCCGAGGTCCAAGGTAGGTCCAAGGTCAACGTCCGAGGTCCAAGGTCCAACGTCCGGAGTCCAAGGTCCAACGTCCGGAGTCCAAGGTCCAACGTCCGAGGTCCAAGGTCCAACGTCCGAGGTCCGAGGTCCAACGTCCGAGGTCCGGAGTCCAGGGTCGGGACGCCGGGGCTGGCGCCGGCGTCCGCCCCTGCCAGCTGGGCCTGCACGGCGCCTCCCCCGATTCTTCAATGCCTGCCCGGGACCCGCGCCTCCTGCAGGGCCTCGTACATCGCCACGATGTTCTCCGCCGGCACCTCGGCCTGGATGTTGTGCACCGCGGCGCCGATGTAGGCGGGCGCGAGGTCGCGCGTCCGCCGGAAGACCTCCGCGCGGACGTCGGCCGGGCTGCCCGTGGGCAGCACCCGCTGTGTGTCGATCGCGCCCCAGAACGCCAGGTGCCGGCCGAACTCGCGCCGCAGGCGGGCGGTGTCCATGTCCGCCGAGGCCACCTGCACCGGGTTCAGCACCTGCACGCCGGCGTCGATGAAATCCGGGATGAGCGCGTAGACCGAGCCGCAGCTATGGAAGGCAATGGCGGCGGAGGAGCGCTCCCGCAGGAAGGCGATCACGCGCGCCATGCGGGGCTTGAATACCTGCCGGAACAGCTCGGGGGAGATGAGCGGCCCCGTCTGGATGCCGTAGTCGTCGGCGAGGTAGAGGATGTCCACGGCGTCGCCCACGGCCTGCAGGGTGGCGTCCGCCATGGCCAGCTGGATCTCGATGGCGCGGTCCAGGAGCGCCTCGCAGAACTCGCGGTTCGTCTTGAGCTGGACCAGCCAGTTGGCGAAGCCGCACATGAACTGCCCGATGGAGAAGACGCGGCCGGGCACCTGCACCACCAGGGCGCAGTCCGTCTCGCGCCGCAGCCGCTCGGCCTCCCTCCGGAGTCCGGGCGCGTCGACCTTCGGCGCGGGCCAGGGGTGGGCGTCCAGGTCGGCCAGCGTCGGCTCGTCCGTCTCGAACGGGGCATGGGTCACGTAGTAGTGCCCGCGGGGCGGGCGCCGCCGCACCACGCCCCACACGTCGGTGTACTCCGCCTCCTGCCCGTACGCCGCCTCGTCGAACAGCCCGCGCGTGGCGGCGTCCTCCGCCGCCTGGGCCACCACCAGGCGCAGGTCCACGTCGAAGCGCTCCAGCACCGCGTCGTCCGGCCAGGCCAGCAGCGAGCGCTCGCTCTGCACCCGGATGGGACCCGGCAGGCCGAGCAGCGTCTTCAGCCGCGCGTAGGCGGACAGGTTGATGCCGGAGGCGGAGCACCCCGCCAGGTCGATCGGCAGCCGGTCCGGCTGCTCGTGCTGGAGGACGGCAAGCACGCGTTCCCGTCGGGACATGGGCATGGAGATCTCCTCTCTCGTCCATTGTCTGCTCGCGAAGGGCCGGTTGGCGCTCCGGCCGTCACTCCCTGGGCGCGGGCGCAAACCGGCCGGGCAGGAGGAGCGCAAACGGCAGGGTGCAGAGCGGCACCACGGCCAGCCACCCGAAGGCGGCCTGGAGGCCGAGCCGATCCGCCAGCACGCCGAACAACACGGCCGCCAGGCCGGTCATGATGTAGTTCAAGCTGAAGTAGAGCCCGCTGGCCGTGCTGCGCGCTTCCGGCAGCAGCTCCTGGAGCAGGGCCAGCGCCACGGGCGTCACGGCGAAGGCCAGGAAGCCCGTGAGCGCGAGCAGCGGACCGATCAGGGACTCGGGCCCCGCCACCAGCGCGTAGAAGCACGGCACGACCGCCGCCTGAAAGAGCACGAGGGTGCCGCGGCGGCCCAGCCTGTCGGACAGCGTGCCGGCCGCCATGGCGCCGGCCGCCCCCGCCAGCTCCAGGAGGCCGTAGCCCGCGGCCGCCCCCGCCAAGCTCATGCCGCGCGTGGTGAGGTACGCCGGCGTGAAGACCGTGATGCTACCAATCATGGCCGCGCGCGTCCAGACGAAGGCGAGCAGCAGCGCCAGCGGCCGGCGCCGGTCCCGGAGGATGGCGCGGAGGGCGGCGGCGTCGCCCGGCGCCTTGGGGACCGGGACGGGGCCCACCAGCCCGGCCATGACGAGGGAGGCCAGCAGCCCGGGGATGGCCGCCAGGTAGCTGGTCTCCAGGCCGAACCACTGCACGGCTGCCACGATGAGCAGGGGGCCGGCCGCGCGCCCCAGCTCTCCACCCGTCATGAAGAAGGACATGCCGGCGCCGATGCGCTCGCCGCTCACCTGGGCCACCATGGCGGGGGCAGGCGCGTGGTAGCACGCGTGGCTGAGGCCTGCGAGGAGGAGGAGCGGGACGAGCAGGCCGTACCCGGGCATGGCCCCCAGCAGGCTCATGCAGACCGCGGTGGCGCCCGGTGCCAGGACCACGAACCAGCGGGCGCTCATCCGATCCGCCAGGTAGCCGATGAAGGGCTGGACCAGCGAGGAGGACCGCAGGAAGGTTGCCAGCGTGCCGGCCAGCGCGTTGGAGAGCCCGAGCTTGTGCTTCAGGAGCGGGACCAGCGGGGCGAGGAACGCGGGATAGGCGTCGTGGATGGCATGCCCGACGGAGAGGACCAGGACCCGTGCGGTGTGGAAGCGTGTGGATGCCGGCACCCGCTCCTCCCTGGGATGCGCGGGACTGAGCGCGAGACGCTGGTCATGAATGCGCAGCCGGACTGCTCACGGGGAGCCCGTCGAACGGCGAGGGCCGAGTCGCGCGGGGTATCGGTCCGGAGGACGGGCCTCCGCAGATGGGCCGTTCTCAGCAGCCTGATGGACGGCCGCTGCGCTGGTTTGCTATGGTAACACGGGTCTCGCGCCACCGCCCAAAGCCGGCGACCGGTTGCGAGGCCGACCGACCAACCGCTACCGGGAGCCAGCCATGGGCCAGACGCTGCAGCCGGGCATGACCTTCACGCAAACCATCACGGTGACCCACGGGCTGACCGCAGCCCACCTCGCGGCCGAGGGTCTGGCCGTCTTTTCCACCCCGGAGCTGGTCCGGTTCATCGAGCGGTGCGCGCTCCTCGGCGTCCGGCCCTTTCTGGCCGAGGGGCAGGACACGGTCGGCACGCACGTGGACGTTCGCCACCTCGCCCCCACGCCGGTGGGCATGCAGGTCACGGCTCGCGCCACCCTCGTGGAGGTCGACCGCCGCCGGCTCCGCTTCACCGTCGAGGTTCACGACGAGCTGGACAAGGTGGGCGAGGGCAGCCACGAGCGGTTCATCGTGGACAGGGACCGGCAGCAGCGCCGGGTGGAGGAGAAGGTCGCCCGGTGGAAGCCGCCGGCGTAGCCTGCACCGCCTGTTCGCCCACGGCGCCTCCTTCTCCGCACACAAGTCGTGCGCCCCGCGGCAGCCGCGGGGCGCACCCATTGTCCCCCGGGAAGAAAGGGGAGGGAAGCCGGGATCCGGGCCGAGGCTCAGATGCTCGGCGCCTCGTTGGCCGGCGGGGCGGCTTCGGCCGCCTCCGCCTTGGGCGGTGCGGTGGCGGCGCCCAGCGCCTTGGCCGCCTTCCGCACGTCGGCCGGGGCCACCCACAGGATCATGCCGAAGCGGCCGCCGCCCGCCGTGATGGCCTGGCTCGCGATCACGTTGATCTTCGCCTCGGCCAGCTTGCCCATGAGCTCCGCGCCCACACCGACGCGATCCTCGCCCTGGATGAGGAATACCTTCTTGCTCGCCGAGATCTGCCACTTGGCTTTCCGGGCGGCGGCCTTGAAGGCCCGGGGGTCCTCCGGCACGAAGTCGATCTGGGCCTTGCGACCCTGGGGGAACCCCGAGAAGGCGAGCAGGTTCACGCCCGCTTCCTTGAGCTGGGCCAGCAGGCGCGCCCCTTCCCCCGCCTTGTCGGGGACTTGCACGTAGAAGTACTCCGCGATCTGCACCGTTTCACCCATGGCAGAGCCCTCCTCACGCTTGGGTTGGACCGGGTAGTGCCAGCGCGGCTCCCTGCGCTCCTCACGCGATCCCGAAGCGGAACAGCGAACGCGAACGCCTGAATATGCGTGCGGAAAATGCCAGCCTGGGCGGGTGCTCGCTACCTGGAGATTCTCTCATACCCCCGACGGGGGCCTCTTGTCAATGGGAGCCGAGGAAGAGCCGAGGAGCCGGGGTCCCGAAATCTCCGGCCAACTTCCGTTCGGCCCGGCGAGGCGACGGCAGGGGGGATCGACGACGGAACGGCGCTGGCCGTGAGCAGATGCCGGCAGCCTGCTAGCCCACATCATTCACGAACGGATTATTCGCGCCGTTCGTGAGTAATACGGGCTAGGCGAAGGTTGCGCGGTACCCGACATTGCAGAATTCGACGCCCGTGTCCAGCACCCGCGCCAGGTGGGCGCCGGCCTTCAGGCCGGTGCAGTGGGAGAGGCCGATCTGCCGGATGCCGAGCGCTTTCAGGACCGCGGCCGTCTGCTGGAGCTGCTCGGGCGGGGCAAATCCCAGGTGCGTGCCCCCGATCACCGTGTGGATGGGGCGGCCGGGGAGAACCGCCCGCACGTGGTCGAGGGTGTTCACCAGCCCGGCGTGACAGCAGCCGAGGATGACGAGCAACCCCTCCGCCGTCTCCACGGCAAGGGACTGGTCGTCGGCCAGCGGGTCGCGGACCAATTCGCCGTTTCGCCGGACGTAGAGCTCCGCATCGCCCGTCTCGAAGGGCCGCCGGCGAGGCACCTCCCCGGTGAGGTGGACGCCGGGGGCGATCTCGCGGAACTCGCGGGAGAGATCGAAGGTCGCCCCGAGGCCCTCCAGCGCTTCGCGCTTGTAGGGCATGCCGGCATAGGTGATCTGGCCGTTCGCCCGCTTGCTGTACCGGTCGGCGAAGATCCCCGGGTGGGCGTAGATCGGGAGGGACTTGCCCAGGGACCGAAGGACGCCGAGCAGCCCGCCGGTGTGGTCGCCGTGCCCGTGGCTCAGGACGATGCCATCGGCCGAGCGGAGGTCGATCCCCAGGCGCGGGGCGTTGTGCAGCGTGGCCAGGCCGGCCGGGCCGGTGTCGAAGAGCAGCCGGGCTTCCGGGCGCTCGAGGAAGAGCGAGAAGCCGTGCTCGGCATACAGGGCATCACCCTTGCCCACGACCGTGTTCTCGGTGATCACGGTGAGCGTGGTCGCCATGAAACCTCCGAACCCGTAACACGTAACGCGTAACTCGAAAACGCAGCGCGCACGTTGTTACGTGTCACGTGTTACGAGTTACCTTTCGCTCCCGCTCGGTAGAACTCGGTCAGCAGCGTCCCCGGGCCGCAGGGCTGGCAGCCCAGGCAGGCGTGCAGCTCGGCGGGCCGCTTCACTCCCCGGACGGCGTCCAGGAGCACGGCCTGCTCGGCGATCCCCGGCAGCTCCTCCAGCGCAAGACGAAGCTCGGCCAGCAGCCCGTGGAGGCATTCGCAGGCGCGGCACGGGCCGGCGAGGAGGAGCGGCCGGAGCTCCTCCCAGGCCGCGCGGATGCGGGCCAACTCGGCATCAGGCATGGCGGCTCCCGACGCCCGCCTTGCGCAGCAGGTCCTCCATCAGGCACCAGTTCGTCACGGCCGACTGCACCAGGTTCAGGCCCACGAAGGCGGTGAAGAGGAGCCAGTAAGGGCTGTGCGCCTGGCTGAGGCCCAGGCTCAGCAGCACGAAGCTCCCCGCGATCAACCGGATCCAGCGCTCGAGTGTCATGCCCGGCCTCCCGTCCGCGGCGTCTCGGCCCGCTTTTCCGCCTCCCCGTCCGTGCTCGACGAGCACGCATTCGCGCCTCAGGTGGGCAGCCCCGCCTTCTTCAGCAGGAACCGCAGCACGAGCCAGAGGCCGAT
>JBHGAX010000202.1:0-17820 GCA_041946635.1 Methylomirabilales bacterium (SeqCode)
TCATCACCTCGATGTTGAATCGCTCGAACAGCTTGCGCGGGCGGAACTCGGGCGACGCCAGCTTGCACTCGATCTGCCCGTAGATCCGCCGCGCCGACTCGCCGTCGAGCTTCTCCTCCACCCCGAACAGGGACGACAGCTCGTCGGTCAGCCAGACCCCCGTCGGCGTGCCGCGGAACAGGTAGAAGTGCTCGGCGAACGTCTGCCACACCTTCCGGTGGTCGCGCTCGACCTCGCCGCCGTCCTTCCGCGGGACCCCCAGCTTCTCCATGGGGATGCCCTGGGAATAGAGCATGCGGGTCACATAGTGGTCGGGAATCACCAGGAGGTCCACCGGGGAGCCGAAGCTGTAGTCCGGGTCGGCGAACGCCCGCGGGTCCACGTGCCCGTGCGGGCAGATGAGCGGGAGATCCCTCACCTGCTCGTAGAGCCGGCGTGCGACGGCCTTCTGCTGCGGGTCGGGTCCGAGGTAGCGGTCTTCGGGCAGCGACATCTTGGTGGCCATGAGACCTCCGCAGGTCCTACCGGAACATCTTCACGAACTTGCCGTACTCGTCCAGGATCGGCAGCACCACCTCCCGGCCGGCAGGCGGCAGGCCGAGGATGGCGCGGGTCACGCCCAGCTTCTCGTAGCCCCGGAGCACCTGCTCGTCGGGCTGGGCCCCGAAGACCGAGACGGTGAGCGCGTTCGGGTCGCGGCCCGCCTTCTCCGCCCGGCGCCGCAGGTCGGCGATCCCCTCGCCCAGCTCGCCGGCGCGCGCCGCCAGGGGAAACCAGCCCTCCGCGTAGTCGATGACCTTCTGGCGGGCCTGCGGCACGTTGACGGCCAGGAGGACCGGGGGGTGCGGCTTCTGGACCGGCTTCGGCCAGGCCCAGATCGGGTCGAAGTTCACGAACTCGCCGTGGAAGGCCGGCTCGTCCTTGGTCCAGATCTCCTTCATCGCGAGGATGCGCTCGCGGAGCAGCGTCCAGCGGGTGCCGAAGCTCGTGCCGTGGTTCTCCATCTCCTCCGCGTTCCACCCGCCGCCCACGCCGAAGAGGAAACGGCCGCCCGACAGGAGGTCGAGGCTCGCCACCTCCTTGGCCGTGGTGATGGGGTCGCGCTCGACCACCAGGCAGATGCCGGTGCCGACCTTCAGCCGCGTCGTCACCGCCGCCGCCGTGGCCAGCGCGACGAAGGGGTCCAGGGTGTGCCAGTACTCCTGGGGCAGCTTCGGCCCGCCCGGCCAGGGCGACCTGCGGCTCACGGGGATATGTGTGTGCTCGGGCAGCCACAGCGACTCGTACCCCCGCTCCTCCATGGCCCGCGCCAGCTCGTCCACGCGGATCGAGTAGTCCGTGTTGAAGATCGTCGTACCGATTTTCATCTGAGCCCTCCCGACCGACCAACACGTAAACGTAACGCGTAACCGGAAAGAGCACGAGCCGGGAAGTTCTGATTACGTGTTACGAGTTACGGCTGCGCCAGCAGCCGCTGCAGCAGCTCCTTCACCACCTGCGGGTTCGCCTTCCCGCGCGTGGCCTTCATCACCTGGCCCACGAAGAAGTTGAAGGTGCTCTCCTTGCCCGCGCGGTATTCGGCCAGCGGACCGGGGTTCGCGGCCAGGACGCCCCGGGTGATCTCCTCGATGGCCGCGGTGTCCGTGATCTGCCCGCCTTTCTGCTTCAGGATCTCGGCGGGGTCGGCCCCGGTGGCGTACATCGCGTCGAAGAACTCCTTGGCCATCTTGCCGCTGATGCTCCCCTGGGCGATCAGGCGCAGCATGGCGCCCAGCCGCTCGGGGGAGATCGGGCTCTGGGTGATGTCCTTGCCGTCCCTGTTCAGCCGGCCCAGCAGCTCCACCATGACCCAGTTGCTGGCCGCCTTGGGGTCGTCGTGGGCGCGCACGGCCGCCTCGTAGTAGTCGGCCAGGGGCCGGTGCGCGGTGAGGACGCCCGCGTCGTAGGCCGGGATGCCGTACTGCTCCACGAAGCGCGCCCGCCTCGCCTCGGGCAGCTCGGGGAGGCTCCGCCGGACCTCCTCGATCCAGCCAGGGTCGAGGACCAGCGGGACGAGGTCCGGCTCCGGGAAGTAGCGGTAGTCGTGCGCGTACTCCTTCGTCCGCATGGACACGGTGACGCCCTGCTCGGTGTTCCAGAGCCGCGTCTCCTGGACGATCGGTTCGCCCTCCTGTACCGCGCGGATCTGCCGCCGCACCTCGTGCTCCAGCGCCTTCTGGACGAACTTGAAGGAGTTCATGTTCTTCACTTCGACCTTCACGCCCAGCTCGTGCGAGCCCGCGGGCCGCACCGACACGTTGGCGTCGCAGCGGAAGCTGCCCTCCTCCATGTTGCCGTCGCACACCCCGAGGTACACCAGGATGGCGCGCAGCTGCCGCAGGTACTCGGCGGCCTCCTCCGGCGTGCGGAGGTCCGGCTCGCTCACGATCTCCATGAGCGGCACGCCCGCCCGGTTGTAGTCCACCAGGCTGGACGCCGCGGCCTCCATGCCGCCGGCGTGCAGCAGCTTCCCCGCGTCCTCCTCCAGGTGCAGGCGGCGGATGCCGATGCGGCGCTCCCCGCCGTCCAGGCGGAGCACCAGCCGCCCGTGCTCGGAGAGCGGCAGCTCGTACTGCGAGATCTGGTAGGCCTTCGGGAGGTCCGGGTAGTAGTAGTTCTTCCGGGCGAAGCGCGACGTGGGGGCGATCTTGCAGCCGAGCGCCAGGGCGGTCTTCACCGCGAACTCGACCGCGCGCCGGTTGACCACCGGCAGGACGCCGGGAAGGCCGAGGCACACCGGGCACGTCTGGGAATTCGGCGGCGCCCCGAACCTGGTGCTGCAGCCGCAGAACATCTTGGAGGCGGTGAGCAGCTCCGCGTGCACCTCCAGCCCGATGACCGCTTCAAACTCCACACGGCTCCTCGTTGCGTCTGTCACGGCTCTTCCTTTAAAACGGGATGATGAACCGCAAGGCGCCAAGAGCGCCAAGAATTGAATGCTCTGGAAGATCCACGAATCTTGGCGGCCTTGGCGCCTTGGCGGTTCAAGTTCTGCGTCGTGGCAGTCTAGAAATCCGCCTGCCGCGGCGCCCGCGGGAAGGGGATCACGTCCCGGATGTTGCCCATGCCCGTGCAGAACTGCATCAGCCGCTCGAAGCCCAGGCCGAAGCCCGAATGCGGCACCGTGCCGTAGCGGCGGAGATCGCGGTACCAGCCGTAATCCTCCTTCCGCAGGCCCATCTCCTCCAGGCGCCGGTCGAGGACCTCCAGCCGCTCCTCGCGCTGCGAGCCGCCGATGATCTCGCCGATCTTCGGCACCAGGACGTCCATGGCGGCCACCGTGCGCCCGTCGTCGTTCAGCCGCATGTAGAACGCCTTGATCGTCTTGGGGTAGTCGGTGAGCACCACGGGCTGCTTGAAGTGCTCCTCCGTGAGGTAGCGCTCGTGCTCGCTCTGCAGGTCGGTCCCCCACTCCACCGGGAACTCGAAGGTCCGCCCCGAGGCGCGCAGGATCTCCACCCCCTCGGTGTAGGTCAAGCGGCGGAAGGGCGTCTCGATGATGTGGCGGAGTCGGGCGACGACGCCCGGCTCGATGCGCTGGTCGAAGAACGCCATGTCGTCGGCCCGGCGGGTGAGCAGCTCCTCGAACAGGGACTTCAGCATGTCCTCGGCCAGGGTCGCGTTCTCCGGCAGGCCGGCGAAGGCCATCTCGGGCTCGATCATCCAGAACTCGGAGAGGTGCCGGCTGGTGTTGCTGTTTTCCGCCCGGAAGGTCGGCCCGAAGGTGTAGACGTTGGTCAGGGCGCAGCAGTACGTCTCGACGTTGAGCTGCCCGGACACGGTGAGGCGCGCCTCGCGCCCGAAGAAGTCCTGGCTGAAGTCCACCCGGCCGTCCGGCGTGCGCGGCAGGTTCAGCAGGTCCAGCGTGCTCACCCGGAACATCTGCCCCGCGCCCTCGGCATCCGAGGCGGTGATGATGGGCGTGTGCACGTAGCAGAAGCCGCGCTCGTCGAAGAAGCGGTGGATGGCGACGGCCAGGGCGTGCCGGACGCGCGCGACGGCGCCGAAGGTGTTGGTGCGCACGCGCAGGTGCGCCACCTCGCGGAGGTACTCGAAGGTGTGCCGCTTGGCGCTCACCGGGTAGGAGTCCGGGTCGTCCACCCAGCCCACCACCCGCACGGCGGACGCCTTCAGCTCGACCGCCTGCTTCGCGCCCGGCGAGGCGACCAGCGTCCCGTCCACCTCCACGGCGCACCCGGTCGAGAGCCGGAGGATGTCGCCCTGGTAGTTCGGCAAACTGCTCGGGGCCACCGCCTGGATGGCGTCGAAACAGCTCCCGTCGTGCACGGCCAGGAAGGACAGCCCGCCCTCCGCCTTCGAGTCCCGGCGCGTCCGCAGCCACCCCTTCACCGTCACCTCGCTGCCCACCGGCAGGCGCAGCGCATCAGCCACCTTCACCCAAGCCATGCCAACCCCCGGGGAGCTATGAACCGCCCTTATTGTCTTGGCCAGATCGCGTGCACCGTGAAGTCGTAGGACGCGGCCGCTCGGTTCCGTTCCTCAATGGAGAAATCGAACCGCGCCTGGTCCCCCGACTTGAGGTCGCCCACGCTCACCCGCTGCGTGCCCAGCACCTTCCGCTTCGTGTCGAGGAACCTGACCACGACCGTCACGTCGCGCGCGGGACGCGTGCTGAAGTTCTTCACCGTCCCGCGCAGCGTGTCCAGCCAGCGATCGTGATCGAGGACCACGACGTCGCCCCGCTTCGTCGCCGCCGCGGCCGGGCCGCCGACCATGGCCGCACCGATTACCAGCAGGATAGCGCAAAAAACCCCTCGCCGCATCACGCCTGTCCGTCGCATCGCCCCCCACCTTTCGCTGCAGAAGAGCCGCTGCTGCCTGAGGCTGCTCAAAACGGCCCAGGTGCAAGGCGACGGGCCGTCGGCGGGGTACCCACCGAAGGTGGGTCCAGGCGTAGCAGCGCTACGCCGCAGCGAGCGCCGAGGCCCGGCAACGCAGCAGATGGGTCGTTTTCAGCAGCCGATAGTCGGCCGACGTGCCCTCCACGTCGTGGCCTGCTCGTAGGCGTGCGCCACCCTGAGGACCGTTTCCTCCTCGAAGGGGCGTCCGATGACCTGCAGCCCGATCGGCAGCCCGGACCGGGTGAACCCGCAGTTCACGCTGATGGCCGGGACGCCGGCGAGATTGGCGGAGATGGTGAAGATGTCGGACAGGTACATCTGGAGGGGATCCTGGGTCTTCTCGCCCAGGCGGAAGGCGGGGGTCGGGGAGGTCGGCGTGACCAGCACGTCGCAGGCCCGGAAGGCCTGCGTGAAGTCCTCGCGGACCAGCGTCCGTACCTTCAGCGCCTTCAGGTAGTAGGCGTCGTAGTAGCCGGCGCTGAGCGCGTAGGTCCCCAGCATGATGCGCCGGCGCACCTCGGGGCCGAAGCCCTCCCGGCGCGTCTGCATGTACATCTCGATCAGGTGGCGGGAGCCGGGCGCGCGGTGGCCGTACTTCACCCCGTCGTAGCGGCCGAGGTTCGAGCTGGCCTCCGCGGTGGCCACCAGGTAGTAGATGGCCACGGCGGCGTCGGTGTGGGGCAGGGCGACCCCCCGGCGGGTGGCGCCGAGGCCTTCGAGCACGCGGATCGCCTCCCGGACCGCCGCCTCGACCTCCGGGTCCATCCCGTCCACGAAGTACTCGTGCGGGATGCCGACCCGCACGCCGCGGATGTCGCCGGTCAGCGCGGCCTCGTAATCGGGCACCGGGACGTCGGCGGAGGTGGAATCGAGCGGATCGTGCCCGGCGATCGCCTGGAGCAGCGCGGCGCAGCCGCGCGTGTCGTGGGCCATGGGGCCGATCTGATCCAGGGAGGAGGCGAAGGCCACCAGCCCGTACCGGGAGACGCGGCCGTACGTGGGCTTCATGGCCGCGATCCCGCAGAATCCTCCGGGCTGCCGGACCGAGCCGCCGGTGTCGGTGCCCAGGGCGGCGGCGCACATGCCGGCCGCCACGGCCGCCGCCGACCCGCCGCTCGAGCCGCCCGGGACCCGCTCGAGGTCCCACGGGTTCCGGGTCACCTTCAAGGCCGAGTTCTCGGTGGAGGAGCCCATGGCGAACTCGTCCATGTTGGTCTTGCCCAGCATGAGCGCGCCTGCCGCGTTCAGGCGGTTCATCACCGTGGCGTTGTAGGGCGGGATGAAGCCCTGCAGGATCCGCGAGGAGCAGGTGGTGGCCACGCCCTTGGTGCAGATCACGTCCTTGATGGCCAGCGGGATGCCGGCCAGCGGCGGGAGCGGCTCGCCCTTGGCCTGCATCTTGGTGTACTTCTCGGCGAACGCCAGGGCGGCCCGGGGGGTCAGCGTGGTGAAGGCCTGGACGCGCTCCTCCAGCGTGCCGATGCGCACGAGGTAGGCCTGGACGGCCTGCGTGGGCGTCACCTCGCCCTTCCGTATCAGCTCCCGCAGCTCAGACAGCGTGAGTCCCGTCAGCTCCACGCGTCACCCCCAGGAACGCTTGGCCGCAAAAAGGCGCAAACACGCACAGGTTTCAGAACACGCCTGGCGACCGGAAGCACAAGGGCACAGGAGGTCCGAACCCGCCCCGTCGCCTCTGCGCTCTCCGCGCCTCTGCGGTTCGGCTTCACCCCTCGATGATCCGGGGCACGCGGAAGAACGCGTCCTCGCGATCCGGCGCGTTGGCCAGGGCCTCGTCCTGGCTGAGGCTGGGCCGCACCACGTCGTCCCGCATGGCGCTCACCATGGGGATCACGGTGGTGGTCGGCTCGACGCCCGTCGTATCTATGGCGTTGAGCTTGTCCATGTACGCCAGAATGGCGTCGAGCTGGGCGGTCATCTCGGCCTTTTCCTCGTCGCTCAGGGCCAGGCGCGCCAGCCGGGCCACGTGCTCGACTTCCTCCCGCGTGATCTTCGCCATCCAGGAGCCTCGTCTTCGGTGCCCGTAGCGCTCGGCTCCGGGCGCCGACGGCCGGCCCGGCACGCGCGGTTCGCGGCTCCGGATCCCGGCCCCGGCCTGGGTGCGCGACTCGTAGCCCATGCCCCGGCCGTTGCTCCCGCCGAGGCGCGTGACCAGGGCGGCGGGGACCTCGTCCAGGAACCGGGACGGCAGGTTGTAGCTGCTGCTGTTGTAGAGCCGGCGCATCAGCGCGGTGGTGAGGAACAGCCGCTCCCGCGCGCGCGTCATGCCGACGTAGCAGAGCCGCCGCTCCTCCTCCAGCTCCTTGTCCTCGTTCATGGAGCGGGAGTGCGGGAAGATGCCCTCCTCCATCCCGGTCATGAACACCACGGGGAACTCCAGCCCCTTGGCGGAATGGAGGGTCATGAGCGTGACGCTGCCCGTGCCCTCGGCCAGCTCGTCGATGTCGGCCACCAGCGCCACGCTGTCCAGGAAGGCGGCCAGGCTCTTGTCGTCGCTCCGCTCCAGGAACTCGCGGGCCGCCACGATGAACTGCTGGAGGTTCTCGATGCGGGACTGCGCCTCGGCGGTGCCCTCGGCCTTCAGGTCCTCGACGTACCCGGTGCTCTCCAGCAGCTCCACGATGAGGTCCGGCAGCTCGGCGACCTCGGCCCGCGCGCGCAGGCGCTCGATCAGGGCGACCAGCTCCGCCAGGGCCTTCACCGCCTTGGGCCCGAGGATCTTCCGCTCCCCGATCCGCCGGCACGCCTCCCACACCGAGACCCGCTCGGCCGCGGCCAGCCCCTCCAGCTTCTCCACGGTTGCCTGGCCGATCCCGCGGGGCGGGACGTTCACGATGCGCTTGAAGCTCTGCGCGTCGTCCGGGTTGGCGAGGAGCCGGAGGTAGGCGAGCGTGTCCTTGATCTCCTTGCGCTCGTAGAACCGCAGGCCGCCCACGATCACGTAGGGCGTGAGCTCCCGCCGGAGGGCGTCCTCGATCACGCGCGACTGGGCGTTCGTGCGGTAGAAGATGGCGAAGTCGTCCAGGCTGTGCCCGTGCTCCGCCGCGAGGCCCTTCAGGACCCGCACCACGAAATCCGCCTCGTCCTGCTCGTCCGTGGCCTCGTAGATCACGACCGGCTCGCCCACGGGGTTCTCGGTCCAGAGCCGCTTCCCCTTGCGCCCCACGTTGTTCGCCACCACGCCGCCCGACGCGTCCAGGATGGTCTGGGTGGAGCGGTAGTTCTGCTCCAGGCGGATCACCGTGCAGCCGGGGTGGTCCCGCTCGAAGTCCAGGATGTTGTTCAGGTCGGCGCCCCGCCAGCGGTAGATGGACTGGTCGTCGTCCCCCACCACGCACAGGTTCCCGTGGCGGGCGCTCAGGGCGTTCACGATCTGGTACTGGGCCCGGTTCGTGTCCTGGTACTCATCCACCAGGAAGTAGCGCCAGAGGTTGTGGTAGTACTCCAGGACCTGCGGGCGGTCCTGGAGCAGCCGGACGGTGAGCATCAGCAGGTCATCGAAGTCCACCGCGTGGCTGGCGCGGAGCCGCTCCTGGTACATCGCGTACAGCTTGGCCGTCCGCTCCTCCATGAAGTCGGCCGCCAGCGCCGCGTACTCCCCCGGGCCGAGCAGGTCGTTCTTGGCGCGGCTGATGCGCGCCAGGACGCCCCGCGGGTTCATCACCCGCTCGCTCAGGTTGGCGGCGCGCAGGCAGTCCTTGACGACCGACAGCTGGTCCCCGTCGTCGTAGATCACGAAGCTGCTGCGGAGCCCCAGCTCGCCGTGCCACTTGCGGAGGATCCGCACGCAGGTCGAGTGGAAGGTGCCCAGCGCCACGGAGAGGCCCCGCGCGCCCAGGAGCTGCTCCACCCGCTTCCGCATCTCGTCGGCGGCCTTGTTGGTGAAGGTCACGGCCAGGATCTGCCAGGGCTGCACGCCCCGGCGGGCGATCAGGTAGGCGATCCGCCGGGTGATGACGCGGGTCTTGCCCGAGCCGGCGCCGGCCAGGATGAGGAGCGGCCCCTCGGAGTGGAGGACGGCCTCCTGCTGGGGCGGATTGAGATCGGCCAGGATCGGATCGATGATCACGTGATGGATCTCCGGGATGTCGCGGCGGGGACAGAGGGGGAATTATAGACCAGATGTCCAGGCCCACCAACGCAAAAGCCGGCGCCGGCCGCCGGCCATCCCCGCAAAAACGCGGGCGGGAGAAGCCTCCCGCCCGCGTGTGGCGTCGGACCGACGGCTAGCGCGGCCGCCCGCCCGGCTGCTTCGCGCGTCGCGCGGCGGCCGCCGCCGGCCGCCTGGCGCTGCGGGCCTTCCGGACGCGCGCCAGCGCGTCCAGGTACTTCTTGATGGCCCGGTGCTGGCTCACCCCGTCGAGTCCCGCCTCCGCCAGCACCATGGGACCCTGTCCGCTCCCCAGGAAGTGCCCCTTGCGGAACGGGTGGAGCGTCAGCGAGCGGCCCAGGTCGGAGCGCACCCAGCGGAACATCGTGGGCAGGGTGAAGCCGGTGATGCCCATCGCCTCCCGCGCCCGCTCCTCGGGGAACAGCCGCTGCTGCCGGGCGGGCGGCAGGAGGTCGAACAGCTCGGCGCTCGACACGTAGTAGACCCAGGGGTCCAGGCCGTCGCGGTCGAGCAGGGGCAGGGCGTCCTCCAGGAAGGCGTAGGCCGCCGCGCTCTCCTGGAGCACGATGGTCCCCTCGCCCTTCCCGCGCGGCGCGCGCAGCAGGTAGACCCCGGTCGCCGTCGCCTCCACGGGGGCCAGGCGCAGCGCGGTCCGGTCCAGCACCGTCTCGTTCGGGCGGGTGACGAAGGGCGCGATCACGGCGGGCCGCCGGCTGAGGGCGGCGGCGAGGAGCGGCCACACCTCCCGAGGATCCCAGGGCGTCAGGGTGATGGCCGTGCCGCGGGGGAAGTTCTCCTGGAGGATCTGCAGGGGCTGCGGGTCCGCGTGGGTGGGCCCGTCCTCCCCGGTCTTCAGGCCCGCGTGCGCGCAGACCACGATCATCGGACGGTAGGGCGCACCCGAGGCGGCGCGGCGGGCCTGCCCGCCGATGGCGTGGAGCCGGGCGGCGATGTGGCTGAGCGGGGCGATGAAGGCGCCGTAGGACGACCCCACGCCGATGTGGTGCCCGAACGTCGAGACGCCGGAGAGGATGCCGCTGCCGCCGTCCTCGCAGATCCCGCCCAGCGACAGGAGGCGCGCCGCCGGGTTGGTGGCCGCGTTCCAGTAGCCGGGGGGAAAGCCGGCGCCCGCCACGTTGATGCTGGTGGAGCCGAGCAGGTCCGCGGAGGCCGACAGGACCGCGCCGCCGGAGGCCTGGTTGTAGTGCTGCAGGACCCGGCCCAGCTCGGCCCGGAGGGTGGTCACCGTGCCCGGCTTCAGCGCCAGCTCCGCCGGCGGCGGGCCCGCCTTCGCCGCCAGCGCATAGACCGCTTCCACGCGGGGCGCCTCGGGGCGCGGCTGCCGGTTTAGCGCGGTCAGCCGGTCCCGGGCGGCCAGGAGCCGGCGCGCCAGCGCCTGGACCATGGGGCCGCTGGCCTCGATCACCTGGCGCACGATCTGCAGCGACTCCCAGAAGCACGCCTCGATGACCGCCGCCTGGTTCGGACTCGCCAGGCAGCGCTCCTTCCCCGCCTCGCAGGTGGGGACCATCATGCCCGCCCGCCCGGTGAGCCCGGCGAGCGCCTGGCAGAAGCCGTCGGAGCACAGCTTGTGCCCGGCGCCGTGGGAGGCGCGCCCCTCCATGCCGTACTGCCAGCCCTTCACGGTGCGGTAGACCACCGCGGTCGGCTGCCCGCTCTCCATCCCGAGCGCCGCCCGCTGGGCGGCGACCACCTGCCGGAGGTCCTTCCCGTCGGGCACGAAGATCACGTTCCAGTCGTGCAGCCGGAACAGCTCCATGGGCGTCCACTGCACGTAGTCGCCCGGCTGCCCGGCCTCGGGACAGACGCGGTTGCTGTCGATGGAGGCCTGGTTCCAGTCCACGTGGACGATGACGTTGTCGAGGGAGGCCGTGCCCGCGGCCGCCAGGGCCTCCGCCGCCCGGCCCGGGGTCAGGCCGCCCTCGCCCTCCACCACGTGGACGCGGGGCGCCTGCGCCCCGTAGTAGTCCCGGGCCGCGAAGGCGAGCCCCAGGGAGCTGGCCACGCCGACCCCGGATGCGCCGGTGGAGAGGCGGATGAACGGCGTGGCGGGCGTCGGGTGGCCGTCGAGCGCCTTCGCCTTGAACTCCCGGAAGCGGGGTGTGCGCGTGATGGGGTTCCGCCGGAAGCCGAGGAGATCCTCCAGGCGGAGTCGCTGCCGATTCTCCTTCGGCAAGAGCGCCGGGGCGCCGAGGCGCGCCACCTCGTCGCGGATGGCCCACAGCGAGTACAGCCCCATCGCCTTGTGGCCCGCGGCGAACGAGAGGATGTCCGCGTCCTCGCGGTCCGGGTCGGCCAGGTCGTAGTCCAGGGTCGAGAACACCAGGGCCGCGAGGATCCGCCCGGCCGAGATCGACCCGCCCGGATGGCCGGACATGGGCACGTAGTTGTAGCAGAGGGTACAGAGAGCGCGGTAGATGAGATCCAGGGATTCGAACTGCTGCAGCTCGTCGGCCGGAAGAACGGTCTGGTCCAGATGACTCGCATCCAGATAGGTGCCGCGTCTCGGTCCCAGTTCGAACGCCATTGCCCCCTCCTTTTGCAGGAAGACGCCATGCCGGTGAGCCGGCGCCGGCCCCCACACCTCCTGGTTCGGGAATTGGCCGGGATTATTTCGAGGAGGGACACGCCTGTCAACGCGATTCCCCCGGTTGTCGCGGAGCTGGGCCGGCAGGCGGGACGCCCTCCCGCTTGACCCGCCGCTCGCATCGCGGATAATGTGCCCGCCGGCCCGCATGTGACCCGTCGCCTGGCGCTCGTGCGGCAGGCTGGCCGCCGGACGCCCACAGGAGGCTGCCGTGCCCTTCGACATCGCCTTCGTCGGCCACTACACCAAGGACAGCATCGTCTATCCGGACGTGACGCGGGTGGTGGATGGCGGCGCCTTCAACTACGGGGCGCACGTGGCGGTGCGCATGGGGCTCCGCACGGCGGTCGTCACCCGGCTGGCCCGCGAAGACCGGCGCGTCGTGGAGGAGCTGGAGCGGCTGGGGGTCACGGCGGTGGCGGTGGAGGCGCCGGCCTCCACCTGCCTGCGGCTCATCTACCCGACCGGCAACCTGGACGAGCGGGCCATCGAGATCACCAGCTCGGCCGGGCCGTTCACGCTGGCGGACCTCGGCGACCTGCGGGCCAGGGCGATCGCCATCGGGGCCTCCGTGCGCGGGGAGGTGCCGGAGGAGGTGGTCGCCGCCCTGGCGGCCCGGTGCGACCTCCTGGCGGTGGACGTGCAGGGCTTCATGCGGGTCGTGGTGGACGGCAGGCTCGCCTTCGACGACTGGCCGGGAAAGGAGCGCATCCTGCCGAAGGTGAGCGTCCTGAAGACGGACGCCGTGGAGGCCGAGCGGCTGACGGGGCAGCGCGACCGCGAGGCGGCGGCCCGGCGGCTCGCCGGGCTGGGACCGCGGGAAGTGCTCCTCACCTGGAACGGCGGCGTCCTGGTGCACCACGAGGGGGCCATCCACCAGGCGCCCTTCGTGCCCGAGGCGGTCCGCGGCCGGAGCGGCCGGGGCGACACCTGCACCTCGGCCTACCTGTCCCGGCGGCTGGTGGCCCCGCCCGAGGAGGCGGTGGCGTGGGCCGCCGCGGTGACGAGCCTGAAGCTGGAGGCGGAGGGGCCGTTCCGGCGGGATCGGGCCGAGGTCGAGCGGCTGTACGAGCGGCTGCGCGCGGAGCGCTGAGCCGAACGTCTCACCGCGAAGGGCACGAAGGCCACGAAGGAGGAGTCAGGGAGAGCGTCACCCAGAATTCTTCGTGCGCTTCGTGTCCTTCGTGGTGAGATGCCTGCCTCACGCCCCCAGCATCTCGGCCATGATCCGGGGCACCAGGCCCTGCGGGCAGAGGACCGGCCGGCCGCCCAGCGCGCGCATGCGGCGCGCGGCGTCGGGGTCGAAGCCCATGCAGTCGAGGACGATCACTTCGAGCGCCGGGTCCGCCAGGGCGCGCGCGGCGCGCGGCAGCGCGTCGGGCTCGGTCGGTGCGGCGACCACCACCTCGGGATCGAACCCCTTGGCCCGCCAGTGGGCCGTCGCGGCCTCGCGCTGCCCCGCGTTGGGCGTCACCACACCGATCCGGTTCCCACGGCAGACCCCCCGCACCACGGCGGGCAGGATGCGCCCCGGATAGAGCACCGGGACCGACCCGGCCAGGTCGGGGAAGTTGCCGGCGCACATGAGCGCCGCCACCGTCGCCCCCTCCGCAGCCACGCGTGCCAGCTGGGCTTCCAGCAGCGGCACCAGCCGGTGCAGCGAGATCTCGCGCGTGCTGCCGTCGCGGAGGATGGTGAAGAGCGGGTACGCTCCCCCCGCGGACGCCAGCGCATCGATCTCCCGGTCCGGCAGGCCGTCCAGCCCTCCCCGGACGACGAGCTTGGCGTCCGGCAGGTGCCGCCGGAAGATCCGCTCGAAGTCGGGGCGCGGCGTCTGGCCCAGCGTCAGTATCCCGATGGTCTCCATGCCTTACCCCTGGCCCGTCCGGATGGGCGCGGCGACCTGCAGGAGCGTCCGGAGCAGGACCTGACAGCCCTGCGCCGCCTGCGCGGGCTCGATCCACTCCTCGGGGCTGTGGCTCACGCCGCGCCGGCACGGCACGAAGACCATGCCGGTGGGCACGCCCGCCGCCGCGAAGCTCTGCGCGTCGTGGCCCGCGCCGCTGGGCATGCGGGTGCAGGAGAGGCCCTCCTGCGCGGCCGCCTGGGCCACCGCCCGGATGAGCGGCTCGGCCAGCGGCGTGGCGTCCTTCTCGAAGATCGTCTCGACCTGCCGTCGCGGCGAGAAAGACGTCGGGCCGCACGCCGTTCAGCTGGATGAAGGTGTAGAAGCACAGGGTGAAGTGCTTGCGGGCGCCGAAGACGAAGACCGAGCGCTTGTGGTCCAGGAGGAGCTGCATGAAGCGGCGGACGTCCGCGAACGCCAGGTCCTTGGCCGCGTCGCCCTTGGAGGCCTCGCCGCCCTCGCGCACGCGGGCCAGGGGCGAGGCCATGAGGAAGTCCAGCCCGTCACGGACGTCCTGGTTGGCCGCCCGGATGCTTATTCACGAACGCGAACGCGTTCGTGAATAATGCGCCCGCCGGTGCGGCGTCCGCCGCACGGGCGGGTTTCGACAGGCCGCGGAGCGGCCTGCTCAAGGCGAGCCCTGAGCGTAGCCCCGCGCAGCGGGGCGGAGTCGAAGTCGCAAGACGGATTATTCACGCCACCGTCTGCACCACCCGGCAGGCCATGGTCAGGGGACACTCCCGCGCCATGGGGGCGTGCGCCAGCGCGCCGGTGAACGTCTCGAACACCTTGGACTTGTCCACCGCCGCGCCGGACACCAGGCCCACGTAGTCGGTCGGAACCAGGAACTCCCGGCTCGGGACGCTCACCCCGAACTCGCCGTGCTCCCGGATCCCCCGGGCCGTGTGGTGCCCCGTGGAGACGGCCACGCCGAGCAGCGGCGGGTCGTAGTTGACGCGGGTGACCCACGCCGCCGCCATGTAGTTCGGCGTCCCCGCCACCGTGGCGCCGAGCAGGACGACGGGCATCGGATACAGGAAGGCATTCCGCGGTATGGCTACCTTCTTCCTCATGCGAGTCCCTCCCCTCGGACAGCCAGGTCACCCGATCCCTGCGGCTCCCGGGTCGCAGGCCACCTGTTGAGTATCACGGAGGCCTGGGGCGGGCAAGCCCATGGCGAGCACCCGCCGGCATCCCAACGAACAACGCCGGGGCCCGGAACCGTGCGGCTCCGGGCCCCGGGGTTTTTTGCTGGCGTCGGACGCTATGCCGGGGTGGTGCGCCGGCGAAGCCGGTACCCCACGAAGCCGAGCGCGAGCGCGGCGATGGCCATCAGGGCCAGCATCTTCGCCGCAGAGGAGGCCTGCAGCATGAACAGGCTGAGCCAGACGGCAGGCATGAGCGCCAGCCGGACGATGGTCTTGAGCCACTCGTGCTGGCCCAGGAAGCGGGCGATCGGCGGGCTCACCGTCTCGTAGAGACGGACGAAGGCGCGGCCGACGGCGTTGGTCATGAGGTAGTGGTAGCGGAACTCGCGCAGCGCCCACACCTCGGGCGCCTGGTACGAGCCGAAGACGGCGCTGGCGATGAAGCAGAGCCCGCTGTCCCCGCCGCCCTCCTCGGCCGCCACCACGCCGACGGAGTTGTCCGTCGGCGAGGCGAAGGTGTAGCTGAAGGACAGGTGGGCGCCCTGCACGCCCGTGCCGTCCGCCGTGAAGATGGTGTCATCGGACACGGAGGTCGTGGTGGCCGCCGCACCGTTCACGTAGCCGGTGATGTCGGTGGAGGTGATGCCCGCGCCGAACAGCGCCGGCAGGACGCCGGAGGGCACGAAGATGTGGAAGGACCGATTGTCCCCGGTCGGGCCGTTCACGGTCAGACCGAACTTCGCGGTGGTCTGGCCCATCGTTCCGGCCGACCCGCTCCCCTTGCTGGAGCTGGCGTCCTCGCCCGGCAGGTAGGCGAAGATGTCGCCCGGCCAGGCGTTCGTCCAGGCGACCATCTTCATCGCCGCCGTGGGATTCCCGAAGTCGGCGTCGTTCGTGAGCACCGTCATGCCGAACGTGGAGGCGAGCGTGTTGTCCGTGGCGTCCGCCCCCACGCTCGGATCGGCGATGTCCGTCCCCCCGCGCCCGCCGGCGTTCTTGGTCGCGATCGTGCTGGACCGGACCGTCAGGATCCCGGTCGTCGAGTTGTAGACAACCTTCGGCGTCGTGGCGGACGCGGCCGCGCCGCCGAAGATGCCGATCATGTGCGGCTTGCTTCCCTGCATGTCGATCGTCACGGTCACGGCCGTGCCCGCCGGCACGGCATTCTCCAGCGAGATGCTCTTGATGTTCCCCGGCCCGTACGCGGAGCCGAACATGTCGGCATTCGCGTTCTTGATCTTCCACTTCAGCATGTCCGCCAGCCGCCGGTCCGCGGGCGTCGCGCCCGGCGCCCCGGTGGTGATGTTGAACAGGAACATGCCGTAGACGCCCGCGTCGCCGATCATGTCGGCGTCGCTCTGCACCAGGTTGGTGCTGCCGTCGCCGAATACGTTGGTGAAGACGGTGACGCCATTGTTCGAGAGCGCGCTATCGCTCGTGCCCGGGGAGATGAACTTGGCCGGGCTCATGGGGCCGACGCCCCCGGCGTCCATCCCCGCGCCATTCGGCACGATGAGGAACCCGTCCGCGACGTTCGCGCCGAGCTCGACCCGCGTCACCTTGGGCGCGGCGGCCGGCGCCGCTGACGCCACGGCAAGCATGAGCAAGATACCGACTGGCAGGACCAGCGCTCGTCTCCACATGGTGCTCTCCTTTACGTACCCCCAGCTGCGATCGGCCTCGCGGACTGCGTGACGCGAGGCATGGACGGTGAAGGGCGGCCTGCGCGGACGCGCGGCGCCCGGCGACTCGGGTGCAGCAGAAACCGGGATGGTGCGGAGAGGCCGACCCACGCGGGGAACAGAGGGCAAGACTCTCTGCGGAGCGGACGACGAACGCTGTGCACTCAGGATCCGTTCGAAGGCCGACGAGACGCTGCGGAACTCGGGGTGATTCTAGCGCACCCGGTACGTCAAGGTCTGGGGCGTGTTCTGCCGCTCGATGGTCAGGTCGACCCGGGTGACGGCCGGGTCGTTCTTCAGGTGCCGGTACATCCGGATCAGGTCGCCGGCACCCTCGATCGGCATGGCGTTGACCGCCAGGATCCGGTCGCCGACCTCCAGGCCGGCCCGGCTCGCCAGGTTGGGACTCGTGACGAGGAAGCCGCGGCGGTCCAGGCGCACGTCGGCGATCGGCGTCTTGACCTCCGCACCGATGCCGCGCTCGGGGGAGAAGTCCAGGGCCGTGTCCCGGACCGCGTGCTTCAGGATGTCCTCGCTCGACTCCACCACACTCTTCAGATCCGCCGCCCGGATCTCCCAGGTGCGCGGGGCGACGGGCGTGAGCGGAACGGCGGCCAGGCGCTGCTCGCTGGCGAGGGTCGGCGATGCCGCCTCCACGTCGCGCTGGAGCACCGCCCGCGTGCCCTGCAGGCCCACCAGGTACAGCTCGCCGTGCAGGATCTTGGGCACGCCGCGGGGCACCACCCTGTGGCGGTACTCGAGGTGCCGGACGGGCACCACGTCTCGCAGCGTCAGCCCCCGAGCGCCGGGAACCGGGCGACCGGGGAACACCCGGAACGGGGTCTCGCCGCGCCGCGCGGACATGGCGAGATCCACCGGGCTCACCTTCTCCACCACACCGATGGGGCTCGCCGCACCCGTCTCGAAGATCTGATCCCCCGGCCCCACCAGGAACTGCACTCCGCTCCCCTCGGCGAGAACAGCCATCCACATCGTCGCCGGCCATTCGCGAGTCGCGACACTCTGCCCGGTCCCTGATACCGCGATCGAGCGCACCATCTCCTGCGCCGAAGACGGCGCGGTGAGAAGAATGCCGGCGAGCGCGAGGAGGAGTGTTGAAATTCGCAACATGGCCGTTAGTTTCGCGTCACGGGACACGGCTCCATCTAGCACACACCATGAAGCCCCACAATGGTTTTCCTGGAAACGTCACTGCACCGTTACGCGGGCCGCGCGGCGTCAGCCGCGCCGGCGCCGGGCGCGCATGCGACACGGCTCCGGGACGAGGGGAGCGCGGTGTTCGTCTGCGCCATGCGCCGTCCCTGCGCAAAACGCAAGAGCGTGAAACGTGATGCATGCGACCCGGGCGTCTCGCTGCGACGGGGCGCTAGCCCACATCATTCACGAACGACGTGCGTTCGTGAATGATGTGCCCGCCGGTGCGGC
>JBHGAX010000203.1:0-15674 GCA_041946635.1 Methylomirabilales bacterium (SeqCode)
GCCCGCGTGCTGACGCTGATCCTCTCGGACATCGTGGGCGACCCGCTGGACGCCATCGCCTCGGGCCCCACCGTGCCGGACCCCACCACCTACGCCGACGCGCTGGCCATCCTGGACAAGTACAGGATCCGGGGCGAGGTCCCGGCCTCGGTCCGCGCGCACCTGGAAGCGGGGGCCGCCGGGAAGCACCCCGAGACGCCCAAGCCGGACGATCCGCTGTTCACCCGGGTGCGGAACGTCATGGTGGGGAGCAACATCCAGGCCCTGGAGGCGGCGGCCAAGGAGGCCCGGCTGCAGGGGCTCGCCCCCATGATCCTGTCGTCCTCCATCGAGGGCGAGACCCGGGAGATCGCGCGCATGCACGCCGCGCTGGCCCGGGAGGTGCGCGCCACGGGACATCCGCTGGCCGCCCCCGCGTGCCTGATCTCGGGCGGCGAGACCACCGTCACCATCCGCGGGAAGGGGAAGGGCGGGCGGAATCAGGAGTTCGCGCTGGCCGCCGCCTTCGACATCGCGGACCTGCCGGATACCGTGATCCTGAGTGCGGGCACGGACGGCACGGACGGGCCCACCGACGCCGCGGGCGCCGTGGTGGACGGGCAGACGCTGGCCCGCGCGGCCGAGAGGGGGCTGGCGCCCCGGCGGGCGCTGGACGACAACGACGCCTACCCGTTCTTCCAGCGGCTGGGCGACCTGGTGATGACCGGCCCCACGCGCACGAACGTGATGGACGTGCGGCTGATCCTGGTGGGCTAGCCAGGCCGCAGGGGCGAAAAGGCGCCGGGGCGCGGAGGGGCAGGGGCGAAACGGCGCAGCGGTGCTGGTCGAGGGCGCCTCGCGCGCCCCGCCCCGCCCGGTGCTCCGGTGGCGCCTTGGCGGTTCATCCCCGGGTGAGCAGGGGCAGCGTCTCCGGCGGGACGAGGCCGGCCACCGGCTCGCCGCGCGCCAGGCGCGCCCGCACTTCCGTGGCGGAGACGGCGGCGACGGCGTCCGGGAGCTCCAGGATCCCGATCCGGCCGGCGTAGGGGGCGACCTCGGGTCGGGCGAGGAACTCGGCCACCGCGCCGGGCCCGTGGGGCGCCCGGTTCGCGGCCAGGCACCGGCTCCCCGCGAAGAGCGCCGCCAGCGCCGCGTCGCGGTCGGCATAGTAGCGGGGCTCGAACAGCCGCACGAGCGTGTCGAACCCCAGGAGGAACACCGGGCGGGCGCCCTCGGGGTAGGCGGCCCGGATGGCGGCGAGCTTCTCGACGAACCGGCCGTGGCTGGCCAGGGCCACCGAGAAGGCCGGCCGGCGCTCCGCCAGGGCGAGGAGCAGCCGGACGCGCCGCTCCAGCGGGAGCCCGCTCATGCCCTTGTCCACGTTGGCGAGGGACAGGAGCAGCAGCACCTCGTCGGGCGGGGCGACCCGGGCCGCGGCCTGGATGAGCTGCAGGTGGGCCAGGGTCACCGGGTTGAAGGAGGCGGAGAGGCAGAGGAGCGTCCCGGCCCGGCCGCGGATGCCCGCGGGGGCGCGGCGCACGAAGGCCAGGCTCGGCGGGCCGCCCGGGGGCAAGGCCGAGAGCGCGCACCGCAGGTCGTCGTCCGGCATGGAGGGAGGCTATCACGGGGAGCCGGGTCTCGGCAAAGGGCTCCCGGGAGCCGCGGGCCGGCCGGCGCACCGCCGGGCCTTTCACCTTGACAAAACCGCGTCACAACTGTACTTTCCAGCTTCCCGCCTTGGCGAACCGCCCGGTCTTGCTGCCCTGAGCGGCCCGCCGAGGCGCTTGTGCGTTTGCAGGGGACACGATGTTCGACAGCCTCACCGACAAGCTGAACGAGGTCTTCAAGCGCCTGCGGGGCCACGGGACCCTCAGCGAGGACAACATCGCCGAGGCGCTCCGCGAGGTCCGGCTGGCGCTCCTGGAGGCCGACGTCAACTTCAAGGTCGTGCGGTCCTTCCTGGACCGCGTGCGCGAGCGCGCGGTGGGTCGGGACGTCCTGCAGAGCCTCACGCCCGGGCAGCAGGTCGTCAAGGTGGTGTTCGAGGAGCTGTCCGCCCTCATGGGCGGCACCCAGGCGAAGCTGCAGCGCGCCGGGCAGCCCCCCACGGTCCTCATGTTGGTGGGCCTGCAGGGCTCCGGGAAGACCACCACGGCCGGGAAGCTGGCCCGCCACCTCAAGGAGCAGGGGCAGCGCCCGCTGCTCGTGGCCGCCGACCTCCAGCGGCCGGCCGCGCAGGACCAGCTCCAGACGCTGGGGCGCACGCTGGGCGTCGAGGTGTACCGGGCGGCGGGGCCGAGCACCCCCGTGGCGGTCTGCCGCGAGGCGGTCAGCCTGGCGCGCGCGCGGCTGTTCGACCCGGTGATCCTGGATACCGCGGGGCGCCTGCACGTGGACGAGCCGCTGATGGAGGAGCTGCGCGCCATCGCGGCCGAGACCCGGCCGGCCGAGACCCTCATGGTGGCGGATGCCATGACCGGGCAGGATGCGGTGAACTCCGCGGCCGCCTTCCACCAGGCGCTCACGCTGACCGGCTACATCCTGACCAAGCTCGACGGCGACACCCGGGGCGGCGCGGCCCTCTCCATCCGGGCCGTCACCTCGGTGCCCATCAAGTTCATCGGCGTGGGCGAGAAGCTCGAGGCGCTCGAGCCCTTCCACCCCGAACGCATGGCCTCGCGCATCCTGGGGATGGGCGACGTCCTGAGCCTGGTGGAGCGGGCCGAGAAGGCCATGGACGCCAAGCAGGCGGCGGCCGTCGAGAAGAAGCTCCGCTCCCAGACCTTCACCCTGGAGGACTTCCGCGACCAGCTCCGCCAGGTGCGGAGCATGGGCCCGCTGGAGCAGCTGGTGGGCATGATCCCGGGACTGTCCCGCATGAAGGACCTGCCGGACGCCTCGCAGCAGGAGCGCGAGCTGAAGCGGGTGGAGGCCATCATCGACTCCATGACGCCGGGCGAGCGGCAGAAGCCGGACCTCCTGAACGGCTCGCGGCGCAAGCGGATCGCGTCCGGCTCGGGCACCAGCGTCGCGGACGTGAACCGGCTGCTGAAGCAGTTTGCGGATATGCAGAAGCTCATGCGGCAGCTCATGCAGGCGGGCAAGGGCAAGCGGCTGCCGCGCAACATGCCGTTCCCGCTCGGCTAACCAGGCTCATGGCTCACGGCATTGCCATCAGCCATGAGCCATGAGCCATGAACACGACGGAGGTTGTATGGCGGTCAAGATTCGCTTGCGGCGCATGGGCACCAAGAAGACCCCGTTCTACCGCGTGGTGGTGGCGGACTCGCGGGCGGCGCGGGACGGCCGCTTCGTGGAGAGCCTCGGCACCTACGATCCGCGGCAGCAGCCGATGGTCGTGAAGATCGACGAGGAGAAGGCGCTCCACTGGCTGGCCCGCGGGGCGCAGCCCACCGACACGGTGCGCTCGCTCCTGTCCAAGGCCGGGGTGCTGAAGCGCTTCGCCGAGCGCAAGGGCGCGCCCGAGGCCCCCGCCACGGCATGACGTGGAGCGGCCGGGCTACCTGGTCCTCGGCCGGCTGGTGCGGCCCCACGGGGTGCGGGGCGAGCTGAAGCTGCTCCTGGCCGCCGCGCCCTGGGAGCCGTTCGCGGGCCTGCGGCGGCTCTGGGTGGGCCCGCCCGGCGGGCCGTACCGGCCCTTCGACGTCGAGGCGGCGCGGGGGCGCGAGCCGGCGGTGCTCCTGAAGCTCGGAGGGGTGGACTCGCCGGAGGACGCCGCCCGCCTGGTGGGCCAGGAGGCGGCCATCCCCCGGGCGGAGGCGCCGCCGGCTCCCGAGGGCCAGTTCTACCACTACGACATCCTCGGCCTGGAGGTGGTGCAGGGCGAGCGGGGGCTGGGCGCCGTGCGGGAGATCCTCGAGACGCCCGCGCACGACGTGTACCTGGTGCAGGGGCCGGCGGGCGAGTGGATGCTGCCCGCCACCAGGGCCCACATCGCCGCGATCGACTTGGCGGCCGGCCGGATCGAGCTGAGCCCGGAGGCGGACGTGCCCGGGCTGCTCGCGGGCGGGGAGGAGGCCCCTGAGGCGCTTTGACATCCTGACCCTGTTCCCCGGAATGTTCCAGGGGCCGCTCCAGGCCAGCATCCTGCAGCGGGCGCAGGACAAGGGGCTCGTGAGCATCCGGGTCCACGACCTGCGCGCCTGGACCCGCGACCGGCACCACGTGGTGGACGACGTGCCCTACGGCGGGGGGGCCGGGATGGTGCTGAAGCCCGAGCCGGTCTTCGCGGCGGTGGAGGCCCTCGCGGAGGCGGACAGCACGACCGTCCTCCTGAGTCCCCAGGGGGAGCCGTTCACCCAGCCGCTGGCCCAGGAGCTGGCGGGGCTGCCGCACCTCCTGCTGGTCTGCGGGCGCTACGAGGGCTTCGACGACCGCATCCCCCGCGGCCTGCGCGCCCGGGAGCTGTCCATCGGGGACTACGTCCTCTCGGGCGGCGAGCCCGCGGCGCTGGTGGTCCTGGACGCGGTCGTGCGGCTGGTGCCCGGCGTCCTGGGGGACGAGAGCTCGGCGGCCAGCGATTCCTTCGCGGGCGGGCTGCTCGAGCACCCGCAGTACACGCGGCCGCCGGTGTTCCGGGACATGGCGGTGCCGCCCGTGCTGCTCTCGGGAGATCACGGCGCCATCGCGCGCTGGCGGCGAAAGGAATCCATCCGGCGCACCCGCGAGCGGCGTCCCGACCTTCTGGCGCGGGCGGCCCTCTCGGATCTGGACCGGACGCTCTTGGCGGAGATCGAGGCGGAGGAACGACGACACGGTTGACCGGGTCGAGGTTCGAGGTGCTGGGGTCTTCAACCTCGAACCTCGAGCCGTGAACCAGGGGGATGCACATGTCACAACTCATCCAGGCGGTCGAGGAAGCGCAGAAGAAGAAGGAACTCCCCGCGTTCCGCCCGGGCGACACGCTGCGAGTCCAGGTGAAGGTCGTGGAGGGCGACAAGGAGCGGCTGCAGGCCTTCGAGGGCATCTGCATCCGCCGGCGTGGCGGCGGGCTGAGCGAGTCCTTCACGGTCCGGAAGGTCACCTACGGCGTGGGGGTGGAGCGCACCTTCCCCATCCACTCGCCGAGCATCGACCGGATCGAAGTGCTGCGCCACGGCGTGGTGCGCCGGGCCAAGCTCTACTACCTGCGGAAGCTGCGGGGGAAGGCCGCGCGGATCAAGGAGCGCCGCGTCTCCTAGGGCCGGCTGGTGAAAACGGCCCATCTGCGGCGTTGCTCCGCCTGGGCACTCGCCGCTCGACAGGCTCGCGGCCCCGAGCGACGCCGAGGGGCTGCGGCGTACCTCCGGTACGCCTTGACCCACCTTCGGTGGGTACCCCGCCTACAGCGGAGCGCCTTGCATCTGGGCCCTTTTGACCAGCCGGCGCGCACCGGAGGGCTGGGATGAGGAGGCTCCGGGAAGCGCCCTCGCGGCCGGGTCCCGCGTTCTGCCTCGTCTCGCCGACGGGGCTCTGGGGGCGGGGCACGTTCGAGTGGGACATCCGGCCGCCCACCGAGGCCTCCGTGGCGGGCGTGGACGAGGTCGGCCGCGGCTGCCTGGCGGGCCCGGTGGTGGCCGCGGCCGTCATGCTGCCCCCCGGGGTTGCCCTGCAGGGCCTGGCCGACAGCAAGCTCCTCACCCCGCCCCAGCGCGAGCGGCTGGCGGCCGACATCCGGGCCTGCGCCGTCTCCTGGGCCATCGCCTCCGTCGAGGCCTCGGACATCGACGTGCTGAACATCGCCCGCGCGACGCTCGAGGCGATGACGCGCGCCATTCTCCAGCTCGCGCCCGCGCCCGCGCTGGTGCTCATCGACGGGAAGATGCTCCCCGCGCGGCTGCCCATGCCGGCGCGGGCCATCGTGCACGGCGACCGGGACATCCCGGTCATCTCCGCGGCCTCGGTGATCGCCAAGGTGGCCCGGGATCGCATCATGCGCGAATGGCAGGCGCACTACCCCGCCTGGTGCTTTGCCGTGCACAAGGGCTACGGCACGAACCTCCACCGCTCGCTCATCGCCCGCCACGGCCCCTCGCCCATCCACCGGCTCAGCTTCGCCGGCGTCAAGGAGTACGTGAACCCGTCGGCCCAGGGCTCGCTCTGGTGACTCGCGCGCGACAGGCGCTCGGGCGAAAGGGCGAGGCCGTGGCGCGCGCCCACCTGGCCCGGCACGGCGTCCGCATCCTGGTGGAGAACTACGCCTGCCCGGCGGGGGAGATCGACCTGGTGGGCCGCGAGGGCGAGACGCTCGTCTTCGTCGAGGTGAAGACCCGCACCACGCAGGCCTTCGGCGCCCCGCAGCTGGCGGTGCACTGGCAGAAGCAGCGGCAGATCGTCAAGGCCGCGCAGTGGTTCCTGAGCGAGCGGCGCCTGGACGACGTGGCGTGCCGCTTCGACGTGCTGGCCGTCTCCTTCCTGGACGAGGAGTCACCGCCCCGCATCCAGTGGGTCCGGGACGCCTTCCCCGCCGAGGGGGTGCGGCTCTTCTGACGCGGAGGTCGCCATGCACGACATCCTGCGGAACGTGCCGTTCTTCCGGGATCTGAGCGCGGAGGAGATGACGCAGGTGCAGGCGGTGGGAAAGGTCGTGCCCTACACCAAGGGCATGGTGCTCTTCCGCGAGGGGGATGTGGGCGAGGCGCTCTACGTGGTCCTGGACGGCTCCGTCCGCATCAGCAAGTCGGTGCCCAAGCTGGGGGAGCAGACCATCGCCTTCGTGGAGCAGGGCAGCTTCTTCGGGGAGATGTCCCTGCTCGACGACTTCCCGCGCTCGGCCACCGCCGTGGCGCAGCAGGACTCCACCGTCCTGTTCGTGGACCGCCAGGCCTTCCTGGATCTCATCGAGAGCCAGCCCGCCATCGGCCGCAAGATCCTCTGGGCCTTCTGCCGCACGCTCTCCTTGCGCCTCCGCGAGACCAGCGACCGGATCGTGGCGCTGTCGTCGTTCTCCCGCCCGTTGTAAAGACCCGTTCCGCGTTCCGCGTTCCGTGGCGCACGTTCGTGCGGCGTCCCCGAACGCGCTCTTCCGTATACAGCACTGCGGCGGTATAGTATAAGCCAGGGGGCCTGGGCCAAGGTGAAGCCGGCCGGCCGGCAGCTCCTGCTGTTCCGCCTGGCCGACCTCCTCGAGCGGCACGGCGACGAGCTGGCGGAGCTGGAGGTGCTGAACAACGGCATGCCCATCTCCATGGCCAAGGGCATGGTCCCGCGCGTGGCGGAGCTGCTTCGCTACTACGCCGGCTGGGCCACCAAGATCCACGGCGAGACGATCCCCACCTCGGTGCCGGGCGAGTTCTTCACGTACACCGTGCGCGAGCCCATCGGCGTGGTGGGCGCCATCACGCCCTGGAACGGCCCGCTCGTCACCATGACCTGGAAGCTGGGGCCGGCCCTGGCCAGCGGCTGCACCATCGTGCTCAAGCCCGCCGAGCAGACGCCGCTCACCACGCTGCGCTTCGGCGAGCTGGTCCAGGAGGCGGGGTTCCCCGAGGGCGTGGTGAACATCTGCCCGGGCTTTGGCCCGACGGCCGGGGCGGCGCTGGCCGAGCACCCGGACGTGAACAAGATCGCCTTCACCGGCGAGTACACCACGGGCCAGCTCATCGTGAAGGCGTCCGCGGGGAATCTGAAGCGCGTCTCGCTGGAGCTGGGCGGGAAGTCGCCGGACATCGTCTTCGCGGATGCGGACGTGGAGCAGGCCGTGCCCGGCGCGGCCTGGGCCATCTTCCGCAACTCCGGCCAGGTGTGCTGCGCCGGGTCGCGGCTGTTCGTGGAGCAGTCCATCTACGACAAGTTCGTGACGCGGATGGCCGACTACGCCTCCACCATCCGGGTGGGCAACGGCCTGGATCCCGCCACGCAGATGGGACCGCTGATCTCGCGCGAGCAGCTCGAGCGGGTGACCGGCTACCTGACGATCGGCAAGCAGGAGGGCGCCACGCCGGTGATCGGCGGGCAGCGGGCCACCGAGGGCGATCTGGCGCAGGGCTACTTCGTGCCGCCCACGGTGTTCGATCGCGTGCGCCCGGACATGCGGATCGCCCGGGAGGAGATCTTCGGGCCGGTGGTGACCGCGATCCCCTTCCGCTCCATGGACGAGGTGATGGCGCTCAGCAACAACACCACCTACGGCCTGGCGGGCGGGGTCTGGACGCGGGACGTGCAGAAGGCTCATCAGGTGGCGCGGGCTCTCCAGTCGGGCGTGGTGTGGGTGAACTGCTACAACGTCTTCGACCCTGCCATGCCGTTCGGGGGCTACAAGATGAGCGGCTACGGCCGCGAGTCGGGTCAGCACGCCCTGGAGATGTACACCCAGGTCAAGGCGGTCTGGATGAACGTCGGTTGAGCGTCGATCGAGGCCGTGACGGGAAGGCGCCGGGGCGGTGCCCCGGCGCCTTGAGCGCGCCTGCCGGGAGGCCGGAGGTGCGGGCGGAACCGACCCCGGGGCGGCGAGCATGTCCGGCTCCCGCTGGAGACGCTGACGTCGCTGATCAGGAAGGGAATCAGGGTTCCCAGCGTCAGGCCGCGCGGCGGCGGACCTCCTCCATCGGGATGACGCTGATCCCGCCGTTCACCTCCATGACCGCGTACTTGATCTGATCCATCCGCTCGAGGCCGCGCAACCGGCGCGCGGCCTCCAGGACGTCGTCCTCGTCCACCCGCAGCTTCTGCATCCGCTCGAGGAGCGCGCGGCCGCCTTCCACGATGACCACGGCCTTGCCGGAGGCGACGTCGTCCACCCTGGGGAAGCGAATCTTCAGCAGCGACAGCAGCACGTCGATCAGCACCAGCGTGACGATGATGATCACGCCGTGGGTGACCGAGAAGTCGTTCCCCAGGAGCGCCTGCTGGCTGGCCTCGCTGATGACGAGGAGCAGCACGAAATCGAATGTGGTGGCCTCGGCGAGGGTCCGCTTGCCCGCGGCGCGGAGGACCAGCCACAGGAACACGTACATGAAGCACGCCCGAAACACGGATTCCATCTGCCCTCCTCGCAGCGCGGCCTAGGGCCAGACGAACTGCCGCAGGCGCGCCGGCTGGCGCCCGGGGCGGGCCAGCCGGGTCTCCTGCATGCCCGGCCGGTCCGGCTCCAGCTCCAGGCGAACCGTGACGTCCTGCTCGCTGGCGGTGAGCGGAAAGGCGTAGCGGGTGCCCCCGTGCTCCTGCGTGGTCGCCTGGGGCTCCGGGAAGACCTGCCGGACCTTGAAGCCGCGCAGGAGCTGCGGGTCCACGACCAGGTCCAGGCTGGTCTCCTCGGGCCGTTCGCGCCGGAGCGTGACGAGCAGGGAGGTCGCCGTTTGATACCGGAGGAATCGCTCGTACTCGGCGGCCAGCCCCGGCGCCTCGACCTTCGCCCGGCTCAGCCAGCCCCCTCCCGTCACCCCAGCGAGGGCGGCCAGGATGACGACCGCCATGGCCGTCCAGGCCGCCCGCTCGAACCGCCAGGCCCTGGCCGTGAAGCGCAGGTCCTGGTCGAGCTGCAACCCACCCTCCGCCATCTCCCGGTCGATTCCGGCCGGCACGTTCCGACCTGCGCGCTCCACCTCGGCCATGTCCCACCTCGTCTCTGAGCAGGCGCCCCGCCCCGCCCCTACGTCCTACCCCGGGGGCGCCACCTCCGGCCGCGCGAGCCGGGATCGGAGAAACGGGAACGCAGGCCGAGCGACCCGACCTCGGACCTCGGACCTCGGACTTCGGACCTCGAACCGTATCTTGACTTCCCGGCGTTGCTTGCCTACGGTGTCCCGAGCGGAAAAGAGGGGAGATCATGCCGAGCGGTCCGCGCCGCATCCTCGTTGCCGAAGATGAGGCGATCACCTCCATGATGATCGAGGACGTGCTCCAGGGCCTCGGTTGCACCGTGGTCGGGCCGGCCGGACGCCTGCGCGAGGCCCTGCGGCTCGCCGCGGAGGGGGAGCTGGACGGCGCGGTCCTCGACGTCAACCTGAACGGGGAGCCGATCTACCCCGTGGCCGAGGCGCTGGCGGCGCGGCGGGTGCCCTTCGTGTTCCTGACCGGCTACGGCGCCGCCGGCCTCGACGCCGCGCACGCCCACCGGCGCGTCCTCCAGAAGCCCTTCCGGGCCGCCGACCTGTCCCGCCTGCTCAGCGCTGAGTTCCACCTCGCGCTGCCCGGCTAGCCGGTCCTCCTCCCCGGGCCCTTGCGTGTCCGCCGCTGCGCTGGGGGGACGCCTCCGCGGCCCGGGCTTCGGCAGGCGGCGCCTCTCCAGCAACCTCGGCCGACCGCTTCGCCAGCCTGGCGACCGCCGCCACCAGCTCATCGCCGTCGACCGGCTTCGTGAGATACACGTCAAAGCCGGCCTGAATGGCTTCCGCCTGGATGGCGGCGCTCACGTGGGCGGTGAGCGCCACCGCGGGGACCTGGCCGCCTTCTTCCGGCCGCAGCGCCCGGATCCTCCGGACCAGGCTGTACCCGTCGGCGTCCGGCATGGCGAGATCGCTGACCAGCACCGCTGGTCGCTCCCGCTGGAAGAGCCGGAAGCCCTCTTCCGCGGAGCGTGCACCGACGACGACTGCGCCGCCGGCGCCGAGGAGCGCCGTCAGCAGCCCGAGGGCGTCGGGCTCGTCGTCCACGACCAGGACGCGGAGGCCGGAACACCGGGCGGCGTCCTCGTCCGAGCGCGCGGCCTCGGGGCCGGCCGCGCGGAGGGGGACCGCCAGCGCGGGGAGGCGGACGGTGAACGTGGCGCCCTGGTCCACTCCCGGACTGGCGGCGTGCACCGAGCCCCCGTGCAGCTCGACCAGCTGCCGCACGAGGGCCAGGCCCAGCCCCAGGCCGCTGTGGCGCCGGGTCATCGAGGCGTCGCCCTGCCGGAACCGCTCGAAGACATGCGGCAGGACGTCGGGGGCGATGCCGACGCCCGAGTCTCGGATGGCGACGACGGCCTCCGCGGCGGCCTGCTCCAGCCCGACCTCGATGTGGCCGCCGGCCGGGGTGAACTTCACGGCGTTTGCCAGGAGATTCCGGAACACCTGCTGCAGGCGATCCGGGTCGCCGGCCACGGGGTCCACCGCGGCCGGGACGTTCGTGACCAGCCGCAAGCCCTTGGCCTCGGCGGCCGGACGGATGCTCTCCACGGCGGCCGCCAGCAGCTCGGCCGGGTCCAGCGGCCGGACGCGGAGCCGGAGCTTCCCGGCAGCGATGCTGGATAGGTCCAGCAGGTCGTTGATCAGCTGCTTCTGCTGCTCGGCGTTCCGGATGATGGCGTCGATGGCGCGCTGCAGCGTGGGGTCCGCAGGACGGCGCGCCCGCAGCACGTGCGCCCAGCCGAGCACGGCGTTGAGCGGCGATCGCAGCTCGTGGGAGAGCGTGGTCAGGAACTGGTCCTTGGCCCGATTGGCGGCCTCGGCCTCGGCTCGGGCGGCCTCGGCGCACGCCAGCAACTCCTCGCGCTCCCGCTCCGCCTGCTTGCGATCGCTGATGTCACGCGCGATCTTGGAGGCGCCCACGATCCGCCCGTTCGCCTCGCGGATCGGCGAGATCGTCACGGAGATGTCGATCCGCCGGCCGTCCTTGCGGATCCGGACGGTCTCGTAGTGGTCCACCCGCTCGCCGCGGCGGATGCGGGCGAGGATCCCCGGCTCCTCGTCCGGCCGCTCGGGCGGGATGAGCATGGCGATGGGGCGGCCGATCGCCTCGGCGGCCGTGTAGCCGAAGATGCGCTCGGCCCCCCGGTTCCAGGTCTGGATGATGCCGTCCAGGTTCTTGCTGATGATCGCGTCGTCCGAGGAATCCACGATCGCCGCGAGCCGGAGCGCGGCGAAATCGGGATGCTCGGCGCGGTCGCTGCTCCCCATCGAACATCGCCCTCCCCAGCGCCGGTCTTGGAGGTCCCCGACCGGCGCCCGGACACCCAGTATGATCGGGTAGGACAAGGGGCGTCAACCGCCGCGCGGCCAGGAAGGCGCCCCGTCAGCGGGCGCCCGGCTCCCCGCTGCTATTTCCTGGCTGTTGCAGCCGATGCTCAACGGTCCACTGATTGACTTGAGCGCACTGGGCGAGAGCTTCGTGCAAAGGACCTTTTGCACGACCCAGTGGGGTAGATCGAAATCCCGTTGCCGAGCGCGCTGATTGCGGCTTGGCGCGAAGTTCGGTGCAAAATTCAGGTATTTACCTCCCCGTTGACGCCCGCTCCGCTGTCATCGGGTAACGCTTGCCGGGTCACGAGGCTCGTCCGGCCGTTGCCGACTGTCGCCGGTTGGGCTGGCCGCCCTTACCAATTGACCGCCCTCCGAATCGGGCATAACATTCGGCATCTCCAATAGCCGCGGGTTCAGCCGTTCCCGGTGACTCGTCATTGTCCCGCCGTCCGAGCGGAGGGGCTGTGGCGACGTTCTGCTATACCGACTTGGTGGCGTGGTCGAAGGCGCTCCCCGAGTGGCAGCGGGACGCGCTCCGCCGGGTTCTGGAGCAGAAGGAGTTGAAGGCCGACGACATCGACCAGCTTACGGTGCTCGCGCTCGCTCCCTACCTGCCGCCCGGCAGCGAAGGCCTGAAGGCCATCGCGGCATCGGAGGCGTCTCTCCCGCCCGTTCCTGCTGGGCTCCCGGCCGTCCGCCTCGTCGCCGTGCGCGACATCGCGCGGGTCAACGCCCTCGGCTCCGGTCCGGTCCCCTTCTGCCCCCAACCCCTTACGGTCATCTACGGCGACAACGCGACCGGGAAGACCGGCGTCGCACGGATTCTGAAGAAGGCGTGCCGGGCAAAGGACGCGGGTGGACGGATTCGCCCGAACATCTACCAGCCGGACCCCGCCGAACCCGCGACCGCGACCGTCGATTACCGTGTCGGCGAGGAAGAGCGCAGCTTCACATGGACTGACGGGCAGCCCTCCGATCCCCACCTCGCCACGGTAAACGTCTTCGACGCTCGCTGCGCGGCACTCCAGGTCGCCGCGGCAAACACGATCCTTTACACGCCGGAGATTCTTCAGGCATTCGCGGGCTTGGCATCGGCCATCGATCAGGTGGCGGACGTGCTCCGCGGGACGAAGCGGGCGCTAGGGGACCGGCCGCGCGCTCTGGAGGACCTGAGGCGGACGTTGGACAGTCGGACGGCCGCAGGGCAGTACGTCAACACGCTGAGCGCCGACAGCGACACCGCGGTGCTGGCGAAGCTCTGCGAGTTGGACCCCGCGGAGGCGCAGCAGCTTGCGGCGCTACGCCGCGCCCTGGCGGACGACCCAGCCCGGAGGGCGGAGGCGGAGGAGGCGCGAGCGAGGCGGATCGCCGAGTTTGACGCCGTAGCGGGAGCTGCAGCCGTAGAACTCTCAGATTCAGCCTGCGAAACGTTCCGTCTACGGCTCAGCGAGCGGACGGCGGCCCGCGAGGCTGCGGTGGTGGCGCGCGAGGCGTTCGCGAAGAGGGCAGTGCTCGCCGGACTCGGCACGGAGGGGTGGCGGGTGCTCTGGGAGTCTGCCCGGCGCTATTCCGAAAAGCAGGCATACACGGGCCAGCCCTTCCCGGTGGTCGGCCCGGATTCCGTCTGTGTGCTCTGCCAGCAGCCCCTTTCCTCCGAGGCGGCCGAGCGCCTCTCCACCTTCGAGGAGTTCGTCACGGCGGACGTGCAGCAGAGGGCCGACCTGGCGACCAGGCTCTTTGAGCAGGCGGTCACGGCGCTTCAGGACCTCGCCCTGCCGCGATCAGCCAGAGATGCCGTGAGGGGGCTCGGCCTTGCGGGTACGCCGGAGGGGGAGGCGTTGCGGCAATTCCTTATTGCCGCCAAGCTCCGGCGTCGCCTGCTGCTCCACGGGGCAGAGCCGACGCCCATAGGAGAGGGAGCGGTCACCCCGCCGCGCCCGGACCTGACGCGCGTGCTCGAAGCGATCCGGGGGGAGGTCGGACGGCTCCGCGCGGCCGCAAAGACCGGCGAGCGGGTGCGGATGGAGCGGGAGTGCGCCGAGCTTGAGGCACGCGTCACCCTCGGCCCGCACCGGGCTACTATCGAGGCGGAGATCAAGCGGCTGCGCACGGTGGGCTTTCTGGATGCGGCCCTCGCGGAGTGCCGGACGCAGCCCGTGACCCTCAAGGCACGAAGCGCGGCAGAGCTGATTATCACGGACCAGCTCCGGAGCGCGTTCACGGCCAACCTGGCGGCGATGGGAGTGGGTGGTGTGGTGGAAGTTAAGCTCGGTGCTGGCGAACACGGTAAGCACCCCTACGAGATGAAGCTCACGACGCGTCCTGACATTCCGCCCGACGAGGTGCTCAGCGAGGGCGAACGGACGTGCGTGGCGCTCGCGGGATTCCTCGCCGAACTGGAGACGGCCGGGAACGCCTCGGCGATCCTGTTCGACGATCCCGTTTTATCAGGGAGGCCACGCCCGTGCGATCGCGAGCCCCCCGTGGTTTGCGATGTCGGTGGGCGAGCGCTTGACGGCGCTGCGTAACGATCTGCTCAAGGCCCGCCAAGCGCTGAAAGACGCGGGCCGGGAGCAGTACGAGTTGATGGCCATGGACATCTACCGGCGGCTCAGGCAGGCATGGGAGCGAGCGGTGGAGGAGGTGCTCCTGAACTCCACGGTGGTCCGTTTCAACGACTCCGTCCAGACCCAGCGGCTCAAGAGGCTGACCGACATATCGGACACCGACGTGCAGACGGTCACGAAGGAAATGAGCCGCTGCTCGGATTTCTTCCACGACGAGGCGGGAGTGCTGCACGCCAGTCCTCCGGACCCGGACGTCATCGAGGACGACATCACGCGCTTGGCCGCCTGGGTGAAACACCTTCGGACGCATCGGGGGCGAAGCTGATCATTTCCCTATCGGCTGCGGTGGCGGAGGCCGAGGCGCTTGAGCCTCCACGGAAGCCGTTCATGGACAGGAGAACAAGATGGGTAAGCTTCTCGCGCAGATTCAGCAGGAAATCGCAAGTGGACCTTACTACCAACAGAACTTCGCAAACGATGGTCAGCGATTCGTCGCGTGGTATCTGCGCAGAGTTCTCCTCCGCGACCCTGTTGCCACGAGGGATGACATCACCGATGGCGCGGATGACAAGCAGATGGATGCAGTGATCGTTGATGACGACGAGCGCCGCGTCCTTGTTGTGCAGGGAAAATTCATCAACGCGGCCTCAGTTGACGGCGAGCCACTGCGAGAGGTCCTATCCGCCTGGCTTCGCCTGCAGGATCTCCCGTCCCTCCAGAAAGACTGCAACGAACGGCTCAAGCTCAAGCTTGAATCAGTCCGAAAAGCACTGGAGGACGACTATGAGGTCGTGTTCGAACTCCTGACGACGGGCCTCCTCACCGACGCTGCTAAGGCTGATCTAAAGGCCTTTACGGACAAGCTTGAGGAGTCCGAAGATCTCTCAGCCTCCTTACAGCTTGTTGATGAGGACACGCTGGAAACGCGCCTTGCTGAAGCCGAGGCTCTGGAACTGCCATCTCTAGACCACGTAATCGCGATAGATCCTACCCGGACTCTTGTAGCGCTAATAGCTGGCGCCTAGACCGTGCTAACGGTGCTGCCCCTTCGAGAATGCCTAAAGCTCCCGGGGATCGCCGATGGCCGTCTCTTCCGCAAGAACGTCCGACAATCTCTCGGTCCTAACAACAAAGTGAACCGCGCACTCCGCGCCACGATCAATGGCGAGCGAGTGAAGGATTTCTTTTTCGGGTCTTCTCCAAATCGTGTGGGTGAAATTTGCCGGTTTCAGAGCTCCGGCAGCATGCA
>JBHGAX010000204.1:0-7526 GCA_041946635.1 Methylomirabilales bacterium (SeqCode)
CCGACTTCCCGCTTGCCTCCGCTCCCGCGCCTCTGGTATACACGGGCGGCTTTCCGTCTGCGCACCTCGCACGTCCCGGGGCCCGCATGCGCCTGCTGCTCGCCTGCCTTGCTGCTCTGCTCCTCGTCTGCCTCGGCGTCCCCGCGGCCGCCCAGCGCGACCTCACGGCGGACCTGGACCGGCTGCAGCGCCTCACCGAGTCGGTGGAGGTGGACGCGGACGAGCTGGAGTACGTGGCGGCGGAGGGGAAGCTCATCGCCCGGGGGAACGTCCGCGTGATCGTGGAGGGCCGGGCGCTGGCCGCGGACGAGGTCGTGCTGGATGTGGACGACGAGACGCTGGTGGCCACCGGGCACGTCGTCCTCGTGGACGGCGAGAGCCGGCTGGAGGGCGACCGGCTGGAGTACGGCTACCGGACCAACCGCGGCCGGCTCACGAACGGGCAGGGCTTCTTCGCCCCCGGCCTCAGCCTGAGCGGCCGCGAGATTCGCCGCGAGGGCGAGCGGCAGTTCGCCGTGGTGGACGGCGCCTTCACGGCCTGCCGGCTGTGCCAGCCGTCCCCCCAGATCCCGGACTGGGAGTTCCGGGCGCGCCAGGCGACGGTCTACCTGGACGAGTGGATCGTGTCGCGCGGCACCACGCTCTGGGCCAAGGGCCTGCCGGTCCTCTACACGCCCCTGGCCGCCGTCCCCATCGGCCCGCGCCGGACCGGCTTTCTCATCCCGCGGCTGAACTACGGGACGCGGGACGGCTTCGGCATCCGGCAGCCCTTCTTCTGGGCCATCTCCCGCTCGCAGGACGCCACGATTGCCCCGGTGTACCGGACCAAGCGGGGCTGGGAGCTCGACGCCGAGTACCGCTACGTCATCGACGAGCAGTCCCGGGGCTCGCTCGTCGGCCGCTACCTGCACGACAACGCCGCGGACGCGCCGCGGCCCGACCGCGCCGAGCTGCGCTGGCTGCACGACCAGGTCCTGGCCCCCACCTGGACCTTCAAGGCGGACGCCCGCTACCTGAGCGAGCGCCGGCTGCCGCGCGACATCAGCGACTCCGCGGTGGCGGACCGGACGCAGCGCGCCATCGACTCCAACGTCTTCGTGACCCAGGCCACCAGCCGCTACGTGCTGCTGGGCCTGGCGCAGGTGACCCAGGACCTGTCCGAGGAGTCGCAGGAGACGCGCGCCTCGCGCCTCCCCGAGGGCCGGCTCACCTGGCTGCCCGGGCGGCTGTTCGGCACGCCGCTCCTCCTGGAGGGCGAGACCTCCGCCGTGTACCTGGAGCGCAACCGCGCCGAGGACGCCGGACGCTTCGACCTGCACCCGGTGCTGCACCTGCCCCTGGCCCTGGGCCCCTGGCTGTCCAGCGCGGCCAGCCTCGCGCTCCGGGAGACGGCGTACACGGAGTCCGAGCGGCGCGACGGCGACACCACCCGCTTCCTGGTGGAGGTCTCCGAGCGGCTGGCCAGCCGCGTCCTGCGCCGGTTCGATGCGCCGGGCTTCGGGCTCACGCGCCTGACCCACGTGATCGAGCCGAGCCTCACCTACCTCTACGTGCCCTGGCAGGACCAGCGCGACTTCCCGCAGTTCGACCGCGTGGACTTCATCAGCCCCCAGAACCGGCTCGTGGCCCGGCTGGGCAACCAGTGGCTGGGGCGGAGCGTCGGGCCCGCGGGCGAGGTGCAGAGCCGCGAGGTGGCCAGCCTGGAGGTGGCCCAGAGCCTGAACCTGCACCCCGAGACGCGGGAGTTCTCGGACGTCTACCTGGCGGGCCTCACGCCCGAGCGGGTGGACCAGGCGGTCGAGGACGTGACGGCGCTGGGGGACGGCTTCAGCCGGGCGCGGGAGCGGCGCTTCTCGAACCTGGTCCTCCAGGCGGCGGTGAGCCCCTGGGCGCCCGTGGCCCTGCGGGCCGCCTGGGCGGTGCACCCGGGCCGGCCCCGCACGGAGGGCGTGAACACGGGCATCGAGATCCGCCTCCCGGAGCGGCTGCGGCTGGACTTCGCGCACACGTACGTGCGCGACCGGGCCGCGCAGGGCTTCCTGGCGAAGATCGAGGTCCCGCTGGGCCGCGACCTGCTCCTGGACTTCCTCACGCGCTACGACCTCCGCGAGACGGCCCTCCAGGAGCAAGCCGTGGGCATCCGCTACGGCACCTGCTGCTGGGAGGCGGCGCTCCGCTACACCTACCGCTCGCGGGGGCCCGGCGAGGGCATCGAGAACGACATCCGGCTCACGCTGGACCTCCGCGTCCCGACCCCCGCCTCCGCGCGGTAGTACAGCGATCCGGCTTTCAGCTCTCAGCCATCAGCCACGACAGGAACGGCGTGTTCTGGCTGAGAGCTGACCGCTGGAAGCTACGAACGGAGATAACCGTTGACCGAGCCGGAGCGGCCTCTCTAGAATACGTGCCTTGCGTGAGGGGAGGGGCCATGCACTGGGATGTGAACCGGACCCCCCGCCTGGTGGCGTGGGAGGTCACCCGGGCCTGCAGTCTCGCCTGCGTGCACTGCCGTGCGGTGGCGCAGCCCGCCGCCGACCCGCGGCAGCTCTCCACGGCGGACGCCTTCCGGCTGGTGGACGACCTGGCCGGCTTCCAGGCGCCCGTGATCCTCATCCTCACCGGCGGCGACCCCCTGCAGCGCGAGGACGTCTTCGAGATCGCGAGCCGGGCCACGCGCGCCGGCCTGCGCGTGGTCATGTCTCCCTCCGGCACGCAGGTCACGCCCGGCACGGTGGCGCGCCTGAAGGCGGCCGGGGTGCAGCGCATCTCGGTCAGCCTGGACGGCAGCGCCCCGGCCCTGCACGACGGCTTCCGCCAGGTGCCGGGCGCCTTCGCGGAGGCGACGCGCTCGCTGGCCTACGCGCGGGAGGGGGGCCTGCCCTTCCAGATCAACACCACGGTGACCCGCCACAACCTGCACGACCTGCCGGCCATGCTGCGCCTGGCGGTGGAGCTGGGCGCCGTGACCTGGGACGTGTTCATGCTGGTGCCGACCGGCCGGGGCCGGGTGTCCATGGAGATCACGGCCGAGGAGTACGAGGCGACCCTGCGCTTCGTCCAGCAGGCCTCGCAGACGGCCCCCATCCCGGTGAAGACCACCTGCGCCCCGCACTACAGGCGGGTCCAGATCGAGGCGCGCCGGGCGTCGCCGGTGAAGAGCGGCCCCCCGCCCCACGCCGCGGGCCGCGGCTGCATGGCGGGCGTGGGCTTCTGCTTCGTGTCCCACATCGGGGAGGTGGGGGGCTGCGGCTACCTGCCGCTCCTGGCGGGCAACGTGCGCCAGGCCTCCCTGGTCGAGATCTACCGGACCGCCCCCCTGTTCCAGAGCATCCGCAACCCCGACCTGCTCCAGGGGCGCTGCGGCGTGTGCGAGTACCGGGTGGTGTGCGGCGGCTGCCGGGCGCGCGCGCTGGGCGCCACGGGCAACTACCTGGGCGAGGAGCCGTTCTGCACCTACCAGCCGAACCCCCGCCGCCCGCGCGAGCTCGTCGACGTGGCCGAGCTGCTGCGCCAGGCCGTGCCCCACGAGGCCCGCGAGGAGGCCCATCCGCCGCGCGACCTCGTCCCGCCGGCGCCCTGACCCCGGCCCGGTCCGAAGGAGACCCGATGTCGTATCCGCTCTACCGCCCGCGCCGCCTGCGCCAGACCGAGACCATCCGCCGGATGGTGCGCGAGACGCGGCTCAGCACCGACGGCCTGATCCTGCCCTTCTTCGTGGTCCACGGGCGCGAGGTGCGGCGCGAGATCGGCGCCATGCCGGGCGTCTTCCAGCTCTCCGTGGACGAGCTGACCCGCGACGTGAAGGAGGCGGCGGCCCTGGGCATCCCGGCCGTCCTGCTCTTCGGGCTGCCGGCCAGCAAGGACGCCGTGGGCTCCGAGGCCTACGCCAGCGACGGCATCGTCCAGCGCGCCGTGCGGGCCATCAAGAACTCCGTCTCGGACCTGCTGGTCATCACGGACGTGTGCCTGTGCGAGTACACCAGCCACGGGCACTGCGGCGTGGTGGAGCGGGGCCGCGTGATGAACGACCCGACGCTGGAGCTCCTGGCCAAGACGGCCGTGTCGCACGCCCAGGCGGGCGCCGACATGGTGGCGCCCTCCGACATGATGGACGGCCGGGTGGGCGCCATCCGGGAGGCGCTGGACGAGGCGGGCCACGAGGAGACCGCCATCCTGGCCTACGCCGCCAAGTACGCCAGCGGCTTCTACGGCCCCTTCCGCGAGGCCGCGGACTCCGCCCCGCAGTTCGGCGACCGCCGGGCCTACCAGATGGACCCGGCCAACGCGGAGGAGGCCCTGCGCGAGGTGGCCCTGGACCTCGACGAGGGGGCGGACCTGGTGATGGTGAAGCCGGCCCTCGCCTACCTGGACGTGCTCTGGCGCGTGAAGGCCGAGTTCGGGGGGCCGGTGGCCGCCTACCACGTGAGCGGCGAGTACGCCATGGTGAAGGCCGCGGCGCGACTGGGCTGGCTCGAGGAGGAGCGGGTGATGCTGGAGATCCTCACCGGGATCAAGCGCGCCGGCGCGGACCTCATCGTGACGTACTACGCGCGCGAGGCGGCGCGCCTCCTGCGGGAGGCGGGACGATGAACGGCTGCCGCGAGCGCTCCCGCGCCCTGCTGGCCGAGGCGGCCCGGCTCTTCCCGGCCGGCGTCAACAGCCCCGTGCGGGCCTTCCGCAGCGTGGGCGGGGACCCGATCTTCATCGCCTCGGGCCGCGGCAGCCGCATCACCGACGCGGACGGCCGCGAGTACGTGGACTACGTCGGCTCCTGGGGCCCGCTCATCCTGGGGCACGCCCACCCGCGCGTGGTGGCCGCCATCCAGAAAGCGGCGGAGGCGGGGACGAGCTACGGCGCCTCCACCGAGCTGGAGGTGCGGCTGGGCCGGCTGGTGCAGGCGGCCATGCCCAGCCTGGAGCGGATGCGCTTCGTCAGCTCGGGCACCGAGGCCTGCATGAGCGCCCTGCGCCTGGCCCGGGGCGCCACGGGCCGCGACCTGCTGGTCAAGTTCGACGGCTGCTATCACGGCCACGCGGACGCGCTCCTGGTGAAGGCGGGCTCCGGCGCGCTCACCTTCGGCGTCCCGGACAGCGCGGGGGTGCCCGCGGCCCTGGCCCAGCTCACCCTGACCTTGCCCTACAATGACCTCGGCGCCGTGGAGGCGCTCTTCCGGGAGCGGGGGCGGGAGATCGCCGCCGTGATCGTGGAGCCCATCGCGGGCAACATGGGCGTGGTGCCGCCCGCCCCCGGCTTCCTGCAGGGGCTGCGCGAGGCGACGCGCCGGGCGGGCGCGCTGCTCGTCTTCGACGAGGTCATCACCGGCTTCCGCGCGGCCTGGGGCGGCGCGCAGGCGCTCTACGGGATCACGCCGGACCTCACCTGCCTGGGCAAGATCGTGGGCGGCGGGCTGCCCGTGGGCGTGTACGGCGGCCGCGCCGACCTCATGGACAAGCTGGCCCCGCTGGGCCCGGTCTACCAGGCCGGGACCCTCTCCGGGAACCCGCTGGCCATGGCGGCGGGCGTCGAGACGCTCAGCATCCTGCAGACCTCTGCCCCGTACGCCGAGCTGGAGCGCAAGGGCGCCGAGCTGGCCGCCGGCCTGCAGGAGGCCGCGCGCGCGGCCGGCGTCCCCGTCACCATCAACCGCGCGGGATCCGCGCTCACCGTGTTCTTCACCGCCACGCCGGTCCGCGACCTGGCCTCGGCCAAGACCGCCGACACGGCGCGCTACGCGGCCTTCTTCCGGGCGATGCTGGACCGGGGCGTGCACCTGGCCCCCTCGCAGTTCGAGGCCGCCTTCCTGTCGGCGGCGCATACGCCGGAGGACCTGCACCGCACCATCGCCGCGGCGGGGGAGGCCTTTGCCCTCGTCGCCTCGTCGCGGCGCTGAATACCGGGATCGGGTGCCTCGTCCAAGCCACGAGGATTTTCGCGCGGGGCGCGCGAAATCCCGACCGGGAACAGCAAGCACTCGGGTCGTCGCATGGAAGTCAAATCTATGGTTTTGCGCGCCAGCGCAAAACCAGGGGAAAGGGGGTGATTGCGTGAAGCGTGCTGAGAGGTGGAGCTGGCTGGTGATCGCCCTGGTGATCGGCGTGCTGGCGGCCGGGCCGTCGCTCGCCGGGCAGGCCCCGCCGCCCGACGTCGAGTTCGACGGCGGCGGCGGAGGGAAGGTCGTCTTCAAGCACGACACCCACACGAAGAACGCGAAGTGCACCGACTGCCACACCAAAGTCTTCAAGATGACCAAGGGGCAGCGGTCGGACCCCAAGATGAAGGAGATGCAGGAAGGGAAGTCGTGCGGCGCCTGCCATGACGGGAAGAAGGCGTTCGGCGTCACCGCCCAGGACACCTGCGCCAGGTGCCACAAGAAGAGCTGAGCCCGGGCAGGGGTTCGCGCCAGGCCCACTGCGGTCTCCCCGCAGTGGGCCTGCGCATTTCTGGCGCAAGGAGATTCTGCTTGCACTTTGAAAACGGATGGTATCAGTTTTGATCGATTGGCATGTCCTTGTCGGGCCTTCGGTGTGGAAAAACTCAACACTCGGTGCTAGTGTCTCGCCGTTTTGCCGGCGGAGGCAGGCCTCCATCCGGCGCTGCGCACGGCCCACGACCACCCGGAGCCACCAATGCGACCGCTGCTTTCCGTGCTCGCCCTCGCCCTCCTGCTCGGCCTGGCCGCGGCCGTCCACGCGGGCGCGCCCGCGGCCCCGACCGCCGAGGACTGCCTGGGCTGCCATGGCGACAAGGACCTGAAGAAGCAGGTCAAGGGGAAGGCCGTCTCCCTGTTCACGGACGTCGCGGTGCTGAAGGCCTCGGTGCACCGCAGCCTGGACTGCGTCGCCTGCCACACCGGCATCACGGACATCCCCCACCCCGAGAAGCTGCCGCCCCCGACCTGCGACGGCTGCCACGACGGCCCGGCCAAAGCCCTGGGTGAGAGCATCCACGGCGGGGTGGGCGCGACCTGCCAGGCCTGCCACGGCGGCCACAAGGTGGCGCCGGCCGCCCGGCTCGGCCCCGCGCCCTGCCAGGCCTGCCACGCCGAGACGGTGCAGGGCTACCGGGCCGGCGTGCACGGCAAGGCGGCCGCCGCGGGCGTGAAGGACGCCCCGCGCTGCCGCGACTGCCACGGGTCGAGCCACCAGGTGGTGCCGAGCGGCGACCCGGCCTCGCCCACGCACCCCGCGAAGGTGGCCGGGTCGTGCGCCCGCTGCCACGCCGACCGCGCGCTGGTGGAGCGGCGCGGGATCCCCATCCCGCTCGCCTTCCAGCTCTACCAGAAGAGCGTCCACGCCCGGGCCCTGGCGGCCGGCAAGGACGCCGCGACCTGCAACGACTGCCACGCGAGCCACGACATCCGCCGGGCCGGCGATCCGCAGTCCCAGGTCCACCGCACGAACATCCCGAACACCTGCAGCACCTGCCATGCCCAGGAGACCAAGGTCTACCTGGACAGCATTCACGGCCGGGCCATGATGCAGGGGGCCACGGACTCCCCCGTCTGCACCGACTGCCACGGGGAGCA
>JBHGAX010000205.1:0-12989 GCA_041946635.1 Methylomirabilales bacterium (SeqCode)
ATTGCAGCTCGCCGGAGCGTGATCGAGAGCGGCCGGGGCGGCTGCTCGCGCTGCTGGAGGAGATCCAGGCGCGGCACAGCTACCTGCCCGAGCCGCTCCTGCGGCAGGTCGCGCAGGCCACCGGGGCGTCGCTGGTGGACGTCTACGGCGTCGCGACCTTCTACAAGGCCTTCAGCCTGCGGCCCCGCGGCCAGCATCTCGTCTCGGTCTGCCTGGGCACGGCCTGCCACGTGCGGGGCGGCGGCGCGATCCTGCAGGAGTTCACGCGGCGGCTCGGCATCGGGCCGGGCCAGACGACGCCCGACCGGGAGGTGACGCTGGAGACCGTCAACTGCCTGGGCGCCTGCGCGCTGGGCCCGGTCGTGGTGGTGGACGGCCACTACTTCCCGAACGTGAGCCGCGCCGGCGTCGCCGGCCTCATCGAGCGGGCCACCGTCGGCCTGGACCACGTGGACGTCCGCACCGACGAGCGCATCTTCCCCCTGGAGGTGGCCTGCTTCCGCTGCCGCCGCAGCCTGATGGACCCCCGGCACTACGTGGACGGCTACCCGTCCATCTGCGTGACCGCCTCCTTCGGCGCCCGGCACGGCTGGATCCGGCTGTCGTGCCTCTACGGCAGCTACTCCGTGGACTACGAGCACCCGGTCCCCGCGGACGCCGTGGTCCACTTCTTCTGCCCCCACTGCCACGCCGAGCTGGCGGCCCCCGAGCGCTGCGACCGCTGCGACGCCCCCATGGTGCCCCTGCACGTGCGGGGCGGCGGCACCGTGCAGATCTGCTCGCGGCGCGGGTGCAAGGGCCACCGGTTGGATCTGCGGGAGTCGGCCCTGGAGACCTAGCGAGGCCCGGCATGCGACGGCTCGACAGCCTGGAAGCCCTGGACGCGCTGCGCGCGCGGCTCGCCGCCGAGGCCGAGCGCGAGCGGGGGAAGCCCTGCCTGGTCCTCTGCGCCGGCACCGGCGGCCAGGCCAGCGGCTCCGGCACCATCCTCCGGCTGGTGAAGCGCTACATCCTGGAGCACCGGCTGCAGGACCGCCTCGGCCTCCGGATCACGGGCTGCCAGGGCTTCTGCCAGATGGACCCCTTCATCGTGGTGGAGCCCGGCGGGCACCTGTACCCGCGCCTGCGGGGCGCGGACGTGCCCCGGGTCATCCAGGCCGCCCTGCGGGGCGAGGTCGCCGCGGACCTCTGCTACCGCGAGCCGGGCAACGGCGCCGGGCCGCTCGCGCAGCCGGAGATCCCCTTCTTCGCCGGGCAGCGGCGGCTCCTGCTGGGCGCGAACCAGCGGCTCGACCCGATTCGCATCGAGGACGCGCTCAGCCTCGGCGCCTACGAGGCGCTGCGGCGGGTCCTGGCGCGGAACGATCCCGAGTGGGTCATCCAGGAGGTGACCCGGTCCGGCCTGCGCGGCCGCGGGGGGGCCGGCTTTCCCACCGGCCGGAAGTGGGCGCTGGCCCGGGCCGCGGGTCGCGCCGGCGGCACCAAGTACCTCGTGTGCAACGCGGACGAGGGGGATCCCGGCGCGTACATGGACCGGAGCCTCCTGGAGGGCAACCCGCACGCCATCCTGGAGGGCCTGTGCATCGGGGGCTTCGCCATCGGGGCCACGCACGGCCTGGTGTACGTGCGCAGCGAGTACCCGCTGGCCATCAAGCACACGCTCATCGCCATCCGCCAGGCGCGCGACCTGGGGCTGCTCGGCCGCGGCGTCCTGGGCACGGCCTTCGACTTCGACGTCGAGATCGTGCGGGGGGCGGGCGCCTTCGTCTGCGGCGAGGAGACCGCGCTCATCCGCTCCATCGAGGGGCGCCCGGGCGAGCCGCGGCAGCGGCCCCCCTTCCCCATCCAGCGCGGCATCGGGGGCCATCCCACCTGCATCAACAACGTGGAGACCCTGGCCAACATCCCCGGCATCATCCGGGACGGCGCCGAGGCCTTCCGCCGGATCGGCGCGCCGGGCAACACCGGCACGAAGATCTTCTCGCTGGTGGGCAAGATCCGGCACACCGGGCTGGTGGAGGTGCCGCTGGGCACCCCCATCCGGGAGGTGGTCTACGACATCGGGGGCGGCGCCCCGGGCGGGGCGGCCATCAAGGCAGTGCAGACCGGCGGCCCCTCCGGCGGCTGCATCCCGGCACACCGCTTCGACCTCCCCATCGACTACGACAGCCTGGCCGCGGCCGGCACGATCATGGGCTCCGGCGGCATGATCGTGATGGACGAGACCACCTGCATGGTGGACGTGGCCAAGTACTTCATGAACTTCCTGCGCGGCGAGTCCTGCGGGAAGTGCTTCACCTGCCGCAAGGGCACCCAGCGCATGCACGAGCTGCTGGAGGACATCGCCGCCGGCAGGGCCACGCCGGGGCACCTGGACCTGCTGCAGGAGCTGGCCGAGGCGGTGAAGGACACCAGCCTCTGCGGCCTCGGGCAGTCGGCCGCGAACCCGGTCCTCAGCACCCTGCGCTACTTCCGCCACGAGTACGAGCGCCACATCCGGGACAAGCGCTGTGACGCGTACGCGTGCCGGGACCTGGTCGGGGCGCCCTGCCAGGCGGCCTGCCCGCTGGGCACCGAGGTCTGGCGCTACGTCGCCCACATCGAGCGCGGCGAGTACGAGGAGGCGTACCGCACGATCCGGGCGGCCAACCCCTTCCCCTCCGTCTGCGCCCGGGTCTGCCACCATCCCTGCGAGGCGCACTGCCGGGCCGGGACGGGGGCGGAGCCGATCGCCATCCGCGCCCTGAAGCGCTTCGTGACCGACCGGGTGGACCCGGCGGCCAGCATCCCGCGCGCCTCGGCCGTGCCGGCGCCCGATGCGCCGCGCGTGGCGGTGGTCGGCGCGGGACCCGCGGGCCTGGCCGCCGCCCACGCGCTGGCCGGGCAGGGATGCCGCGTCACCGTCTTCGAGGCCGCGGCCGAGCCGGGCGGGATGCTGCTCCGCGGCATCCCGGCCTACCGGCTGCCCACCGACGTCCTGCGCCGCGAGATCCGCGACCTCCTGGTGAGCCCGCCCGTGCGCCTGGAGTGCGGCCGCGCGCTGGGCCGCGACTTCGGGCTGGACGATCTCCTGCACGGCGGCTTCGCGGCCGTCTTCCTGGCCGTCGGCGCGCACCGGAGCCGCCGCCTGGGCCTGACCGGCGAGGACGCCGCGGGCGTGTATCCCGCCCTGGAGTTCCTGGCGCGGGCCAACCGCGGGGGCCAGGCGCTGGCCCGCGGCGCGGTCGGCGTGATCGGGGGCGGCAACGCCGCGGTGGACGCGGCGCGCGTCGCCCTCCGGCAGCCGGGCGTCGGTTCCGTCAGCCTGCTCTACCGGCGGACCCGGGCGGAGATGCCGGCCTTCGCCGAGGAGGTCGAGGCGGCGTGTGCAGAGGGCGTGCGCCTCGCGCCGCTGGTGTCGCCCGTGCGCATCCTGGCCCCGGGCGGCCGCCTGGCGGGGGTCGTCTGCGTCCGGAACCGCCTGGGCGCCAGGGACGCGACGGGCCGGCGCTCGCCGGTCCCCGTCCCCGGGAGCGAGCACGAGCTGCGCCTCGACACGCTCATCGTGGCCGCGGGCGAGGCGGTGGATGCCGCGAGCCTGGGGCCGCTGGGTCTCGACCTCCACGAGGACGGGCGGCTCTGCGTGGATCCCGAGACGCTGGAGACCAGCCGCCCCGGCGTCTTCGCCGGCGGCGACGCGGCCGGCGGGCCCGGGACGGTGGTCGGGGCCATCGCCGCCGGCCAGCGGGCCGGCGTCGTGATCGGCCGCTTCCTGCGCGGGGCCCCCCTGCGCGAGGCGGCCCGCGCGGTGGTCCCCACCGTGTTCATCGCCCCCGGCGAGGGCGAGCCCGCCGCGGGCGGCCGCCGCGCCGAGCCGGCCAGGCTGCCCCTGGCCTCCCGCCAGGGCAGCTTCGCCGAAGTCGAGCTGCCCCTCCGCGCCGAGGACGCGCGGCGCGAGGCCCGGCGCTGCCTGCGCTGCGACCTGGACTTCACCCGCCCGCCGGAGGCCGGGATCCCGGCCGCCGCGGGGGGAGCGGCGCCATGATCAGCCTCAGCCTGAACCGCCTGCCGGTCTCCGTGGAGCCGGGCACCACCCTGCTGGAGGCCGCCCGCTTCATGGGAATCCCGATCCCCACCCTGTGCCACCTGGAGGGGCTCTCGCCCTACGGCGCCTGCCGCCTGTGCGTGGTGGAGATCGGCGAGGGGCCGCGCGCGCGCCTGGTGACCGCCTGCACCTACCCGGCCGAGGAGGGCCTGCGCGTCCGGACCGCGTCGGCGCGGGTCCGGCGCGCCCGCGCCGTGATCCTGGAGCTGCTGCTGGCCTCCTGCCCGCAGTCCAAGACGATCCAGGACCTGGCCGCGGCCCACGGCGTGCGGCGGCAGCGCTTCCGGCAGGAGCACGAGGACTGCATCCTGTGCGGGCGCTGCGTGCGCATGTGCGAGGAGCAGATGATGGCCAAGGCCATCGGCTTCCGCGGCCGGGGGAACGCGCGGTCGCTGGGGACGCCGTTCGACAAGGCCTCGGAGGTCTGCCGCCAGTGCGGCGGCTGCCTCTACGTCTGCCCGGCCTGCCAGCTGCGCTGCACCTTCACCGCGCCGGAGCAGGCCGTCTGCGGCGGCTGCGCCACCCTGGCCCCGCCCTGCGCCGCCCCCGGCCGCGCCGAGGACCTGCGGTGCTACCTGGAGCCGTGCGTGGCGTGCGAGATTGCGAACGAGAATCGACGCGTAATGCGTAACGCGTAACAGAACGACCCCCCTCGTGCCGAAGGTCACGCGTTACGAGTTACGTGTTGCCCTTCGCTGATCGCTGAGAGCTTGAGAGCTAAGGAGCCGGCGCCATGTCCCTCTCCCGCGTGAACTCCTCGGCCGCCACCCTCACCAAGAACCGCACCGAGGGCTCCATCGTCGCGGCCTCCGGCATGTGCGTGACCTGCGTGGACGGCTGCATCGGCATGTGCGAGGTCGGGAAGTCGGCCTACCGCGGCCACGAGGTGATCTACCCGCAGCCCTTCGGCGTGGTCACCACGGCGGCCGAGAAGGCCTTCCCCGTGGACTACTCCCACCTCAGCATCATGGGGACGGTGCGCGGCGCCCACGGGATCGCGGCGGACAGCGATGCCGCCATCTTCCCGGCGGTGGACCTGGAGGTCCGCATCGGCCACGACCGCGGCCTCAAGTTCCGCTACCCCTGGCTGATCTCGGCCATCGGCTCCACCGACGTGGCCAAGAACAACTGGGAGGGCCTGGCCATCGGCTCGGCGCTGGCGGGCACCGCCCTCACCATCGGCGAGAACGTGGCGGGGATGGACGGCGAGGCGGTCATCCGGGACGGCCGCGTGCTGGAGACGGTGGACCTGAAGCGCCGCGTGCAGCTCTACCAGGCCCACCAGCGGGACGGCTACGGGGCCATCGTGGTCCAGGCCAACGTGGAGGACACCCGGCTGGGCGCCCAGGAGTACGCGCTGGGGACGCTGGGCGTGCAGTGCGTGGAGATGAAGTGGGGCCAGGGGGCCAAGGACATCGGCGGCGAGGTGAAGATCCGGAGCCTGGCGAAGGCCCGGGCGCTGCACGAGCGCGGCTACATCGTGCTCCCCGACCCCACCGACCCGGACGTGGTGCAGGCCTTCGAGCGGGGCGCCTTCCGCGAGTTCGAGCGGCACTCGCGGGCCGGCATGGTCACCGAGGAGGGGTTCGCCCGGCGGGTGGAGGAGCTGCGCGCCGCCGGCGCGAAGTACATCTTCCTGAAGACCGGCGCCTACCGGCCCGCGGACCTGGCCCTGGCCCTGGCCCTGGCCTCGCGCTGCCGCCTGGACCTCCTGACCGTGGACGCGGCGGGCGGGGGCACGGGCATGAGCCCCTGGCGGATGATGAACGAGTGGGGCGTCCCGCCGCTGGAGCTGCACTCGCTGCTCCACCGCTACGCCAGGCGGCTCGCGGACCGCGGCCAGTACCTGCCGGCGCTGGCCGTGGGCGGCGGCTTCGCCTTCGAGGACCAGATCTTCAAGGGGCTGGCGCTGGGGGCGCCCTTCGTGAAGCTCATCGGCATGGCGCGGGCGCCGCTCGCCGCCGCCATGGTGGGCAAGACCATCGGCCGGGCCATCCAGGCGGGCGACATCCCCATCTACGTCGAGCGCTTCGGCCACACCGCCGCCGAGATCTTCGTCACGGCCGGCCAGCTCTGCAAGGAGATCGGCCGGGAGGCCTTCGAGCGGCTCCCGGCCGGCGCCCTGGGCCTCTACACCTACTACGAGCGCCTGGCCCAGGGGCTCCGCCAGCTCATGGCCGGCAGCCGCAAGTTCGCCCTGGAGCACGTATCCCGGGGCGACCTGGCCGCGCTCACCCGCGAGGCCGCGGACGTGACCGGCCTCCCCTACGTCATGGACCTCGACCGGACCGAGGCCGAGGCCATTCTGGACCGCACCTGAGAACGGGCTCACACGGAGCCACAGGGACGCAGACCGGTCTTTTCCCAAAGGAGCCCTGCGTTTCTCTGTGCCTGCGTGTCTCCGCGTGAGAAAGCCGGTCCTGGTCTCTCCTTGCGTCTTTGCGTCTCCGCGTGAGGCGGTTCTGCTTCCCGGTACTTCCTCCGGTTGTCCGAACAGGCCGAGAGGCGCGCAGGGGCGCTGGACCCGAAGCGCGCGGAGGACTAGGCTTCCGGCATGCTTGGCCACAAGGGGGTCGTCGAGCCCATCCGCGAGGCCGGCGCCGGCGGCGAGGCCCGCATCATGGTCCAGATCCGCACGCTGTTCCCCGGCCTCGGCGGCGCCATCCTCACGGCCGAGGGCGTGGCCGCGGCGCTGCGCATCGAGCACAATCCCACCCCGCTGGCCGGCCACGAGATGTTCATCCGCCACCTCGTGGCCAAGAAGCTGGACGATCACTTCTACCGCAGCCGGGTCTACGTCTTCGCGCACGTGCCGCGCGTGCTGGGGTCGGTCAGCCTGGGCGAGGGTGACGTGCGCGAGGCGTACCTCTACGAGTGGGCCTTCGGCCGGGACGGCTTCTCGTGGCTGCGCCCCGGCAGCTACGACCCCATCGTGCTCAAGGACTGGAACGAGTTCGTGGACGCCTTCGGCGACGCCGGCCTCGACCTGAGCTACGACACCACCGACGCCGACGACGCCCGGGTCTCCCAGAACCTGGTGCACCAGTACGCCGACAGCCTGCCGTCCGGCGACCTCTGCTCGCTCTGGAAGCGCATCGACTTCGGGTACCGCAGCATCCTGATGGACCTGGAGCGCCTGTCCGCCTTCGTGCGCGATCAGCGATCCCGCCTCGTCGACACCCTGCGCTTCGAGCGGTACGAGCTGGTCCGCCTGGCCGTGGCCTACCTCCGCCACCGCCGCCACGGCGAGGCGATGAGCGAGTACGACCGCGGGCGGCTGGTGGAGCTGATCTGCGACTTCCGCCGGGCCAGCCTGAGCCACTACGCCTTTGCCTTCGGCTCGACCAACGGCGACGTGAAGCTGACCGGCGAGTACGACAGCCTGCTGCAGTAGCCGCGCCGCTTGGTACGGCACACTGGAATCCGGCGGGCAGGCGCGCCGGAGGGGGCGGATGGCATCCCGCATCGAGGAGTACGCGCTCATCGGCGACTGCGAGACGGCGGCGCTCGTGGGGCGGGACGGGTCCATCGACTGGCTCTGCTTCCCCCGCTTCGACTCGGCGGCCTGCTTCGCGGCGCTCCTGGGCACGCCGGAGCACGGGCGCTGGCTGCTCGCCCCCGCGGACGAGCCGCGGGCGGTCCGGCGGCGCTACCGCCCGGGCACGCTGATCCTGGAGACCGAGTACGAGACGGACACGGGCGCCGTCACGCTGGTGGACTTCATGCCCCCGCGCACCGGCACGCCGGACCTGGTGCGCATCGTGGAGGGCCGGCGGGGCGAGGTGGCGATGCGCCTGGACCTCGCCATCCGCTTCGACTACGGCTCGGTGGTGCCCTGGGTCCGGCAGAGCGGCGGGGGCATCCGCGCCACCGCGGGCCCCGACACGCTGTACTGCCGGGCCGGCGCGCCGCTCCGCGGGGCCGACATGCACAGCGTCGCGAGCTTCAGCGTGGCCGCGGGACAGCGGGTGCCCTTCGAGCTGGCCTGGGCGTCCACCTACCGGCCCGAGCCGCCGCCCGCCGACCCGGAGGACGCCCTGCGCGAGACCGAGCGCTGGTGGACGGAGTGGTCGGCGCGCTGCACCTTCCAGGGGGAGTGGCGGGAGGCCGTCCTGCGCTCCATGATCACCCTGAAGGCGCTCACCTACGCGCCCACGGGCGGCATCGTGGCGGCCCCCACGACGTCCCTCCCCGAGCTGGTGGGCGGGGTGCGCAACTGGGACTACCGCTACTGCTGGGTGCGGGACGCCACGTTCACGCTCTACGCCCTGATGGTCGGCGGCTACACGGACGAGGCGGCGGCCTGGCGGGAGTGGCTGGTGAACGCGGTGGCCGGCACGCCCGGCGACATGCAGATCATGTACGGCGTGGCCGGCGAGCGGCGGCTCACGGAGCTCGCGCTGGCCTGGCTGCCGGGCTACGAGGGCTCCGCGCCGGTGCGCGTCGGCAACGGCGCGTACCGCCAGCACCAGCTGGACGTCTACGGCGAGGTCATGGACGCGTTGCACCTGGCCCGCCGCCTGGGCCTCCCGCCCAGCGAGAACGCCTGGCGCGTGCAGCGCGCCCTGCTCCGCTTCCTGGAGACGGACTGGCGGAAGCCGGACGAGGGCCTCTGGGAGATGCGCGGCCCCCGGCGCCACTTCACGCACTCCAAGGTGATGGCCTGGGTGGCCATGGACCGGGCGGTGAAGAGCGGCGAGGAGTTCGGCCTGGGCGGGGAGGTGGAGCGCTGGCGCCGGCTGCGCCGGGAGATCCACGACGAGATCTGCCGCGAGGGCTACGATCCCGGGCTCAATTCGTTCGTCCAGTACTACGGCGCCAAGGACCCGGACGCCAGCCTGCTGATGCTCCCGCTCGTCGGGTTCCTCCCGGCCACCGACCCGCGCATGCGCGGGACCGTGGAGTACATCCAGCGCCGGCTGGTCCGCGATGGCTTCGTGGAGCGCTACCCCACCGTGCCCGAGGTGGACGGGCTGCCCCCCGGGGAAGGGGCCTTCCTCCTGTGCACGTTCTGGCTGGCCGACAACCTGGCCCTGCAGGGCCGGCACGCCGAGGCGCGGGAGATCTTCGAGCGCCTCCTCGCCCTCCGCAACGACGTCGGCCTCCTCTCCGAGGAGTACGACCCGGCCTCCGGGCGGCTGGTGGGCAACTTCCCGCAGGCCTTCTCCCACGTCGGCCTCATCAACACCGCCGTCGTCTCGGAGGTCCACACCTTCGAGCTGTTCGCGGAGATCGGGGTCATCCTCCTCATGTTCTTCATCGGCGCCGAGTTCTCGCCGCAGGAGCTGCTGCGGCTCAGGTGGGTCGGGGCGGTGGGGGGCGTCCTCGGGATCCTGGCCCTGACGGGGCTCGGCTTCGGCGCGGCCCGGCTCCTCGGCTGGCCGCCCATCCCCTCGCTCATCGTCGGGATGATCGTCTCGACCGCGAGCACGCTGGTCCTGGTCCGCCTCCTGCTCGACCGGGGCGAGCTGCACGCCCGCCATGGCCGCGTCGCGGTGAGCCTGGTGCTGGTGGACGACCTCGCGGTCGTGATCTTCATCGTCCTCATCCCGACGCTCGGCGCCATGGAGCCGGGCCGGCTCGCCGAGGTGGGGCTGGCGCTGGCGAAGGCCGTTGCCATCCTCGTGCCCTTCGGATTCCTCGCCGCCAGGGTGTTCCCCGCGGTGCTGGGCCGCGTCGCCCGCACCCGGAACCGGGAGTTCTTCCTCATCGTCGCCCTGGCCATCAGCGTGGGGACGGCGGCGCTCAGCCAGACCGCCGGGCTGTCCCTGGCGCTGGGCGCCTTCCTGGCCGGGCTGGCGATCAGCGGGTCGGACTACGCGCACGAGGCGCTGGCCCGGCTCGCCCCGCTGCGGGACATCTTCGTGGCCATCTTCTTCGTGACCGTGGGCGCGCTGATCAACCCCGGCGCCATCCTGGACGGCCTGCAGCTCGTGGGCGGCATGATGGCGGTCGTCCTGCTCGGCAAGCTGGTCGTGTGGAGCCTCCTCGTCCGCCTGTTCCGCGAGACCTGGCGCACCGCGCTCCTGGTCGCGGTCAGCCTCACCCAGATCGGCGAGTTCGCCTTCCTCCTGGCGCGCGCCGGGATGCGCGCCGGGCACCTGGACCAGGCCGTGTTCAACGCGACGCTCGCCACCTCGCTCCTCACCATCCTGCTGAACGCCCTCCTGGTGCGCAGGGCGCCCGCCTGGCTGGCCGGCCGGGCGGCGGCCCGGCACGCCGCGCACCCGGGCGAGGCTCCGCGCGGCGAGGCGCTGGCGGGCCACGTCATCCTGTGCGGCTTCGGGCCCATCGGCGGCGCCGTGGGCGAGGCGCTGGAAACCTTCCGGATTCCGTTCCTGGTGCTGGAGACCGACCCGGACACCATCCCGGCGCTGGCCGCGCGGAAGATCCCCGCGCTCTACGGGGACGCGCAGCAGGAGCCGATCCTGGAGGCGGCGGGCATCGGCCGCGCGGCCGTCCTCATCGTGACGCTGGCGGAGGCGGAGGCCGCCCACGGCATCGTCCGCGCGGCGCGCGCGCTGGCTCCCCGGATCCCCATCCTCGTGCGCGCCGGCTCGCCGGAGGAGCAGGAGCGGCTGCAGGCGGCCGGCGCCACCGCGGTGGTCCAGCCCCGGATGGAGGGCGCCAGCTTCCTGATCCAGGAGGCGCTGGCCAACCTGGAGCTGCCGGCGGCGCGCGTCGACGCCTACCTGGATCGCTTCCGCGAGGCCATGAGCCTGCCGGGGCGCCGCCGCCCGCCGGGGCCCGACGTGCTGCCCGAGCTGCGCGAGCTGGAGGTGCGCGGTGGGGCCGACCTGGCCGATCAGTCGCTCCGCGAGGCGCGGGTCCGCGAGCGGTTCGGCGTGCTGGTCCTGGCCATCCGGCGGGCGGACGGCAGCAGCACGCTCAACCCCTCGCCGGACACGAGGCTGCGCCCCGGAGACCGCGTCCGGGCCTTCGGCCTGCCCGGGCAGCTCGAGCCGTTCGCGGCCGCGGTGCAGGGCGGCGACGCGGCGGCCTGAAGAACCGTCCCACGCCAGGAGCGGGGGGATGCGTTCGCGGGACGCTCAGAAGAAGTAGTTGAAGGTGAGGGTGCCGAACTGGGCCGAGCCGTGCTGGCCCTCGAACTCCTCGCCCGCGAAGACGTAGGAGAAGGCGGCCAGGAAGCGCCGGCTGCCCACGCTCAGGCCCACGGCCGCCAGGGGCACGAAGGGCTTCTTGTCCACGCTGGGGCTGTCCCTGAACGTGTTGCCGTCCAGCGTGAGGTCGCGCAGCACCAGGTTCCCCCCGACGCCGCCGTGCACGGCGAATCCCAGCGTGTCCCCGGCGGCGGGATGCCGCGGCGGCGGCAGCTCGCTCATCCCGCGCAGCAGCGTCATGCCGAAGTCGTCCGGGATCCGGTAGCCCAGCCGGACCTGGATCCCGAGCTGCGCCTGCGTGATCAGGTTGCCGAGCATGGCGCCCGCGATGGGCAGCCCCTCCAGCGCCCAGCCCTCCGCCCGGCCCAGCCACCGGTACTTGCGGCGGTGCTCGTAGGCCAGGTTCACCACCGGCTCGTTGTGGAGCTGGGAGTCCCAGCCGCGGGGGACGGCGGTCTTCAGGATGCGGTGCACCTCGCGCTGCGTCTCCCCGGCCCCGGCCCACGGGCCCACCACCCCGAGGACGAGCTTCAGGCCGTCGTAGCGGTGCCCGCGATCGCCGTGCAGGCCCAGGCCGGCGGTCAGCACGCCGGCGTACGGGCGGTCCGCCGGGTCGGCGGGCTGGCGCTCCGTGTCCTCGGGGGTGAACATGGTCTGGCTGAGCGAGTAGGTCACCGTCCGGCGCCCCTCGCCCCACGGCAGCCGCCGGAAGATCGGTTCCGCCCAGCTCGGACCCGTGTGGGAGAGCGACACGACCGCCCCGTTGGTGTAGAAGCGGTCGTTGTCGGAGATCGTGTCGTTTTCCCAGCGGAGGCCGACGCTCCACAGGCGCGAGACGCGCGGGGCGCCTGCCGACTCCATCCCGGTCGCGAGCGCGGGGGCGGCGACGACCAGGCCGAGGAGCAGCAGGCCCGCGACGCGCCGGCGGCTCGCGGGCCGGGGTGGCCGTGCCGTCATCGCGCGGCTTCGCGCCAGGCGGGCAGCAGCGTGGCCAGCGCGAGCAGCGGGAAGTAGAGCCGGTACATGTGGTAGGTGAGGTAGAAGACCGTGGGGAATCCCGTCCCGGTGGTGCCCGCCTCGTCCCAGGTGCCGTCCGGGCGCTGGCGGTCCAGCAGGAACTGCGCCCCGCGGAGGGCCGCCGCGGAGCCGGTCTCCCCGGCGGCCGCGAGCCCGAGGAGCGCCCAGGCCGTCTGCGAGGGCACGCTGGGCGCCGGGACGAAGCGCTGCTTGGCGTAGCTCTCGCAGCTCTCGCCCCAGCCGCCGTCGGCGTGCTGGATGGATTGCAGCCAGGCCGCCCCCGTGCGGATCGCCTCGCGTCCCCGCGCCGGGTCGGCGGCCCGCAGGCCGCGCAGGGCCAGGAACGTGCCGTAGATGTAGTTCACGCCCCAGCGGCCGTACCAGCTGCCGTTGCCCTCCTGCCGGGCCAGCAGGTAGTCCACGCCGCGGGCGATGGCCGGGTGCTCCGGCCCCAGGCCGCGCCGGGCCAGCGCCTCCAGGACGCGGCCGGTGATGTCCGGGCAGCTGGGATCCAGCATGGCCTGGTGGTCCGCGAACGGCACCTTGTTCAGCAGCGACCAGTCGTTGTCCACGTCGAAGGCGGCCCAGCCGCCGTCCGACCCCTGCATGCCGAGCACCCAGTTCACGGCCCGCCGCTCGGCGCGCCGCTGCCGCTCGGGGTCCGAGGCGACGGCGTGCTGCAGCGCCAGGAGGACCATGGCGGTGTCGTCGATGTCCGGGTAGTACTCGTTGGCGAACTCGAACACCCAGCCGCCCGGCTCCAGGTC